>NZ_JBBODE010000001.1:335540-671080 GCF_038002765.1 Peribacillus sp. FSL H8-0477 | reverse complement strand
GCGAAGAAGAACTGATTGGAAAAACGCATCGAATTGTTAATTCTCACTATCACTCCAAAGAATTTTTTGCTGATTTATGGTCAACGATTCAGAAGGGAGAAGTTTGGAAGGGTGATATCCGTAACAAAGCAAAAGATGGAAGTGTTTATTGGGTCCATACCACAATTGTGCCCTTTCGTAAAAGAGGCGAGGTCTATCAATATTTATCCATCCGAAATGATATCACCGAACAGAAAGAAGTTGAGAAAAAACTACATCAACAGGATAAGCTCGCAGCTGTCGGACAATTGGCAGCCGGAGTCGCCCATGAAATTCGGAACCCATTAACATCCATGAAAGGATATGCTGAATTTCTACAACTCGATGAAGAAAGTGAAGACAGGCTGGAGTACCTCGATATCATTTTAGATGAAATAGAACGAGTCAACTTAATTGTTGAGGAATTTATGATTCTATCTAAACCGCAAATCGTAAACCTTGAGAATAAAAATATCGTTCCGATTCTCGAAAGTGTTTTATCCTTGGTTAAGTTTGAGTCAGAAAAGCGAAATATCAAGATCATACTAAAAATAGAAAATAAAATGAGCCTAGTTGCTTGTGATGAAAACCGCTTAAAGCAGGTCATTTTAAATTTTGTGAAGAATGCAATGGAAGCCATGCCTGGTGGAGGGGTCCTAACTGTAGATCTTAGTCAAACAAATGACCAGGTGCGCTTGGCGATTCAAGATACGGGAATTGGCATTTCTGAGGACAAGCTGAAAAAATTAGGAGAACCCTTTTTCACGACAAAGAAAACGGGAAATGGATTAGGATTAATGGTCAGTTTTAAAATTATTGAGGGCCATAATGGCGACGTACTTGTGGAAAGTGTAGTAAATAGAGGCACGACGTTTACCATTGTCCTTCCGCTTATATCATCTAGTGAATTAATCAGCATGGGGGAAACGAAACTTGGATAAACAAACTAGGAATCTCCTGCAATTTAAGGGATTTTATCTTTTTTCTTTTTTTGCGGTAGGCAGTTTAACACCGCTCTTAAGTGTATATTTAAGCGAAGTTGAAAAAATGAATGGTTATCAAATTGGGACCATCATGTCGGCAGGTCCAATCGCAATGATGTTTATGCAGCCAATCTGGGGAATGGTTTGTGATTGGTCTGGAAAACCAGCGAAGATTTTATCTTTGACAACACTGCTTGCCGGGGTTCTTGCTCTCGGATATTTGTTTATTCATGATTATCAGTGGCTGGTGATGATTGCTATTATTCTAGCAATCTTTCAGAGCGCTATTATTCCTGTTTCAGATGGGATATCCCTGCAGTACGCAACCCGGGTCAAAGCCAATTATGGAAATCTTCGTCTCTTCGGTTCACTTGGCTTTGCACTAGCCGTGTTTATAATGGGGCGGCTGGCAGAAACAATTGGTTTGTCGGTTATTTTTTATAGTTTCTTCATTACGCTGGTGATTAGTGCGTATTTGGCTTTACGGCTGCCTGAAGAACCACAGAGTTTGGCAAAACCCAATCTAATCTTTGGTGTTAAAGAACTGTTATCAATCAAACGATTTCTCATTTTCCTAGCGATCACGTTTTTGATCTTTGGACCAAATCTAGCCAATAATGTTTACTATGGATTGTTTATAGAAGATCGCGGCGGTACCTATACAGGGATTGGAATTGCCTTCTTACTTGCTGTCTTGTCAGAGATTCCTTTTATGCGAGCAGCAGGCTCCTGGGTCAAGAAGATAGGTCTCCTGCCTATTGTTCTGATTGCTGCGTTTTCTTCGCTGCTTCGGTGGGCACTCTATTATTTTGAGCCGAGCTTAAATCTCGTTTATTTCACCTCAGTTATGCAAGGACTATCTATTGGCTTATTCATACCAGCAGGCTTACAGTACCTTCGAAAAATTGTGCCGGTTCATATAATAGTAACAGCCATCACGTTTTATTCTGCGATCGGCAACGGATTAGGCAACTGGTTTAGTACATTCACCGCAGGTATCATAATGGAACAAGCAGACATCTATACCGTTTATTTATTTTTTGGTGTACTGTCCTTATTCGGAGTGATCCTGACTCTTTGGCTAATCTGGTTGGAAAGAAAAAATAGATAGCAATCATTTAAAAAACCTTGTTATGCTTTTTTAAGCAGACAAGGTTTTCTTTTATTGTTTTTTAAAATTATAAAGTAAATAGTCAGAATTTATAGTATAATTTGATTTATTAAATTTTTCTTAGGACAATAGGTGCTAAGTCTAGAAGAGGAGACGTCATTAAGATGAATATATTAACAAAAATCAGTAAAACAGCTGGAAATACCTTTGCAATTTGGGTATTAATTTTTGCTGGATTGGCCATGTGGATCCCAAGTGGATTTACCTGGATTGCTCCATACATATCTATTTTACTTGGAATTATAATGTTTGGAATGGGTTTAACGCTCTCATTTGATGATTTTAAAGCGGTTTTAAAGCAGCCAAAGAGTGTATTTATTGGAGTGGCTGCACAGTTCATTATTATGCCAGGACTGGCTTATTTATTGGCCACAGGCTTTAACCTATCACCAGAAGTGGCAGTTGGTGTGATTTTAGTAGGCTGTTGTCCAGGAGGAACAGCTTCGAATGTTATGACCTTTTTAGCAAAAGGCAACACGGCACTATCAGTAGCGGTAACATCTGTTTCTACCTTGCTTGCTCCGTTCTTGACACCTGCTTTAACGTACCTATTAGCGAGCAAGTGGCTGCCGGTATCGGGGACTGATATGTTACTTTCGATTATACAAATTGTCTTAATTCCAATCGTATTAGGTCTTGTTGTTAAATTAGTCTTTAAAACACAGGCGACCGAGGTAACAAAAGCTTTGCCGCTTGTTTCGGTAGTAACAATTGTAGCAGTAGTGGCTGCAGTGGTTAGTGTTAATAAAGAAAAAATCCTTGAATCGGGATTTCTAATTTTAGGCATTGTGATCCTGCATAATGTACTGGGTCTTGCTATTGGTTTTCTAGCGGCAAGAATACTTAAGATGCCATTTGCGGATCAAAAAGCCATTTCAATTGAAGTGGGAATGCAGAATTCTGGACTTGGAGCGGCTCTCGCTACTGCACATTTTTCACCGTTAGCAGCTGTCCCAAGTGCAATCTTTAGTGTATGGCACAATATTTCTGGCCCTATCTTGGCAACGTATTGGGCAAAACAGGCTGATAAAAAGAAAGTAGAACCAATTGAGACACTTGATCGAATTGGGTAATGAGGACTTCAATCATGTACCATTGCTGTGCGACATGTAAATCTTTTACCGTTGAGAAAACAGTGGGAAAAACCATATATAGGTGCTCAAGACTTGGCTTTGAAACCAAGACGACCTATCAATTTACCTGTTGGGATCCGACAGAAAAGGTAAAAGCGCTTATGAAAAAAAGAAAAGATAGATAGTTAACAGCCTCCGTGTGATTGTAGCGGAGGTTTTTTATGTGCTTGTAAGAGTTCTATTTTTTCTAAAAAAGGGAATCATGTGTTTTAATGGAAACATATAGAGCGAGAGGGTGATTCATCTGCATACGAAAAAAGTTAGGTACATAACGATTTTTGCTTCGATTGTCTGTTTGTTTTGGCTTTTTTGTTTAGGTTGGGCGGTTCAAGACTATTATTCAGAGGCTAGTCCCGTTGAGATCAAACAAGAGGAGCCGGAGAAAGCTGTTGACCCGGGCAAGTTTTCTTTGGTAGCACTTGGAGACTCCTTAACGAGAGGGACAGGTGATGAGTCAGGTAAAGGCTATGTAGGTCTCGTTACCGATGATTTAAAAGAACGCTTTGGGAAAAAAATTAGTGTTCATAATTTAGGCGTTAGTGGAGCGGTCTCGTCTGAATTAAAGAATCAGATGGAGCAGAAGGAAATTAAGCGCCAGCTGGGAGAAGCCGATGCAATTATGCTGACAATTGGCGGGAATGATTTATTTCAGGGTGGACAAACATTAATGGACATTGAGACAGCTGGAATAGAAGATATACAGGAAAAGTACCTGCAAAATTTAAAAGAGGTTTTTACCACAATTCGTTCCGTAAATAAACAGGCGACTGTATACATGATTGGGCTTTATAATCCCTTTATTGAATTAGAGGATAACGAAACGACCAGTAGTATCGTCAGAGAGTGGAATTTCCAGACGGAGGATCTGGCATCTTCGTTTTCAGATATTGTCTTTGTCCCAACGTACGATATTTTCCAACTATCTGTTAATGATTATCTGTATACAGACAAATTCCACCCTAATAAAGAAGGATATCAATTGATTGCAAAGCGAATTTCACCATTGATTAAATGGGAGGAGGAGAAAAAATGACAAAGACAACTCTTTCCGTACAAAATCTAACAAAAAAAATTGGTAAACGGCAAATCATTAAAGGGATTAGTTTTGAATTACAAGCAGGTGAAGTATTCGGATTCTTAGGACCAAACGGGGCAGGTAAAACGACGACCATTCGGATGCTTGTCGGATTAATTAAACCGACATCAGGAAGTATGGTCGTTTGCGGCTACAATGTTCGCACGCATTTTACCAAAGCGATGGAGCATATCGGCTGTATCGTTGAAAATCCTGAGTTATACCCTTATCTAACAGGGAAAGAAAATCTGCTTCATTTTGCTAGAATGCTGCCGAATGTACCGGAAACAAGAATTACTGAGGTAGTGGCCATGGTTGGATTAGAGGCTAGAATTGATGAGAAAGTAAAAACATATTCACTTGGTATGCGTCAAAGACTGGGGATTGCACAGGCCATGCTAAATCATCCGAAAGTCTTGATTTTAGATGAGCCAACGAATGGGTTAGACCCAGCAGGAATTAGAGAGATGCGTCAATTTATCCGGGAGCTGGCTGAACAGGAGGGACTCAGTGTTCTAGTCTCCAGTCACCTTTTAGGCGAAATCCAGCTGTTATGTGACCGGGTAGCCATCATAAAAAATGGAGAAATTATTCAGGTGGATTCTGTAAAGAATTTACTTAGCAGTCAAGAAAAAATGCTCTGGAAAGTAGATCCGATGGAACAGGGGAAAGCCGTATTAACACAATTGACGGATGTCAGTGAAACCACGGATGGATATTTGGTTACCGCATTTGAGGAAAAGGAAATCCCAAAATGGAATGTACAGCTCATTAATGAAGGGATATCAGTTCTTGAAATGAACAGAAAACTTCCAGCCCTTGAGGATCTATTCCTTGAAGTGACTGGCGTGGGAGGTAGTTCAATTGAATAAGCTGATTCAAAATGAAATGCTGAAACTGCTGGCAAGAAAACGTCTGTTAATTATCACGGCTATTGTAGCGATATTGGTTGCGATGTTTACGTATGCACAATATAAGGAAACCCAATCACAACGTGAACGAATGGGTACGATTGAGTGGCAGTCATTATTGCAGCAGCAAATTATTGATTCACAAAACCGACTCGGGTCTAGCCGTATTTCTGATGAATGGCGTCAGCAGCTTCAAGTTAGTATTAAACAATCACAATATTATCTTGATAATAATATAAATCCTTCGGAACCTGGTGCACCTACCTTTGTCCGAATGTTTATTGAGAACTCAAGTGACTTATTTATCCCACTGTTAATTATGATTATTGCCAGTGATTTGGTTTCTTCTGAGCATAGTCTAGGATCGATAAAGCTGCTCCTAACAAGACCAGTCCAGCGATGGAAAATACTTCTCAGTAAATATGTTGTGCTGTTGCTCTCTACTTCATTGATTGTTCTCGTCACGGCAGCATTAGCTTATGTCATTTCAGGCGCGGTTTTTGGCTATCATGGCTGGACAGCTCCTGTAATTACTGGTTTTACTGTTGAAGGAAGCAATCTCAATACAAGTGGAGTCAAATTGATGAATCAGTGGGAATTCTTATTTATGGAAATGGGATTAGTGTGGTTCGTGGCGGTTGTTGTTGGAACGCTGTCCTTTATGCTTTCAGTATTAATCCGCAGTACTGCAGCAGGAATGGGTGTCATGCTGGCCGCTTTAATTTCAGGAATGATTTTAAGTAATATGGTTTCGTCTTGGGCATCTGCTAAATATTTCTTTATGGTTAATCTTAAATTAACCAGTTATTTAAGTGGGGCTGCTCCGCCAATCGAGGGAATGACTTTGTTCTCATCCGTATCCGTTTTATTTGTTTGGCTGGTTGCAGCACTTGTTGTTTCTTTTACTGTTTTTTCTCGTCAAGATGTTTATTAATTCGGAAACAGCCCATGCTATGTGTAAGGGCTGTTTCTTTTGAATAGTAAATGATTTCGGGGTATTAGTAAGTAAAGAAACATTAAGGAGGCGGATAGAAACATGGATGATAATGGTGTTGGAAAAAAGGTACTGCCGGTAACTTCCGTCACAAATGGCGAAGGTAAATTTGCGAGAGATGATTTGTTTTGCCTGCCTATTCAAATCGTAAATGTTTGCTTTATAGGAAAAAAAGGTGCAAAAGACTGGGTATTGGTAGACGCAGGTATGCCTAATTCGGCAGAAATGATTATCAAGGAAGCTGAATCTCTGTATGGAACAGATGTTGCGCCGAAAGCCATTATTTTAACACACGGTCATTTTGACCATATAGGGGCAATTGTTGAGTTAGTCGAACATTGGAAATCACCAGTGTATGCGCATTCCCTTGAAATGCCTTATCTGACAGGGATCAAAGACTACCCGAAACCGGACCCTACGGTGGAAGGCGGGATGGTGGCAAAAATGTCGGGTATGTTTCCGAATAAAGGCATCAATTTGGATAATCATGTCCATCAATTACCTGCTGATGGCTCAATACCGGATCTGCCGGACTGGGAATGGGTGCATACGCCTGGTCACACACCCGGACACATCTCTTTGTTTCGGAAGTCAGATAAAGCGTTGCTTGCAGGTGACGCCTTCGTAACCGTAAAACAAGAAGATCTGTACAAAGTGATTACCCAAGAAAAAGAATTCAGTGGACCACCACGATACTTAACCACAGACTGGCCTGCAGCTAAAAAATCTGTTCAGACCCTTGAACAGCTGCATCCTACCGTTGCGATAACCGGACATGGTGTTTTCGTAGAAGGAAATGAACTAGCAGAGGGACTTAGGAACCTATCTGATAATTTTGATTCGATTGCAAAACCCGATTACGGAAAATACGTTGACGGAAAGGACACACAATGAAAAATTCTAAAAATAACGAACCAAAAACAGAAAAAAAAGGATACTTCTATAATGAAGAAACCGAGGGCAAAAACGATTCAGTAACATCAGGAATAGATGAAACCCATGATCAGGTCATGGACGGATATTATTCAGGCACGATCGATCAAGTGGATAAAAAAAGTGATAAACACTAATTATTGTGGAACGCTGCTATTTTAGCAGCGGTCTTTTTTTTAGGGGAGTCAAACAGAGTGGCCGATTAAGGTTAGCCTCAGAACCTGTGCTGCTGGATTGATTGGAGTAGTCAGCAGCTGTTATGTGCGGAACAGTGTGCGCTTGAGGGGCATTCTTGTACGGAGGGCTTCTCCCAGATGGAAGGGGTTGTTAAAAAGAGTCGCTAAAGTCTGAACAAGAGTGAAAAGTCAAGGCTAGCTAAAGGTAAGATACACGTTTTCATAAGACAAACGGGCATTGAACCTGCGCTGCTGGAGTGATTGGAGCGCCCCAGCAGACGTGATGTGCGGAACAGTAGTCAAGTCCTTATTATTGTGTAAATTCGTTAACAATGTTTTCACTCTGATTAATTGGACGCTTTCAAACGGATAAAAAACTGTTTTTAGAGTTGCACAAAACCCTAACCTTACACTTTTTTTTGGAAACTTCCATGGCCATTTTCTCTCGCATTCGGGCAGGGCTGTCAAAGGCTTTTCACTTTGACAGCCCTGTTTGAATGTGAAATGATTCATGATGGAAGTTTTGAAAAATAACTACTTCGACAATGCTTTTTTCTTGTCGTAAACTGTGTCTTGATATTGCATTAAGAGAGCACCTACTAATCGGAAAGCAGATTGGGTATTAGGAAAGATCCGGATTACTCTTTCTCTTCTGCGTACTTCTTGATTTAAACGCTCCAGCGAATTTGTACTACGAATGTGCTGCCTGATTTTTTCAGGGTGATTCATGTATTGAATGGTGTCTTCGAACCCTTCATCCAAAATTTGAAGGGCTTTTTCATATTTTGATTCCTCACCAAATTTATTTATTAACTCCGTTTTAAATAGACGAATATCATCTATCGTGACTGCTTCAAATACCCGTTTAATCATCAAGCGAATATCAGATGATCCCTTTTTAGGCAGTTTTTCGATAATGTTCCGTTTAAAATGGACATTGCACCGTTGCCAGCTGGTCCCAATGAATTCCCGTTGGACTGCTTTGACTAACCCTTGATGGGCATCAGAAATCACCAGTTTCGGGGATTGAAGACCGCGGGATTTTAGTTGCTTAAAGAACTGTGACCAAGATTCAAAGCTTTCTACATGATCTACATGGAGCCCTAGAATCTCTCGCTTATTCTGTTCCGTAAGGGCAGTCGCAATATATACGGCTTTTGAGACAACTTGATGGTGCTCACGCACCTTGATATACATGGCATCTACGAAAACAAAGGGGTAGTACGTGGTATTGAGGGGCCTCCCTGCCCAGCCATTAACAATGGGATCAAGCTTTTCAGTCAGCGATGAAACGAAGGATTTTGAGACATTTTCACCGCATAGCTGTTCGACAATATGAGTAACCTTTCGTGTAGAAACTCCATTGATTACCATCTCTAACATGGAAAGGACGAGCGCTTGATCGACCCGAGCATATTTTTCAAATACAGAAGGGGAAAAGTCGCCATTACGTGTTCTAGGGACCTTCAATTTAATCTTGCCAATACTCATCGTAAAATCACGTTCATAATAGCCATTTCGATAATCCTGACGCTCGGTAGAGCGCTCATAAGATGAAACTTGTAGATGGTTGTCTCTCTCTTTCTCCATAAACTCATTTAAGATCAACACAACCGCTGATTTAATCACGGCATCAAGATTAGAATTCATAATGGAAAGTTTTAAAAGATCGATATCAAGGTTAAACTGTAACTGAGTCATTATATTCCCTCTTTTCAATGTGTTTTCATGGTGAAAACATTGTTTCCAAGAGCGAATAAAATGACTCTCTTTTTTTACACAATTATATGGACTTAATCGGAACAGTAGAGTTTATGTGCGGAACAGCAAGATTATTGTGCGCTTGGAACGGATTAGTGTGCGGAAACGAGCAAATTGTGTGCGCTTTGGGTATATTCCTGTGCGGAAGACTTTTTTCTAGATGGCAGGGGTTGTTAAAAATAGTCGCTAAAGTCAAAAGTGGAAAAACAAGGCCAGCTAAAGGCAAGATACACGTTTTGATAAGACAAACGGCCATTGAATCTGAGCTGCTGGAGTGATTGGAGCGCCCCGGCAGATCTGGTATGTGCGGAACAGAAGAGTTTATGTGCGGAACAACTAGATTATTGTGCGCTTGGAACGGATTAGTGTGCGAAAACGGGCAAATTGTGTGCGCTTGAGATCTATTCCTGTGCGGAAGACTTTTTTCCAGATGGCAGGGGTTGTTAAAAATAGTCGCTAAAGTCTGAACAAGAGTGAAAAATCAAGGCTAGCTAAAAGCAAGGTACACGTTTTCATAAGACAAACGGGCATTGAACCTGCGCTGCTGGAGTGATTGGAGTACTCAGCAGCTGGTATGTGCGGAACAGCAAGATTAATGTGCGCTTCGAAGGGATTAGTGTGCGGAATCGGGCAAATTGTGTGCGCTTGAGGGCCATTCTTGTGCGGAAGGCTTTTTAAGAGAGGAAGATAGTCTTTATTAGCCAAACAAAGAAGGCTGTCAAATGTGACAGCCTTCTCTTTGTTATAGATATTTATTAAACCAATCTCTGATTTGTTCTGTATGTTGCAGGCGCAGTCGTGGAGAGCCGCTGCGTGAAACTTCGTGAGTCTCATCTGGGAAGGATACGAGAACGGCCTCTTTTTTCTGTCTCTTAAGAGCAGTGAAAAATTGTTCGGATTGTTCAATTGGGCAACGGAAGTCTAATTCTCCGTGTAACAGCAAGAGTGGAGTCTGCACATTCGCCGCATATTTAAGAGGTGAATGATGCCATAATTTTTCCGGAGATTCGAAGATGTCCCCTTCCATTTCCCACTCTGTAAAGAAATAGCCAATGTCACTTACTCCATAAAAACTTAACCAGTTACTAATACAGCGCTGTGTAACAGCTGCCTTGAAGCGGTTGGTATGGCCGACAATCCAATTAGTCATAAATCCGCCGTAACTTCCTCCGGTAACTGCCAATTGTTGTTCGTCAAGAAAATCATAACTGTTTACTGCATAATCAACAGCTGCCATTAAATCTTGGTAGTCCATGCCGCCATAATCGCCTACACAACCTTGAACAAACTCCTGTCCGTAGCCGTGGCTTCCCCGTGGGTTGGTAAACAATATGGTATAGCCTTGAGCTGTGAGTGTTTGGAATTCATGGAAATAGGTATTCGCGTACATCGCATGAGGGCCGCCATGTATTTCTAATACCAATGGATACCGTTTTTCTGGATCATAGTTCACGGGTTTCATTATCCATCCATGAATCTCACGTCCATCACTTGATGGAAAACTGATTGCTTCAGCTTCTGAAAGACTACGGGTTTTAAGAAGTTCATCATTGATAAACGTTAACTGAGCGAGTTCGCCAGTTGAAAGATTATATGTATACAAATCGCCTGGCTGTACAGGTGTACTGATAGCCAGAACCGCTTCATGAGTTTCTGGATTGATTGTCAATCCATACACATGCTGTTGTCCATTTAGGGAAGGATACATCGCTCCATCCACTGACCCATAATAAACGCTGACATTCCCGTGATCACTGATTAGGAAGTAAAAGCCTTGGCTGTCATTTGTCCAAAGTAAACCAGGATCAACGGTTCCAATATGGAAGTCTGCGGCACTTACATCGCCAACTTGAACATCCCATTCAGAAGTTAGACAAACGAATGATTGGTCAATAGTATTGTATAACCAGATTTTACTAAGTGTTGCACCTTGATACTCACGTTCGTGACCAATAATAGAGATCCAAGTACCATCAGGTGACCATTTGGGATCATTGAAGAAGCCGGTCCCAGGCGTGATTTTCTCTGTTTTATCCGAATCGATTTCAAGAATAAATACGTCATCATTCAATTGATAATCCCGGTCCGCGGAATCATTTCCTGTGTAAGCAATCTGCTTTCCATCTGGAGACCAAGAACTTGGATTATAATGTTGATCACCATTGGTTAACTGCTTAGTATCACCCGTCTTAGCATCGATTATCACAAGCTGACTAAAGGTATCTTCCAGATAGCCTTTCCCATCTGCTTTATATTTAATGCGATCATAAATTTTAGCGGTCTTTTTCTCCTTTTTAGGTTTCTCAATCTTTTCATGGAGTGTTTTTCCTGATTTAATGGCTGTTGAAAAAAGAATCGATTTCGAATCAGGAGACCATATAGGTGTGGAAGCCCCATTTTCAAGATCCGTCAGTTTGTTAGCTTCACCGCCGGCAAGTTGTAAAACATATAATTGGTTTTTTCCAGTACGGTTTGATAGAAAGGCAAGACTCTCACCATTGGGAGACCAACGTGGTGAAGAATGTCGATGACTGCCAAACGTCCATTGGGTTGTTTGGTTTGTAGGAAAATGATGAACAAACAAATTAGATAGGTACTCTTCATCTTCCTTGTCAATGCTTGTTTCTACAAAGGCAACATACGATCCGTCGGGAGACAGCTGGGGATCGGTAACTGATTTTAAATCAAATAAATCTTCTGCGAGAATACCAGATAAGGTCATTAGAATTCATCCTCTCTATTTCTTACGCTATATATTTCGACAACAGAAATAAATATCCTGTCTTTTTATGAAAAAAAAGCAAAGATACTCTCATCATTGCATATCTTTTATACGATTGATAGAAGAGAATTTCGTAGGAACAATTTGATTGATATGGTATTAATTCATTTTTTTGATTAGTTGGCTGATAAGTCTTATGGCGTGTATCAGCTGAATAATTATCATACTATTTAAGTAAGTTGCTTCATCCCAAATAGATTTCTCCACTTTAGCAAGACATGACTTTCAATGGGGGAGGATGGGTTATACTATACACAATCAGTATTGGAGGAATGGTTATGGGAAGGAGGCGGTACAAGCAGCACTTGAAATCGCATTTAAAGAATTGGCTTTCCACCGAATTGAGGCGCATATAAACCTTGATAACACGCCTTCTTATCATTTAGCTGAGAATGTTGGAATGGAGTTTGAATGCGTAAGAAAAGGGTTTATCTTTGAATATGGCGAATGGACCGATCATCTCGTTTATTACATAAATTCAAATGATTATTCACGAAAGATGGGATAGGTTTGCTAGAAATAATATCTTTATACATAGCATCTTTTGAAGAAGAAAGACGGATAAGAATATATCTACCTAAAAATTATACGAACAAAAAACAGAGTTACCCAGTCTTGTATATGCATGATGGGCAAAACGTATTTCAGGATCATGACGCAATAGGTGGAACGTCTTTAAACCTTGAACATTATCTAGATAAAAACGAATTGAATGTTATCGTTGTAGGGATAGACCAAAATAGTGAAGAGAGAATCAATGAATATTGTCCGTGGATAACTGGGGAATATAGCAAAAAAATAACAGGTCATAATAGTTATGAAGGTGGAAAGGGAAAACTATATGTAGATTTTATCGTGAATCATCTAAAGCCATACATAGATAATAAATATCGTACACTAAAAGAACATACTGCATTGGCAGGAATATCTTTAGGTGGACTTATTTCGATTTACGCTATGTGTCGTTACCCTCAAGTATTCAGAAATATTGCTGTTTTTTCTTCAGCTTTTTACCGGAACCAAGAAGAACTAGAAACGTTAATCCGAGATTCTGATTTGTCATTCATTGAAAGAGTCTACGTAGATTGTGGAACGAAAGAAGCTGGTGATGAAGAAATCATTAATAAGGAATTTTTAGCTTCGAATAACGCTATTTATGATCTCTTAAAAGAAAAAACATCAAATGTGAAATTAAAAACGATTATAGATGCGGAACATAATTATTTATCTTTTCGAGAAAGAGTACCTGAATTACTAGCATTTTTACATAAAAAGTACTCATGAGGAGGAACTACATTGGATTATATTTTAGATCATATTGGAATTGCGGTAAGAAGTATTGATGACGCGCTTCCATTTTACCTTACTGTCTTAAATGGAGTAGTGGAGGACAGATATACAAGTGATGCACCTGGGGTGGAGGTTCATGTTGCGGTTGTCAGAACGAATGATAAAGTAATTGAATTACTGTCACCTACGAATAAGAATTCGCCAATGGCTCGGTTTATTAAGCAGCGTGGAAAAGGGGTGCACCATATTGCTTATCGAGTGGACGATTTGGATGAAGCGATACTAGAGGCAAGAAAAAAGGGAGTGCGTTTTCTTGAGGATACACTTCGTACAAACGCACGTGGTCGGAAACTAATTTATGTTAACCCTGCATCAACTGACGGTACATTGATTGAACTTTGCAGCTATCCATCACAAAAGTAAAGAGGCTGGGACAAAACCCTGCTCTAAAATGAAAAAAAGCCGGTGAAAATTTTACGATACGTAAAATTTTCACCGGCTTTGTCTTTTTACTCATAACATAAGGACACTTTCTGCTAAAATTAAGTCACCACAACAAAAATTCAAACAGAAAGAAGTGTCCTTATGTTTAAAGAGTATAACATGAATCAATTAGTTTTGCCTTTAGATTTAGAAGTGAAATTACACAAAAATGATCTTGCCTTCCACGTCCATCACTTAGTTGAAAGTATTCCTCATGAAGCGTTGGAACCTTTCCTGCGAAATGAGGGCTGTCCTGCCTATCATCCACGCATGATGTTGAAAATTATCTTATGTGCCTATACGCAATCTGTTTTTTCAGGGCGGAAAATGGAAGCTCTTTTACAGGACAGCCTCCGAATGATGTGGTTAGCACAAGGATATGAACCAAGTTATCGCACCATTAACCGTTTTCGTGTTCATCCAGAAGTAAAGGAATTAATCCGGCAATGTTTCGTTCAATTCCGTTGCCAGCTTGTTCAAGAGAAACTCATTGATCAAGAAGCAATCTTTATTGATGGAACAAAGATTGAAGCGAATGCGAACAAATTTACATTCGTGTGGAAAAAGTCTATTGAAAACTATCATAAAAGCTTAATCGAAAAATCTAATCAGTTATATGATGAGCTCATTGAAAAAGAAATCATTCCCGAAATCGAACGAGAAAACGTAGAGCAATTGTCCTCAGACGAGTTGGCTCAAGTGGTTCAAAAAGTAGAGGATGTCATTTCTGAATATGACAAAGAAATAGAAGCATCTTCAGATGCGGCAGAACGAAAAACGTTAAGAAGCGAACGAAAATTTCCAAAACAAGTACGGAAACAAGTCCTAAATTTACTTATAAGAAAACAGAACTATCAGCGAGACTTTGAAATCTTTGGCACCAGGAATAGTTATTCAAAAACAGACCCCGATGCGACCTTTATGCGAATGAAAGATGATTATATGAAGAACGGTCAATTGAAAGCTGGTTATAATCTTCAAGTCGCAACAGAAGGCCAATACACCCTGGCCTATAGCCTATTTTCGAATCCGACCGATACTCGCACCCTCATTCCGTTCTTAGATCAAATTGAGCAAAATTATTTCGAGTTGCCGAAGCACATCGTCGCAGATGCCGGATATGGAAGCGAACAGAATTATGATGATATTCTTTCGAATCGTAAAAGGGAAGCATTAATTACCTATGGGATGTACCAGAAAGAGCAGAAGAAAAAATACAAACAAAACGAATTTAATCCAGACAACTGGCAGTATGATAAAGAAAACGATACATACACGTGTCCGAATCAGCAGCGTTTGGTCTTCAAAAATCATTCCGTGCGTACGGACAAATCAGGATTCACACGCGAGTTCAAACTATATGAGTGTGAAAACTGCACAGGCTGTCCATTCCGTTCCTCTTGCACCAAAGCAAAGGAAGGTACGAACCGAAAATTAATGGTGAATGAAAAATGGGAACAGCAAAAAGAATATGTAAGAGCGAAGCTTTCAGAAGAAAAAACAAGTTCCATCTACCGTCAACGGAAAATAGATGTGGAACCAGTTTTTGGATTTTTGAAGGCTAATTTGCGTTTCAACCGATTTTCTGTCCGCGGACAGAAAAAGGTTGAAAATGAAATGGGATTTGCATTAATGGCCGTGAATATAAGGAAATTCGCGGTCAGTAGGTAAGGTTTCATAGAGGAAAACCGAAAAAAGTGAAATGGAGTTAATCCATTTCACTTTTTTTGATAATTGAAGCTAGTTATGTCCCAGCCTCTTGTTTTTACTTATTAAGAGGGCATTCCCATTATCGTTTTTGGTTCAAGGAATTCTTCAATCCCATAATCTCCCCATTCACGACCAATACCAGATTGTTTAAAGCCGCCAAATGGGGCGGACATATCTACTTTACTGTTATTAATCGTGATTTGTCCGGCTTTAACCTGTAATGCGACTTTCTTCAGTTCTTCTTTATCATTTCCGATTATATATGCTGCTAGGCCGAAAATGGTATCGTTGGCAATGTCAATTGCTTCGTCAATATCATTATACGTAATGACTGACATGACCGGTCCAAAAATTTCTTCCTGAGCAATCGTCATATCGTTCTTTACATCTGTGAAAACAGTTATTTGAGAATAGAATCCTTTATCAATTCCATCAGGTCTGCCCGGACCGCCGATTGCAAGGGTGGCTCCTTCTTCCTGACCTTTTTTGATATAAGATTGAACGGTTTCCCACTGATCTTTAGAAACTTGTGGACCCATAAATGTATGTTTGTCCTGAGGATCGCCAACCGGAAATTCTGATACTAATTCCTTCATTGCTTCAATGAAATCATCATGCATTTCTTTTGGTACGATCACCCGCGTTCCTGCGGAACATACCTGTCCTGTATTTGTAGCAATCTGACTTAAAGCGGTTTTTGCTGCTACATTTACATCTGCATCTTTTAAAATGACTAAAGGTGATTTTCCTCCAAGTTCTAATGAGACATTTTTAATCCCATCAGCTGCATTCTTCATTAAGCTGCTCCCAACCGGACCTGAACCCGTAAAGGAGATTAAAGCGATATCAGGATGTTTGCTGATTGCTTCCCCAACGGTTGACCCTGAACCATTTACAAGGTTAAAGACACCTTTAGGAACACCAACCTTATCAAAAATTTCTGCTAGAATTATAGATGCAAACGGTGTTTGAGAGGCAGGTTTCACCACTAAGGTGCTTCCGGCTGCCAATGCACTAGCCAGCTTTGTGGAAATCTGATTGGTTGGGAAATTCCACGGTGTAATCAGCCCTGCAACTCCAATCGGTTCCTTCTGGATATAAGAGTTCCCTCTTTCCTCCGAAAATTCGAACGTCTTCAATTGCTCTGCGGCCTGCTTAAAGTGTGAAAGCCCCATTTGATAATGAATTTCCTCCGATTTTGTAATGGGAGCACCTAACTCTTCGGTCATTACTTTGATTAAATCATCTTTACGATTTTCATATTCTTTTGCAATATCCTCTAAAAGTTTAATTCGATCTTCAACAGTCATTTGAGAAAAGGAATGAAACGCCTCTTTTGCTGCCTGGACAGCCCGATTCACATCTTCTTCTGTTCCTGCGCTAATCTTACCCATTACTTCTTCTGTTGCTGGGTTCACTACTTCAATCGTGTCTGATCCAGTAGAGCTTACCCATTCACCGTTGATGTATTGTTTTGTATGATTAAGCATAATCAAACTCCTTTATAATATTGACTTATATAAAATGTTCCCTTTTTGATTATTGGTAAACATATGAATGTTTTTTTAAAAGGATGGGGCCAGCAAAAGGGAATGATTGACAAGGAAGAGGGTAATTGTTAATATTTGATAAAATTAATAAGCTTTTATATGTAAAATACTATGAATGCATATACCTTTAAATGGATGTGAAATGAAAGTGAATCCTATAGTAAATGAAATTCCTACATCGCTCGAAACAGAAAGATTAATTCTTCGGATCCCTTTCTTGTCGGGTGACGGAAGGGTAGTGAACGAGGCAATTAGGGAATCCATTACTGAATTAAGCAAATGGCTGCCCTTTGCGCAGGAAATCCCTCCTGTCGAAGAAACAGAGACCAATCTGAGAAATGCGCACATAAAGTTTTTAGCACGAGAAAGTCTCCGTTTTCTCATTTTCCATAAAGAGACAGAAGAATTCATAGGAACATCGAGTATTCATAATATTGATTGGGAGATAAAGACGGGGGACATAGGTTACTGGATTAATAAGAAATTTAGCGGCAATGGGTATATGATAGAAGCAATCAAGCGGTTAACAGATCTTGGAATGAACCAATTGACATTGAATCGATTAGAAATTAGATGCGAGGCAGCAAACATAAAAAGCCAAGCGATTCCGGAGAAACTGGGATTCCAGTTAGAGGCAGTTTTGAAGAGTGAGGATTTATCAGCAGATGGAAAGAACCTTACGGATACATACGTGTATGGAATGATCGTGGAAGATTATGAGGGTCAGAGTAACTGATAAAAAAGGCAGTCGAGGAAGTTATCGACAGCCTTTTTCGTTTTTATTCTGGCTTCTCGTGCTTTTGGTGTCTGTGTTGTGGAAATTCAAAACCGTTTTGTTCCATTCTTTCGTAATGTTTTTCAAAGTGGTTATTTACTTGGTCTGCTTTTTCCTTTGATAGAGCGCCAAACTCAACATATTTCTGTATGAGTTGTTTTTGCTTAGCAAGAAGTTCTTTATGGATAGCCCCAATCTCAGCTTGTTGTGCCTGTGTTAATGTGACTGTTTTTTCTTGTTCCGGTGCCGCTTTAGTTTCATTTGCTAATGCCGAAACATTGAAACCTGCGGTTAATAAAAAGGTAAAAGCCAGTAAACTAAATACGAGTTTTTTCATATACATGCTCCCTTCTATTGATCTTAATTAGGATGTGTGTCGCAAGATAAATTATCCAGAAAGTTTTTGGTAAATTAGGGAAGTATGGCAATTAGCACATTAAAAAAAATTATTGTGTTTTAAAATAGGTTGTCAGGGTATTTTAAGCATAAGTAATTATTTTTTTACATAAATTATGATTGAACAATCCTTAAAAGAGAGGAAGTTGCAGATGTTTTGGACAATAATTGGACTATTAATTCTTTTATGGGTTCTTGGTCTTGTATTTAAAATTGCAGCAGGATTTGTTAATATACTATTGATCATTGCTGTTATCCTTATTGTGTACAAGGTAATTAAAGGACGAACAAGAGGCTAGATTGAAATACCCCCGTCATCAACAAGACGGGGGTATTTTTTATTCGGATGGTCTAGGCATACCCATCAAACGTTTATGAATCCATATGGCAGCTTGTGATCCATCTCCCATTGAAATGGTAACTTGTTCAGAGTGAGCAAGTAAATCACCTCCGGCCCAAACACCGGTTATATTCGTTTCTTTCGTACGCGGATCAGCAAGGACGTGATTCCGTTGATCATGTTTGACGCCAAGCTGTGTGGTTAACTCATTATTTAATTTATTCCCGCTGAACGCGGTGAATCCACGTTCACAAGAAATGATCTTACCTGATTCTAATTGGATTCCTGTTAATTGGCCATCCACATCGAGCAGAATATCAGTTACAGTTTCATTAATGACGGGTATCTTCAGCTTATTCAACTCTGTCATCAACTTTTCATCGATAGGTGCCTTTGTATGATTAATAAAGGTTAAGAGATGTGTCCAATAGGTTAAGGTCAATGCCATATTAGCACCTGAATTACCTCCGCCAATGATTGCTGTATTCTTATTTGTGATTTCAAATCCATCACAATCGGGACAAATATAAATCGATTTACCGAGGCAGGGCATAAGGTTGTTAATCTTAGGTAAGTTATCCGTAATCCCAGTAGCAATGAAAATGGTTTTTGCCGCATATGTGTTGTTCTGAGCTGTTTTCACGATAAAAATATCAGAGTCTTTTTTAACGCTGACCACACGGTCCTTTAAAAAAGTGACATTGCATTGCTCTGCATGCTCACGTCCAAGTTTTCGCAGTTCTGGACCCGTGATGCCTTGTGGCCAGCCCAGCACATTATGAAATCCCCAGGTAATCGTTGACCGGCCTTGTTCGGAATCAATTACTGCAACATCGTGGTTATAACGGCCTAGTTGTATCGCACACTGTAGTCCAGCGATCCCGCCGCCAATAATTAGACAATCTTGTTTCTTCAATTAATCACCTTCTTTTTGTATAGTTATATGATAAGCAATATACCCAGCTGTTGATTGTTTAAACAGACAATCCATACATAAGAAAGTTATGATGAATTAGGACAATTAAAGTGGTTATAGGAACACGATAAATCCGGCAATACCAGAAATCCCGATTGTATGGTTATCATTCACCTCCAGTAGTATAACCATAACAATCTTGTGTTAATTTTTACGTAATCCTAAAAAAAAAAGGACCTATTAAAGGCCCTTTTTCGCTGTTTCATTTTCTTCTTGCTTTACTTCTTCTGTCATTGATTCTGGTGTTACCCATTCCTCAGACCAACGTTGAATTTCCTCAATAACTGGACCCAATGCCATTCCTTTTTCAGTCAATGTATATTCTATTCGTACCGGTGTTTCAGGATATACGTCTCGTTTGACTATATTTTCTCGTTCAAGATCCTTTAACCGTTCGGAAAGAATTCGGCCGCTGATTGGAAATGCTGCTTCTATATGACAAAACCGCTGTGGACCATTTAGCAGTTGATGAATAATTAAACCAGCCCAGCGCTTACTTAGAATTTGCATTCCTTTTTCGAAGCGAGGACATAAAGTAGAAGAACATTTATTCATATAATCACCTCATATCTTATAGTATAAATGTTTAGCTTAAAAGTAACAAACCTCACAGCTGATTCCTTTCATTTTTTGAACATTCAGAGCGGTTAGCACGATTACCTGTTCTGGAATAGATATTTTTTGTGAATATTCCCAATTTTTGTTTATTAATTTCCGCACCGGGTATATACTAGTAACTGACAAGGAGGATGATCATGATGGCGATAGTAAAAAGTGTTGGTCCATATCTTCTAATTGGATTTGGAGTAGCTGGGGTTTCGTTTTTATCAACAAAGTCCAATCGTGAAAAAGTGATCTGTTCTTATAAGGATGTCAAACATAAAGCATTGAAATTCTGGTATCGACACCGTCCTGAAGTATTGTATGAAGATATTGAAAAAGCCGGTCATCCCGATCCATATGATTTCGGTGATAATCAGATGGTTGACGAAGGTGCGATGTTTAGCGTCAATTATTATAATGATAAAGTCCATTCTTAAAATATTAAAATAGAGGAAAAAATCGTTTGGATGGTTGAGTCCATTCGATTTTTTTTGAAATAATGACCAGGTACATAGAAGGAGGATCATGATGAAGTCGGGTGAGAGACTGATTTTTATTGGAGATAGTATAACCGATTGTGGAAGAAATACCGATTCTGAAAAGATAGGGGACGGATATGTACGAATCATACGGGATCACTTACGTTTGAGACAGCCGGAAGGAATTCCTGACATCATAAACAAAGGAATAAGTGGAAATCGAATTACGGATTTAGCTGATCGATGGGAAAAAGATGTTCTTTCGCTTAATCCAGATTACGTGTCGATTTCAATCGGTATTAATGATGTATGGAGACAATTAGATAACCCGGATATGAATCAGGTTTACCCAGGTGAATTTGAACAAATTTATCAAAAGCTATTATCTCTTGTGAAGGTCAACACGAATGCTCGAATTATTATTATGGAACCAACCATTATTGAAGAAAACATGGAATCAGAAGGTAATCGTAAACTGCAGCCTTACGTGGATATTGTACGCAGGCTAGCGGTGATGTTTAACGGTGTGCTTGTACCAGAACATCAGAGTTTTAAAGAAGTATTAAAACAACATCCCGACTATAAGCTGACCACAGATGGTGTTCATATGAATTCAACGGGGAATTTGTTAATGGCGCGAACTTGGTTACGGGCAAATGGGGTAGAAGATTAAGATGAAAGCTCTCAGTCATGATGCTGGGAGCTTTTTACTGGAAAAGAATCGTTATTGTGCATTCGCTTATTTATGATTAAGATAGAGAGTAATCACTGATTTAAAATGAAAGAGAGTTGATACGCATGAATAGTAGTTCCTACGATCCTGAACCCAGTGAGCACGGGGAAGCTCATGCAATCGTGATTATCGAATATACGATAACGGTTTAGTATCGATTCTATAGCAGATCGTATGGCTTTCTCTAAAATAGAGGAGGTTAAAGCATGATTGAAATTTACAAAACATCAGAACCTAGACAGATAGAGCAATTGACTAAGATTGAAAAAGGCTGCTGGATTAACCTGACAGCGCCAACCGAAGATGAAATACAACAAATCGTAAAAACGTTGGATCTGCCTGAGAATTTTATTAAAGACCCTTTAGATGATGAAGAACGGCCTCGGATCGAACGTGAAGAGAAGGAAGTACTCATTATCGTCGATTATCCTTATCTGACTCATGATGAAACAGGTACGCCCGTATACGAGACAATTCCCATTGGACTTATTTTTACAGAAGATTATTTTCTAACCGTTTCCTTGAAGGATAGTCCCATTTTGACTAATTTTAAAAATAATAAAATTAAAAGTTTTTATACGAATAAAAAAACGCGGTTTGCATTGCAAATCCTCTCGGAAATTGCCTCATTCTATTTACGTTATTTAAAGCAAGTGAATAAAATTACAAATGATACTGAACGTAAGCTGCATCAATCAATGAAAAATAAGGAACTTTATACGTTCTTAGGCTTAGAAAAAAGCTTGGTTTACTTCACAACCTCGCTTAAATCAAATAAAGTCGTGTTGGATAAAATTCTTCGCTTTAACTATTTGAAGATGTATGAGGAAGATAAGGATTTACTTGAAGATGTTATTATTGAGACTAACCAGGCAATTGAGATGAGTGAAACATATAGTTCGATTTTAAGCGGAATGATGGATGCATTTGCTTCCATCATCTCGAACAATGTCAACATTGCGATGAAGTTTCTCACCTCCGTCACGATTATTTTAACCCTGCCGACGATGGTAGCAAGCTTCTTCGGAATGAATGTGAATTTACCCTTTTCACATAATCCTCATGCCTTCGCAATAACCTTAACAATTGCTGCAGGACTGGCGTCAGCTACAGCTTTCTTTTTTTGGAAAAAGAAATACTTTTAAGCGGAAAGATTGCTTTCGACCGTTTTTCGGTGGTAAGCAATCTTTTTTTATATTCGAGAAACAAGGCTGCCGAGGGTGCTCAACAGCCTTGTTTTGCTATTTAACTTCTTTTTTGCTTTTTCCTTGATGAAGAAGCTTCAACATTTCCTGTTTCTGTGTTCGTTGTTCCCTGTCCTTTTACTTGAGATGATCCAAGCTCACTTCTAGATGGATCTTTTTTTGTTTTGTTGTTCATGGCTTTCACCTCCATTCATAGGGTCTGCGATGAAAGATAAAACTATACAGCGTTTCGAATGATACATAACTTCCTTTTGATTGGACACATTACCAGGAGGAGGTGTTTATTTTGGCTAAAATCGCCGTTGATCCATCATTGAGTAATATTCAACAGGCACTTCGAGATAAAGGGTATGAAGTGGTCGAATTGAAAAATGAAGTTGATTCGCAAAACTGTGATCTTTGTGTAGTAACAGGACTTGATTCGAATGTGATGGGAATCCAAGACACATCTACTAAGGCTAGTTTTATTGATGCCGATGGAATGACTGCTGACCAAGTGTGTCAAGAGATTGATCACAAGCTTCAATATTGAATGACAAAAAAGGCCTGACAGTTTATTAGCTGTTGAAGTGCACCCCAAAAGTTAGAGTCAAAATCTAACCTTTGGGGTGTTTTAGTATGTCTAAATATAGTGATGAGTTTAAGTTGATGGTTGTGACAGAGTATCTGAATGGTCCCCTAAGCTACGAACGAATCGTGCGTAAATACGAAATCAAATCTCCAACGCAACTTAAAAATTGGGTATGTGTATACAAGAAACATGGTGTAGTTGGACTTTCTAGGAAAAAAAACAATAAAATTTATCCTGTTCAATTCAAGCTCGATGTACTAAGCTTTATGAAAAGGACAGGCGCATCCATAACTGAAACAGCTCTTCAATTCGGGTTAACGAATCCACCGATGATTGCTTCGTGGAATAAAAAACTTCTTGAGGGTGGTGCTGATAGCCTGGACAAACCGAGAGGACGACCAGCCATGTCAGACAAAGCGAAGAACAGTCAAAGAAGAAAACAGCCTGTAAAAGAGATGACCGTTGAACAGAAACTCGAACGAGAAAATGAACTTCTCCGTTTGGAGGTTGCGTACCTAAAAAAGTTGCGCGCTTTTCAGATGGATCCGGACGGTTATCTCGAAAAGCACAAGCAGCGCTATCATACGAACTCAAAGAAGAATTCCGACTGAAGGATGTACTTCCGTTCATAGGTATTCCCGAATCTTCTTATCATTACCATGTGAAAAAAATGAAGCAAGAAAACCCTCATCAAGAAATAGAAGAAATCATTCAAGCTATTTTTGATGAGCATAATGGCAACTATGGGTATCGCAGAATTCGTTTAGCCTTAAAGAACCAGGGGCTCCTAGTGAATCATAAGAAAGTACAACGCATCATGAGAAAGCTTGGGTTGAAGGGGGATAAGTTCATCCGTAAATCACGTCGATTTAGTTCGTACAAAGGAACAATTGGCACGATAGCGAAGAACAGAATCCATCGCCGGTTTAAGACCCCTATTCCCTATCAAAAACTCACCACCGACATCACAGAATTCAAGTGTGCGGATGGAGGTAAACTCTACCTCAGTCCGATTTTGGATATGTATAATGGTGAAATTCTTTCATATGGGATGAGTATGCATCCGACACTGGACTTTGTAATAGAGCCTTTGAAGGAAACTCTTCGAGTAGTAAAAGAGGCAAGATACCGAACGACCATCCATTCAGATCAAGGCTGGCATTATCAGCATAGAAAATGGGTCCATACATTGAAAAAACATAACGTGTTCCAAAGCATGTCCCGAAAGGGAAACTGCTTAGATAACTCGCCTATGGAGAACTTCTTCGGATTATTAAAGCAAGAGATGTATTATGGTGAACCACTTCGCACGTACGAGGAACTGAAACGGGATATTGAGTCCTACATTCATTATTATAATAATCAACGCATCAAACAGAAATTGGCTGGTATGAGCCCGGTACAATACCGTCTTCACACCAACCAATTGGCTGCATAATATAAACTCTAACTTTTAGGGGTCACATCATGTCAGGCCTTTTTGTTATTCAAAAGTCACGCGGGCATCGAGTTCAATGTCAACATTGCCTTTTATCGCACGAGATATCATACAAGATGATTCTGCTTTTTGAGCAAACTTTAAGGTACGTTCCAAGTCCTTTTCAGAGCTTGAGTCTGGCAGAATAATATGAGGTCGGTGGATGATCTTTTTGTATGTAAATACTCCATTTTTCACTTCAACAATTGCTTCGGACTGCATGGAAAGACTTGTTGTAGTCAGTCTGCTTCGCTCCAGCATAGCAGCAAGGGTAATGATGTAACAAGTGGCAGCTGCACCCAGCAGCATTTCGTCAGGGTTTGTCCCTACACCAGGTCCATCCATTTCCTGAGGGATGCTGATCTCCGTTTTTAAGTTCCCGCTTTCAATGGACCCCACGTCATTTCTTCCACCGGGCCAGTCTGCTTTCAAAAAAAAGTGATGTTCTGACATTTAGCTACCTCCAAGTTATTTGTTTTCTATTAGTTTATAGGAGAAATTTGAAAAAGTAAGTATTTATGCTTACTAGCAAAACAAGGTTTTGCACACAAATCGCCTAATTCTGCACAGAACAGAACATTGCAACAAGAAAAGCGTGCAGATGGACTGCACGCTTTGTTTTTATTGATAATAGAAAATATGTTCTTCTAGAGGAGGGTATTCTTTTTCTCCGGGTTCCTGTAGCGGTTTTCCAAAAGGCATTTGCGCTCTGAGTAACCATGTGTCAGGTACATCGAATTCTTTTTTTACTTCATCATCAATTAAAGGGTTATAATGCTGAAGACTTGCGCCAAAGCCTTCTAATTCTAGTCCTGTCCAAATGATAAACTGAAGCATACCGGACGATTGCTCGGACCATATGGGAAAATTCTCTTTATAAAGCTCGAACTTTTTTTGAAGTCCTTGAATGACCGCTTGATCCTCAAAGAAGAGGATGGTTCCATACCCGTTTCTGAACGATGTCAGCTTTTCTTCAGTCGAGGAAAAGGACTCTGGTGGAACAACCTTCTGTAATGTTTCTTTTGTGATCTGCCATAGATTTTCGTGGCTTCTTCCAGTAAGGACAATGACCCTAGCGCTTTGTGAATTAAAAGCAGACGGTGTATATTTTACAGCAAAATCCACAATTTCCTTGATTTTTTCATCCGATACAATTGGTGTGTTATCAATCGCATAATAAGAACGACGTTGACGGATTGCAGAATAGAAATCGTTAGTCATTTGATTACCCCTTTTTATAAATTATCTGTCCAAACTAGTATGTCCATGTCCCGGAATTTTAGAAAGGAATTGACATGTACTCTGAATTAATATATCTTTAATTCAAGATAATAGTGAAAAGAGGGGAAGTACGGTGAAAAAAACGACAGGTATTCATCATATGTCCGCCATTGTTGGAAATCCGCAGGAAAATGTAGATTTTTATGCAGGTGTACTAGGTATGCGTATGGTAAAGAAAACGGTCAACTTTGATGATCCAGGCACTTATCATTTATACTTTGGAGATGAAGTCGGTTCACCAGGTTCCATCATAACCTTTTTCCCTTGGCCGAACGCACACCAGGGCAGAATTGGATCTGGACAAGTGGGGATTACGGTATATGTTGTTCCAGAGGGTTCGCTTTCTTTTTGGGAAAAACGTCTAGAAACGTTCAACATAAATGTTGAAAAAACAACTCGTTTTGGAGAAGAGTATTTAGATTTTCTCGATCCCCATGGTTTACATTTAGAGATAGTTGCTCGGAGGAGCGGAAAGAACAGTCAGTGGACGTTTGGAGGCGTACCAGCTGACAAAGCAGTTAAAGGCTTTGGCGGAGCTGTTTTGTTGTCGTCTACCCCGGATCAGACAATGGAAAGCCTATCAAATGTGTTTGGACTTGTAAGAGTCGGTGAAGAAGGAGATTTCGTTCGTTTTCAATCTTCTGCAGATATTGGAAATATTATAGATGTTAAGAAAACGGTAGTACGGAAGGGATCGTTGGGGGTAGGTACAGTTCACCATATTGCATGGCGCGCAAAGGATGCAGATGACCATAAAGAATGGCGTGAGCATATATCGAACTTTGGTTACAATGTTACTCCATTTACCGACCGTCAGTATTTTGATGCCATTTATTTTAGAGAAGAGGGAGGAATCTTGTATGAGGTCGCAACGGATCCTCCAGGATTTTCTCATGATGAATCACTGGAAACAATGGGCACAAAGTTGATGCTTCCACCTTGGTTAGAAGAAAGACGGGTTCAATTAGAAACTACTTTACTGCCGGCTGTACCAAGAATACTTAAGGAGGACCAATAATTATGAAACATATTTTCCAAGAAGGAAATAAAGAAGCACCCGTCCTTTTACTTTTACATGGAACGGGAGGAACAGAGGAGGATTTGCTTGGATTAGCGGAGATTGTATCGTCACAATCTGCTGTTCTAAGTGTCCGTGGAAACGTACTTGAAAACGGAATGCCGCGCTTTTTCCGCAGGCTTGCTGAGGGGATATTTGATGAAGAAGATCTTCTCTTTCGTACAAAGGAACTAAATGATTTTATCGATACGGCTGCAGAAAAGTACCAATTTGATCGCAAAAATGTGGTTGCACTCGGCTATTCAAATGGAGCAAATATAGCTGCTAGTCTCTTGTTTCATTATCAAGACTCCTTAAAAGGAGCAATTTTACACCATCCGATGGTACCTAGACGGGGTGTCGCGATTCCTGATCTTTCGAATACCCCAGTGTTCATTGGTGCAGGAAACAATGATCCGATCTGTGCACCCAAGGAAACGGAAGAGCTTGCGAATCTTCTTCAGGCAGCTGGTTCAGTTGTTCAAGTGAAGTGGGAACAGCATGGTCATCAGTTAACACGAAATGAAGTCGATGCAGCAGCAGACTGGTTTCAATCCCATTTTTCATGAGCTAACACCCGTTTGAACGAATCGTTTAAGCGGGTTTTTTTGATATAAAAATGGTGATGTCAATGATCGTCTTTCAGAATGAAATCGTTACCCTACCAGGATGTTATTGCAGAAGTAGTTAGCCAAAATATAACCCCAATATGTGGGTGTACTACAAAAGATCTATTAAAAATCCCGTATCAATTTTACTACAATTGATACGGGATTTTTATTTTTATTTACACAGTAGTTTCTTCTATGTCTGCTTTCAATTCTTTAAACCATTTTAAGTTCACTAAATGGTGAGAACGAGAATTTTCGTTCATGCGACGAAAATAATCAACTTTACCAGGTAATTCTTTAGTGTTAGCTAGGTATTCATCGAGAAGAGCAATTCTAGCTTTAGTTTGATCAATTTGTGATTGGATTAATTCTAATAATTTATTTTTATCGAATTCGTCTGCAAAGAGTAATGCGCCATAGAATTGTAAGTTTACATATTCCGATTTAGCCCCATATTTGGCCATTAATTTATCGAATTCTTCCATTCCTAAAGACGTGATTTTAAAAGTGTGAATTTCACGACCATTGTTTGGACGGGTTTGATACGTTTGTTCAATCAAGCCTTTTTCTTCAAGTTGTTGCAAATTGTAATAAAATGATCCTTTAGTGAAATTTACGATATATTTATAATGTCGTTTTTCCATTAAACTTAATAGTTCGTATCCATGAGCGCCAGGGTTTTGAATAAGTAAGCCAAGGATAAGTAAAGGAATCAAGGCTGCATCAACTTTGCCATTTGTGCTTCAAATTCAGCGTATGTGATTTTACCAAGAGCCAAATTCATACTGTGAATATAAATTAGTTCAGTTTTCGAATAGATATTGTTTATTTTTAGTGATTGATCTTCATCCGTAAGAGGCTCTAAGATATGACACTTTTTCGAAAATGCTTCAAAGTAGCGATAACCGAATTTCCGTTGGGAAATGGCGTTAAAATGAATACCATCCGGATTGGCCGTTAAACCTGCTGCTGATATAAAATAACAGTTTTGCTGCTCATGAGCGAATCGACGTAATAGTTCGTTGATTTCTTGGAATTCTGTTGAGTACTTTCCAAAACCAGTTTTTCCAAGAAAATCCCCAAGCTCACCAATGATTAATGGGATATTTTGAAGGTTTAATTCTTTTCGTAACGTCTCAATGATAAGAGATAACTTTTCATAATACGTTTCATGTAGAGAATTATTGCTATCACTTTCACCTTGATGCCAAAGTATGCCACAAATTTCACTAGTTTCAAGAGCAAACCTTGCTTCAGACAAAGCATGTTGAAAAAGAGTACCCTGCGGATGCCAATCGTTCAAGGAACTGCCACCTTCCGCACAAGGAATCAAACCAATTTCTTCATCCGGGTGGGCTTTCGACCATGCCTCTGCAAAAGATGCTGCTAGACTTACACCAGCAACTGGGCGGTCATAATTAATCGGCTCTGTCAACATTTGCCACTGACCGTTGCGAAGCATTTTTATTTTTTCATTATAGATAGGTTCTACCTCATGCAAGAATCCACGACCTGCCATATTTGATTGCCCTAACATTAAAAAAGATTTTATCATTTACTTTTCATTCCTTTACACAATAGTCTAATTAGACTTCGATATTATAGAGTCTAATTAGACTATTGTCAACACGATGTATCTAGTGAATTTTTAATAACGAACTAATATAGAACTGTCATCGTTCTAATAACCTTTATTGATTAAAATAAGCATGAGGAAGAAGGCTATTAAAAATGGGGATTTTTGAATTAAAATACATCAACGTATAGGTGCAATAAATCAATTATCATATTCCACAATCCGGCGCTAAAAGGAATTTCCAACCGATCCCCTTATCAGTACCTATAATAGGGGTTTATTTAAACTAGGTTTGTATAAAATATTCATAGTTTTATTAGAAACCTAGTTTACATAAATGGCCATCCAATAGAGGAAGAGTTTCAAGAAAAATTGAATATATGGTTAAGTGTAGAGACTGGGAGGAGATTCGGTTGTATTTTAGATTTGATTACTTCGCTTTTCGTTGCTCTTATTCTATATCTTTTAATTGAAAAAAAGTTTAAAGGAAAAGAACGATTTTTAGGCTATTATATTATCGCTTACTTACTTTTTACCTTAGCTCGATAAGGGGAAGTTTATCGGCTAAATCCCCGAACCTTTAGCTCCTTGAAAGACACTAAATGATTTCAATACGTTATTTGTTTCTTCTTCGGTAATGCCGATATAACGCAGGGTCACAGAAGGATGGGCATGATGCAGGATCCGTTGCAACATCGCAATATTCTTCATGGCCTTGTAAAACCAGTACCCAAATGTCTTCGATTCCGGATCGGCTGCACATCTTTTTCTGCTTTCATATTTTCTCGATCAAGAATATTCCTATTAATAAATTGGATAATAAAGTATATTTTTATATAAACGATTGGAAGGTGTTGAACTAATATGAAAAAATTGTTTTTTATTTTCTGCATAATATCGGTATTATTAATTGCTTGTTCAAAAGGTGTTAATGAAAATGGGAATGGGAACACAAAAAAGGATGAAGAAGTGTATTTGGTATTTGAAGGTAAAAATAAAAATTGGGATGTTCAAATAACGTTTGATCGGTCGGTTGATAAATTAGAAAGTACATCGCAAGTTATTAAATATATTGGTAAAGACCCTAATCCAGAAAAAATATACTATAAATTAGGTACTATCGATGCGCATGTAGAACTGATAGATGGTGTTTGGGAAGCTGGTGGAGGGGAATGTGAATGCTATACAAATCCTGATGAAAATATTATGTTTACTGTAGAATGGGATGTAAAAAAGGAAGAATTTAAATTAAAGCATAAAGAAAAATGATGGGATTAATATAAAAAAGATGACCCGTTATAAAATAATAATGGATCATCTTTTTTTATTATTTAATTAATAACGTCCTCCTAATATTTACTAATTAATAGTAACGTTGTTCATGTGAAAAAACTACAATTATTCTTTTTAAAACTTATCTAGTAGTTCAATCTTCTTGCCGGTTCATTTTTTGGTAAATCCATATTTACTTGACCTTTTGTTCGACATTCAAAAACCGGGTCTTGAAACCCTTGGCGTTCAACGATTTGAATGTACGATTTTTTCTTTTTTTTAGGTTAAAGAGAGAAAGGGAAGAAAGTCAATGAAATCAAGGGTTTGAATGGATGATAATCACTATAATCATACATTTATATCAAGTAAAAAAATACAATTTAATGTAAATATACCTTTACATTAAATTGTATTTTTTTTACAATAAAAGTGTAAAGATATCTTTACGCTTGAATTGGAGGATTTAAAATGAAAGTGATAAATCACATTAAGGAAATTAGAAAAAAAAGAGGTATAACACAGGTCAAACTGGCAGAGGATTTACAAATTACACGTCAAACTGTAAATGCAATTGAAAAGAACAAGTATAATCCCAGTTTGGAATTGGCTCTAAAATTAATACAGTATTTTGATGTACCAATTGAGGAATTATTTTATTTAGAGAAATCGAAGGGGGAATAACTATGAAAATGAAAAAATTACAACAAATTATTTGGGCTGTTGTTATTGTATCTATAATATTAGGAGTTTTCTTAGGTATATATATTGAGGGTAACGCCACTAGTGAGTACAGATATGATATAGCTATTCCTATGGTAGGTGGAGCAATCTTAGGATTTGTCATCTGGTTGTTTTTTTCTAAATTGAACAAAAAAAGAAATGGAAATGTTCCAGAAGTTGATGAACGAAAAGTAATGCTTATGCAACGATATTTTATGATAGTACTATATGTTATTCTTTGTGGTAGTGGAGTTGCTTTACTAACTTTATATTCAATGGGTGTTCATTTTATTGAAACTGGTATGTTGATCATATGTATGATGGGAATATATATGATGATTGGATTTGGAGCTATCATAACAAAACGATTGTAAAATTACATTTAAATGGCCACCAATTGACGTTCTTTTGAATGTATGATTCTTACACAAATCATACATTCAAATTCAGGTAAAAAATAGTGCATTAAGGTATCTTCCATTCAAATAACGCAAAAAAATTTCCTTTTTCAACTTCTTGTAAACATTGATAACATAAATAAGATTATAAATCCTGTCGTTAGTTTAGATAAAATTTTATTTCTTTTACTTTTTTCTTTATCTTCATATAAATAGCCACAGTCCAATACTAGAAGTGCTGACATATGTTGAATGACAAACGAAAGAGTTATACCATTTTCACCTACTAAATAGACGATAAATATCAGATATAACCCAATTACTCCGATGCTAAGAGAGTAATATAAATTACTTTTCTTTTCAGCACCTATTGTTAAGAAAATCCCACTAATAATTACAAAAATAAAAGTACAATGGTTTTCAAAATTATTCAATTAAATTTTTCTCTCGCTTGAAATCTTATACAATCCTCTTTTTTCTTTAATACAATCACCAGTTATAAACTACCGTTAACATAATAATAATATATCAGATTGTACTAAAAACACCCCATAATGAATTTAAAAATACGAACCACCCACTACTCTTCTATAAAAATAAAAACCCAGCTCGAGGCCAGCTTCCGAGATCAGGGGTTATGTTAATAAAAACATGAAAAAGGCTGCCCAGTTGATGTGACCCCCGAAAGTTAGACAATAACTTTCGGGGGGATTTTAATGGTCAAATAAGATGTGAATTTGAGCAGTGATCAATGGCTACTTGCAAGAAGTTGCGGTTACAGGAATTTGCCTGAAAAATAGACCATTGATCGTTCTATGGTGCGAAAATGGGTGAACGTTTATAACTTACTTGGAGGAGCTGGTTAGAGCAAAAAAAACACTAAGATTACCCATGAAGAGGAGCGTGTATTTGCAGCCTCTTTTTTCTTTGTGCTCTTTTTTATCAGGATTATTTTATATGTACACATGTTGGACACATCAATATCGTATTCTTTTGGTATACCAAATTAAGACGGACAGATAGTCCAACAATCGTAGTGGTTAAAACTGTTATAACGATGGTGATAACGCTACCAAAAGATGTTTGAATTCAAAGAAGCTATAGTGAGGTAAAGGAGGTGATACAATGAAACGTATATTTTTAATTTTAAGTACTGTAGTGTTCGTTCTGGCAGGTGGATTGGCATTAGATAATTCTTCAGCTCAAGCAAGTGTTCCACGGTATTCCTTTCAAACTGAAGATGGAAAATATGATGGTGAAATTGGTAATCCTAACAAAGGTAGTGACATACAAATCGAACTAGTTTCCCCAATCTATTTTAAGACCTCTACTGGAAGTAAGAAATTAACTGATTATAGTAAAATACAGGTTCGTCTCGTCAATGCTAGTACTGGAAAGGCTACAGGCTATCATAGCTTAGCTGGTGGAAAGGCGTTATTCAAAGGCATGAAAATAGGTAAATTTTATGTCGACGTGAAAGATGGATACGCTTCTGGTAAAGTAACTGGAAAATTAGATATTGTTTTCATGAACTAACGTAGGTGTTAGTAGCTCAGAAGACCGCCAATGGCGGTCTTTTTAGGATTCATTTATAATCCTAAATTTAAATTCAAGTAAATTCGCCCCACTTCATCTATCTTGCTCGATCGTCCAGAAAGGGTGGTTAAGCTGATTTATATTGGAGAGGGGTGGGGAATTATGAAGGTTAACAGCCGTTTCAGTATTCTTTTAAGCTGCTTCTTCTTTGATATAATAGTAGGAAAAGGGGGAAACACATGATTGTTTTTCAGAATGAGACCGTTGTCGTTTTTCAAAGTTCGCTGTACCAAACCACTTCAACGATGATAGATGCAGAGACGTCTTTGCTGCTAATCGACCCGGGCTGGCTGCCGGAAGAAGTATGTGAAATCCAATCTTATGTAGCTGCAATTCGAAGAGGAAGGCCTCTGTATCTGCTGTTTACCCATAGTGATTTTGACCATATTATTGGTTACGGAGCATTCCCGGATGCAGTAGTAATCGCTTCAGCAGCCTTTACCAATCATCCTGCAAAGGACTTTCCACTCAAACAAATCCATGACTTTGATAAGAAATACTATTTGAAACGCTCTTATCCAATTTTGTATCCGGAGGTGGAGTGTGCCGTTGCCAATGACGGCGAAACAATGAAGATAGGTAATCGTATGCTTACATTTTACCTTGCTCCTGGCCATACCAATGATGGACTCGTTACGGTCATTGAACCTGGGGGAATACTTGTGGCTGGAGACCACTTGTCAGATGTAGAGTTTCCTTTTATTTTTGACAATTATGAAAGCTATCAGAAAACGATTAACAAAATAAAGAAAATCATTGATTCAGGAAACATAGAGCTTTTAATTCCGGGACATGGGAGTGTAACGAATTCAATGGAAGACATACAACAGCGTGTAAATCAGTCGATTCATTATTTACAATCCCTAAAACAAAGCGAAGATTGTGAAGACGCACTTAGGGAACAGTATGAATTTTTTGAAGGAATGAAGGATACACATTTACATAATGTCAGAGAGGCCGCTAAAAAAGAAAAGTGAATCGAAATATAAAATAAAATATTCAGAATATTATTGACATTGAAATTTATGTGCTATATACTTCAAACAGATAAATACCTTAATTAAATAGTAATGACACTCTTATCGAGAGCGGCGGAGGGAATAGGCCCTGTGAAGCCCGGCAACCATCAAGCAAATGCTTGAAAAGGTGCTAAATCCTGCAGATCAACTGATCTGAAAGATGAGGGAGGATTTTTTTAAAAACCCTCTTCTTGTTTTTTGAAGAGGGTTTTTTGCGCTTATTAAACCAAGTAAGCAAATCGGTATTCTAGAGAAAACGGAGGTAGGGAAATGAAGAAATGGGCTATATTATTGGCATTAGTAGGATTAGTACTTTCAGGATGCTCGAACGATGCCAGCGGGACTGGTAAGGACGGAAAACCAAAGAAAATTATTCTTGATTATGCGTATTATTCACCGGTTAGCTTGGTATTAAAAGATCAGGGGCTGGCTGAAAAGAAATTCAAAGAAGAGGGTATTGATGTCGAATTCGTCCTCAGCCAAGGTTCTAATAAAGCGTTAGAATTTCTTAGTTCAGATAGTGTTGATTTCGGTTCAGCTGCAGGTGCGGCAGCCTTGCTTGCCAAAGAAAAGGGCACACCTATCCAAACCGTCTATATTTCCTCAAAGCCGGAATGGACGGCGCTTTTAGCCAAAAAAGGAAGTATTCAATCAGTAGCTGATTTAAAGGGGAAAAAAGTAGCGGCAACGCTGGGTACCGATCCCTATATTTTTCTCTTACGTGCGTTAAAGGAAGCTGGATTAACAGAGAAAGATGTTGAAATTGTAAACCTACAGCACAGTGACGGAGCTGCAGCTGTTCAATCAGGTGATGTAGATGCTTGGGCGGGTCTTGATCCACATATGGCTAAGGTAGAATTGGAATCAGATATTCAAATCTTTTACCGAAATCCTGACTTTAATAGTTTTAGTACGTTGGATGTTCGTGAGGACTTTGCTAAGAAGTATCCAAAATATGTGGAAAAAGTTCTTGAAGCATATGAGGAAGCTCGGCAGTGGACAATCGACCATCCAGAAGAAACCGCAGAAATTCTTGCGAAAGAAGCAAGCATTTCACTTGAGGTTGCAAAAAAACAATTGGAACGTACGGATTTTTCTAAACCGATTCCCGGTGATGAACAAAAAGCCATTATTACTGGTTCAGGAGAGGTACTCAAAGAAGCTGGTTTATTAAAAGACTCGACCGACGTTAATGAGCTGACAGAAAAGTTACTTAACCCGACATACGCGGAGAAAGTCACCAAGTAATGGAGAAGAGAGGGGAATAGGATGTTAGAGCAAAGTAATCGTGCGCTTAAATTGGGTCAAATAAACAAAATGACAATGACAAGTAAAAAGCCGCAGAGTAATCGTAGGCTTCTGCTGGGCAGCATCCTGCCAGTGACATTAGTCGTGTTATGGGAAGCAGCAAGCAAAATGGGGCTTATTGAAGCCCATTTGCTGCCTGCACCATCTGTAATTATTGCCAGCCTATATCAAATGGTGTTGGAAGGAACCCTTTGGGGACATCTTGGTTCGACCTTAACAAGAGTGTTTGCAGGATTTTTTATTGGAACACTGGCTGCCATAATCGTTGGTTCATTGGTGGGTTATCTGAAAATTTTTGAAGAACTTGTGGATCCCATTATTCAAGCGCTTCGATCGATTCCATCGCTTGCTTGGGTACCGTTGTTTATTCTCTGGATGGGCATTGGTGAAACCTCGAAGGTGACGCTCATCGCGGTTGGGGTGTTTTTTCCAGTCTATCTGAACATGGTGGCCGGGATACGGGGTGTAGATCGTAAGCTGATTGAAGTCGGTAAAATATATGGTTTTACATCGTTTCAAATTGTCCGCAGAATTATTCTTCCTGCCTCGCTTCCATCATTTTTGACAGGAATCCGCAGCGGTCTTGGCCTTGGATGGATGTTTGTTGTGGCGGCAGAAATTATGGGGGCAAGCAAAGGGCTGGGTTACCTGTTGATTGTCGGCCAGAATACGTATTCTCCAGATACGATAATCGGCAGTATTCTTCTTTTCGCTATTCTAGGTAAACTAACCGACTGGTTCCTAAAAATGATTGAAGAACGCTCACTAAGGTGGCAGGACAGTTTGGCAAATCAACATTGAGAAAGAAGGAATCGATATGTTATCTGTACAACAGGTTTCACGGACATTCAATCATAAACAGGCTGGATTAATTGATGTTTCTTTCACCGTGGAGGAGGGAGAGATCATTGGGATACTAGGAACAAGCGGCTGTGGAAAAAGTACCTTGCTGCGTGTCCTGTCAGGGTTGGATAAGGACTACACAGGGAACTTTAGTCTTGAGAAGGAAGAAGTCGGAATGATGTTCCAAGAGCCGAGGCTGATGCCTTGGCTGACAGTTGAACAAAATGTATCCTTTGGGCTCAAGGGGGATCAAGAAGCTCTCGTCCACGAATTGTTGGGTACGGTAGGTCTCACGGGCTTTGAAAAACATTACCCAAAGGATCTTTCTGGAGGGATGTCTCAACGGACTGCGATTGCGCGGGCACTTGTAACGGAGCCTGAAGTACTATTACTTGATGAACCCTTTAGTGCGGTAGATGCTTTTACCAAAATGCAGCTGCAAGAATTATTACTCTCTATCTGGAAAAAGAAAAATACGACGATGCTATTAGTTACTCATGATATCGATGAAGCCTTATATCTTTGTGATCGTATTCTTATTTTAAAGGGGCAGCCAGGTGTATTAGCTGAGGTACTCACAATCAAGCAGTCCAAACCAAGGAATCGTACCGATATGGATCTAGCTCTCATAAAGGCTGAAATATTACAGGTACTTGATTTACGGGAAACCGTATCCTAAGATTTAGCTATTTTACTCTTAAGGTTCTATACAGTTTGGACAATATAATACAGTAGGAGTGAAAGTAACAACACGAATGAGGTGGGACTTTTGCCAACCGGGCTGCACAGCATAAAAATGGCTTTACCAATCGAAGAAATCTGGGAGTTTGTAAGCAAGGTAGAAAACTGGGCACCGCTTGTCCCTGGTTACATCAATCATACTGTATTAAATGAAAATCAGGTTACCTGGAAGTTTAAAGGCGATTTAGGCTTGATGAAAAAGAAAATAGAGCTGATTGTCGATATCATTGAATGGAAAGGTCCAAGTAAAGTTACATTTGACCTCACTGGTCTGAATGAACCGTTTACCGGAAGCGGCTATTTTTTAGCAGAAGCCATCGATCCAAGGAATACGAAGATGACCGGTTTTTTAGACATTACAGCGAGCGGATATAAGGCGCCGATTGCCAACTCGTTATTGAAGACCTTTGTACCTCAAATGGCAGAAGAACTTGCAGAAGCAATCGCACTCGAACTGAAGAAGAAACACTAAACAACGCCCGCAGATTATTCTACCTGCGGGCGTTGTTTAGTCATTGGTTTTTTTTTTTCGCAATTGTTTTCTTTCTATTAAGAAAGGCCGGTGCACTACAAATTTAGCTTCTCCTGAATTGTAGACTCGAGAAGAAGGAATTCTTAAATAAAAAATAGAATATAGGTTTAGTAATGAGACAGACTGTGCTGGGATAAAGGTTCATCAGTATGATGCAATATGTAGAAAACCGAATAAAGGGAACCCTGCTGGAGTCGTTTTGAATGGACTCGTTCTCCGGCATCATTGAAGATGCCAAGGATTACATAGTGTATTTTAAAGGTTGCAAAATAATGGAGGTTTTTTAATGAGTGAGAAAAAACTAAGTCAAAAAAAAGCTGATTATACGATTATTGTGTTCATTTGTACGGGTTTAGGGGCATTTTTAGGATTAGTAGCTTACGTTAGAGATTGGTTATGATTATGTTGCCCAGATAGGGTAGTTAAAGTAATGCATTCATCTCCAAATAAAAAATACCATATTCATTTATATATTTTTAGATTATCTATCGGGAGTTATGAAGGTATTTTTTAGATAAGATGGAGGGAATGAAATTGAAAATAGTAAACCTACTTTTTAGTTGTATTTTCATGATGATGTTGTTAACTGCATGTAGTTTGGATAATAAAAGTACAAAAGACGTGGTTTTAGAAATACCTAATAAAGAGATATATACAACTTTACTTGTTCAAGGTGTTGATAAAAAGGGGGTTTCTTCCGAAGCAACTTTAAAAGTCATTACAGATAGCAATAAAATACAAGCTTTCATAGAAAAAGTAAACAATATGAAAGTTGTAAAGCCTCCTGGTAAGGAGATAGTAAAGAAGAGTAAAGAATTAAAGAAAAAAGGGAATTACTTTTTTGTACTATCTGATAAAGAGACAATGGATAATAAAGTATACACACTGAATTATCTAAAAGATGGAAACATTATATTTCAAGAACCTAATGGTAAGAAGCAAAAACCTAATGGGGAAGGTCAAAAGATGATATATGTATCAAAAGAAAAACATGCTGAACTTCTTCTTGAAATGAAAGAGTTACTAAATATAACATTTTGATTACCATAATGATTGGACAAGTTATTAGGAAATGGAAGTTATATCACTAGATAATAACTAAAAGAAACTAGAAAATTAGTAGTGAATTAAATTAAAGTGTTAAGAAAACAGCCTATATATTCTATAAGAAAAAAAGGTGAGTAGCCATGGAAAGTATGTCTTTTTTAAAAGAGCATTTACTTCAATTGGAAGAAAAGCTTTTAAAACCAGAAATTCGGACATCAAAAGAAGAACTTACTAATCTATTAGCCGGCGATTTTTTTGAAATTGGAAGTTCTGGTAAAGTGTTGTATCAAAATGAAAGTATTGGTGAAGAGGGCATAGGAGCAGTACGGATGAAGTTAAGTAATTTTGAGATTCATCCATTGTCTGACGAAATCGTTTTAACCACTTACCGAATATATAACGAGGTCAATAAGAAGCATTCATTGCGTAGTTCTATTTGGAAATTGAGAGAGGGAAGCTGGAAAATGTATTTTCACCAAGGGACAATAACCAGTTCTTTATCCGAATGAAAAAACGGTTAATTCAAAACTCTAAACCTTAACTTTTGTTAGCTAAGGATTCCTCCCGTTTCAGAAGATTGACACCATACCCGCATGGGTATAAAATGTGTCATAAAGTAAAATTCCTGAATATTTAGGGGGAGCATCATCAATGATTGTGATTCTGCTGATTTTAGTCGTGTTATTATCAGCTGTTATTTATAATAGATATGTTTCGGTACCCTGTGTTCCATGCATGGAAAAGTCCGAAATACGCAATGCTGATGTGGTGATTGTTGATATCAGAGATTATCAGGATTCTGCGAAGGATCCAATTGCTGGATCACTGACCATTCCTACCGCCTACTTGAAACGTTATTCAGCAGAAATCCCGAAAAAGGCTCTGTATATCGTGTCTACTGATTCATTAGAAAAGAATTTGGGTATTCGTTATCTTCATAAAAATGGCTATAAAGTGGTAGGATATACGGTAACAGATTGCTCGTGTTCATAAAGGAATGGAGAAGGAGGCATAAAATATGCATTATGAAAATGATATGAAAAATAGGATTAAACGGATTGAAGGCCAGCTTCGAGGTATTCAGAAAATGCTTGAAGACGGACAAAATTGTAAGGATGTAGTAACACAGCTTTCAGCTGCTCGTTCTGCGATTGATCGGAGCATTGGGGTAATTGTTTCTACTAACCTTGTTGAATGTGTTCGGGAAGCTCACGAAAAAGGTGACAAAGATCCCGAAGCTTTAGTAAATGAAGCAGTGAATCTGCTTGTAAAGAGCAGATGAATTACGTGTAATCAGGGAGATGGAATCGTGCAAACTATTACACCGGATGAGGTAGCTGTTCGTTTAAATAAAGAAGAAGTTCTCCATATTATCGATGTGCGTGAAGCGGCGGAAGCAGCAAATGGAAAAATACCCGGTGCTTTAAATATACCACTAGGACTATTGGAATTTAGAAAACAAGATCTTGATAAGAAGAAAGAGTACATCCTTGTGTGCCGCTCGGGTGCTCGAAGCGGGCAAGCAGCCCAGTTCTTACTTGATCAAGGGTTTATGGTGAAAAACATGAAAGGCGGCATGCTGGCTTGGGTTGGTATGCTTGAATAATAATATCCCGTTGCCTCCACAACTTTGTGGGGGCTTTCATTATATAGACCCAGTTAGGTATAGTCGTTTTTTGAAAGGGAACCTTAGTTGTAAGGGGATATTTTTAAAGGTTGTTTTCTTTTTATCTCCTGAAAATCATGGTATTCTTATGATAGGATACGTATGTTTCACTAGGATATAATAGACAATTCCTCGACGGAAGCTGGAAAGTTACCTCGAGTATTAATAGGGTTTGTGAGGGTGTTGAATGGATGTAATTACAATTTTTTTAGGTTTAATCACCGTAGTAAATATTCTACTAGCTCTTTTGGTGATTTTTTGGGAACGCAGAGATGCAGGAGCATCTTGGGCTTGGCTGCTTGTTCTGTTTTTTCTGCCGGTTGCAGGGTTTTGTCTCTATCTTCTTTTTGGAAAAAGTTTGCGAAAGCATCGGCTGTTTGAGTGGGAAGACCGCGAGAAAATCGGCATCGAACCAATATTAAAAAAACAATTAGAACAGCTTGCTTTTAATGAATTTGAATTCCGTAATAAATCAACCTATGATAATCAAGATTTGATTTATATGCATTTACGAGGTAATGAGTCGGTTCTAACAGAAAATAATCATGTTGATATTTTTACAGATGGAAAGCAAAAGTTTGACCGTCTATTTAAAGATATTGAAGAAGCAAAGAATCATATACATATCCAATATTATATAATTAAGAAAGACAATCTGGGTAAAGCATTTATCAGACTTTTAACGAAAAAAGCAAAAGAAGGCTTAACCGTTAGAATTCTTTATGATGAATTAGGCTCGCGCAGTCTTACGAAACGCTTTTTCAAGGAATTCAGGGAGGCCGGCGGTCAGGTAGAAGTTTTCTTTCCATCAAAGCTTCCACTATTAAATCTTAGAATTAACTTTCGTAACCATCGTAAATTAGTGATTATTGATGGTGAAATTGGGTACCTTGGAGGCTTTAATGTCGGGGATGAGTACCTTGGCATCAACCCGAAATTTGGTTATTGGCGTGATACACATTTAAGAATTCGGGGCTCAGCCGTCCTAGCTATCCAAACTCGGTTTATTCTCGATTGGAACCAGGCGTCAAACACACAGGATATTTCCTATCAAGCACATTTATTTCCCCGTAAAAAAGGAACAGGCAGTACAGGTATGCAAATCGTTACGAGCGGTCCTGACTCCGAATGGGAACAAATTAAAAATGGCTATATTAAGTTAATTTTATCTGCAAAGAAATCGATTATTATCCAAACTCCCTATTTTATTCCGGATGCGAGTTTACTTGATGCACTCCGCATAGCATCAATTTCCGGCATTAAAGTCAGCATCATGATTCCTAATAAACCAGATCATATTTTTGTATATTGGGCAACGTTATCTTATATTGGCGCCATGCTGGATGCAGGGGCTGTTGTCTATATATATGACAATGGCTTTATCCACTCTAAAACCATTGTTGTTGATAGCGAAGTTTCTTCAGTTGGTACAGCGAATATTGACGTAAGAAGTTTTAAACTTAATTTTGAAGTAAATGCCTTTATTTATGATGAGGAGATTGCAGTGAAACTGACTGAAGCATTTTTAGATGATATTAAGGTTTCAAGGATTCTGACACATAGTGAGTATGGAAAGCGATCATTGTGGATTCGAATTAAAGAATCAATATCAAGACTATTATCACCCATATTATAAAAAGATTAGTTCCCTTAAGGGAGCGGAGGAGAACCGATGTTTAAATTTAAATCAAAACTGCACTTTTGGACATTTGAATTATTAATGATTTCATTATTAATTTATGTGTGTACAAAAATATCCTTTTTCTTCGAACCAATTGTGGTATTTATTTCAACGTTATTCTTTCCTGTATTAATTTCTGGTTTTTTATATTTTATTTTTCATCCAGTCGTAACGTTTTTGACCGGAAGAAGATTACCAAAAGGAATCGCGATCTTAATTATTTACCTTATTGCTATTGGGCTGGTATCGCTGTTCGGTGCGCTGGTAGGACCAGCTTTATCTAAACAGGTTACAGATCTTTTCTCTAATTTACCTGAATATATTTATGAAGTCCGTCAATTTATCGATGACCTATCACACTCTAAGCAGTATAAGTGGGTATTATCCCAAGACTATGTATCGCTTGATAAGATCGAAGCCACGCTGCTAGACTATACATCTAATTTACCAACGGATATTACAAATAGCTTATCATCCGTATTCAGCGTTGTAACTAATGTAACACTGATAGTCGTTACCGTGCCGTTCATGCTGTTTTATATGCTGAAGGATGGTCATAGGCTGCCGCAGGCTATTTCTCGTTTTATTCCGATCAATTACCGGACACAAGGTTTAACCATCTTGGCTGAAACTGGAGAAACTCTGTCTACCTATATTCAAGGACAAGCTCTTGTTTGTCTGTTTGTTGGAATTACCACGTTTATCGGGTATCTGATTATCGATATGCCATATGCGCTTGTACTAGCTTTAATAGGAGCTGTAACGAATATCATTCCTTACGTTGGACCATTCATTGGTGCTGCTCCTGCGGTCGTTATCGCCTTATTCTATTCGCCGATGCAGGCTATTTTCGTCATCATTGTCATCGTAGTTGTCCAACAGCTTGATGGAAACATTATTTCACCGCTTGTAATCGGTAAAAAATTGAATACACATCCATTAACAATTATCATTGTGTTACTGGTTGCAGGGAATATTGCCGGGATTATGGGAATGATTCTTGCTATACCGACCTATTCTGTGACAAAAACAATTGTGCTGAATATCGTTAAATTTATCAAAATTAGAAGGCGTTCGGAAATTGAAGAGATTTAATCATATAGAATAGATAGAAACAGTATGAAACTATTGAAAATTTGTTCTAAGGATAAGCATGATCCCCATATCCTGTAAGCAAGGGTAGGAAGGGTGTGGGGGAATGGCCATTCATGTTGTCCAACAGGGAGAATCATTGTGGTCAATAAGTAAAAGATACGATACAGATGTAACCGGAATTATGGACGTAAATGGTCTGCAGTCAGGTGTACTGGTCCCAGGACTAGCGTTGTATATTCCTGAGAAAGAATTATTTACGAGAATTTATCTGTTTCAGCCTAATGATACGCTGGAAAAAATTGCTGAAAAATTTGACGTATCTGTCTCAGATATACTAAAAACGAATCCAGGGATTGATCCAAAACAACTCTACACAGGTCAGCGTCTTGAAATTATATCGCCCTTTAAGTTGGAACTGACCACACTTGCTTTTGCTTTCCCTGTCGCTGGTGAAAGCGTCCTGACTGCGTTCAGCGAAAATGCTGAGCATCTAACCTTACTCGCCATCGTGGCATATTCATTTACAAAAGAGGGGAATGCCTTTATTGAAGGTGATGATGTACCTCTTATTAACAAGGCTCTAGAGTTAAATGTAATTCCACTTTTGATGATTCGTAATTATCAAGATGGTGATTTTAACGAGAAACTTGCAGGAGATGTTTTGGCTAGTAAATCGAATCGGGATCGGCTCGTGAACAGTTTACTTAGGTTCATTAAGGAGAAAGGGTATGGCGGTGTAAGCGTCGATATGGAATTTATTCCACCGGCACGAAGGGCTGATTTTGTTCTGTTTTTGAAACAGTTAAAAAAGGGGTTGCAGGAGAAAATTCTTCATGTAAACGTCCATGCTAAAACAGAAGACAATCCGACAAACCGGATTGTCGGCGGGCACGACTATCCGGAAATAGGTAAAGTCGCTGACCTAATTGCTGTCATGACTATTGACTATGGCTACCCTACTGGTCCGCCGGAACCTATTGCACCGTTGTGGTGGATGGCACAGGTGCTTCGCTATGCTCGCAGCGTCATTCCTACTGAAAAACTGCAGTCGGCGTTTCCCTTGTACGGTTATGATAAAGTCATCTCCAGTAATAAGACAACAGCTTTATCTGCACTTAGTGCTCAGAATCGGGCGATTAAAGTGGGCAGTGCGATCTTATATGACCAAGCGGCTGCTTCACCTAATTATCGATATTATGCAGAGCAGGCACAACATAGTGTCTGGTTTGAAGATATAAGAAGCTTTACAGCTAAGTATCAGTTGATCGACGCCTACGATTTAGCTGGCGTAACCTACTGGCACATCGGGCTTGCCTTTCCACAAAACTGGGCGTATGTAGAGCGTAACCTATTAATCAGAAAAGGGCTTACTGTCTAAGTCAGGCTGTTGAGAACGCTCAACAGCCTTTTTTGTTTGAAATTCATTTATTACGATGTTTTTTTGGATTATGGTACACTCTTGATAGAAGAAACTGAAGGAAGTGAGCACGTGAAAAAGATTATATTATTTGATGGTGAATGTAATTTTTGTGATAAAAGCGTTCAGTTTATTATTAAGCGTGACCCTGAGGCGATCTTTTCCTTTACCTCTCAACAAGGAGAAGCAGGTCAACAAATGATAAAGAAGCATCATGCACCGTCTTCCGTCGACAGTATCATATTAATTGAAAATGATACGTATTATCTTAAATCATCGGCTGCTTTACGCATTTGCAGACATCTGCAAGGGGCTTGGAAGCTGTTATTTATATTTATCCTTGTTCCGTATCCAATTCGGGATTTTTTTTATAATATTTTGGCAAAGAATCGCTACAAATGGTTTGGAAAAAAAGATCAATGTACCCTGCCAACACCAGAAGTGCGCAAAAGATTTTTATAGAAATAAAAAAGGTAGGGCTGTGCGCAAAATGAAACGAATGACGCTTATAGGTATTGCTTTTCTGCTGTTATGTCTCTGTGGGTGTTCATCTCCTATAGCAGGAGTATATGCGGAGAAGTTAGAATTGGTTGTATTAAAAATAGGCAAAGCCGATAGTATGGTGATAAATGTCGGTAATAAAACGGTGCTTGTCGACAGTGGTGAAGAGGATGATGGAGAAGAAATTCTGCAGTTTTTGAAAGATAGCAAGATTGATCAGATTGACTATATGATTATCACGCATTTTGACAAAGACCATGTTGGAGGAGCCGATATTCTCTTAAATCATTTTAAGGTCTCTCAGGTAATCACACCAGATTATAAGAGTGACAGTACAGATTATCAAGAATTTGCAGCAGCACTTGCCGCCAATCAGCTGACACCAACCACCCTGACAGATGAATTTTCGCTAGAAGCTGGCAATGCAGATTTTACAATTTACCCTCCACAACAATCGAGCTATAAGGGTGATACCGATTACTCACTGATTGTAAGTGTTGAGCACGGAGCAAATAACTTTTTACTGGCAGGGGACGCTGAAGAAATTCGACTGCAGGAATTTATTAAGCAGGGTAATTTAGCTCATACCTTCTTGAAAGTTCCGCATCATGGCAGATACAATTCAGAAATCATGGAATTCTTTACTTTGGTAAAACCGAAATATGCTGTCATTACCTCATCTGATAAAAATCCCGAAGAAAAAGAAGTTGTGGATGCATTAACTAGGTTAGGCAGTACGGTATATACAACGCGTCAAGGAAATATCTATGTATCAAGTGATGGAGAGAAGATAGAAATCAAACAATAATTCCAAGACATCCATGTTCTCCTTCTAGTTGAAGGGAGTAAAAGATGGTACTTACAAAAAACCTAACCAATCAATTTAACGAAGTAAAAAAGCATGTAAAACATACAGCTGACTCTGTTGCTTGTTCTGGTGGAGCTTGTATGGTGATCCAGAACGATCAGGTCATTCTCGAGGACTATTTTGGGCGACAGTCTTTAGCTGACGAGGCAAGAAAGGTACAAGCAGATACTCAATTTCATGTTGCCTCTGTACGAAAATCATATATTGGTTTTGCGGCTGCGTATGCGGTTTATACTGGCTGTATTTCTTCGATAGATGATCCTGTTACCCGATATTTGCCTATGATTGCCGGCGAATTAACGGCAGGTGTAACCATTCGGCACCTTTTGACGCATACACATGGGCTTACTAAGAAAGACGACAGGCTCATCAGAGAGTTTCCAGCCGGTACGAACTGGGCTTATCGAGCAATTGGTGTCGAGTGGCTGACCCAAATTATTAAAGCAACGACAGGGAAAACAGTGGCTGAATTACTTCGAACCTTGATTTTCGAGCCCCTTGATTTTAAAGAAACAGGCTGGTATGGAACAAAACATAAACAACTTGCGGACGTTATTCTTCAACATCCAAATGATCGATCATGGTATACAAGCAATAGTATCGATGGCGATAAAATGAATATGTATATCTCTGCACGTGAATTAGCTCTCTTTGGCTATCTCCATTTGAATCAGGGAGTGATAAACGGGAGGACCATTGTTCCAAGGGAAATCCTTGAATTAGCGGTTTCTGTCCATAGTCCAACTCTAGAGGATCGTAATTCTCCACAAAATGGCTTCTTATGGTTCGTGAAAGAGCATCCAGCCTTAAAAACAGAAATAGGCAGCCAAGTACCTGCTGGTTCTTATCAAATTCTCGGTTATACGAATACATCGTTGTTAGTGGTGCCAGAACATAATCTGGTGGCAGTTAGAATGCTTAACAGTTTTGGTTCACCTCCGGAGTACGATTATTTGGAGGATATCCGATCGTTTGGCGATACCTTAATACGGTGCCTCTAAAATAAATACCCAGGAAACTGGGTATTTATTTGCTCTTACCCCTTGTTATATAATTCGGTTTCACGTACGATAATGTTAAAAAATGTAAGCGATGGAGGGGATCAGTTGAAGAGATATCCGGTATTTAAGACCATGCAATTTTTAGGGAGTACGAGTTTAGTAACATTTGTCCTGTTCATCCTTACCAACACAGCGACGAACCACTATTTTCCTTCTGAAATCGGTACAGTCCTGTCAATCAATGAAGTTTTATCGGTGTACTTTATCATCGTACTTTCTTGTTTGGTTACAGAACTCTTGTTCAAAGGAGTAAAAAATAATAAATGGCTGCATAGCCCATGGATGTATTATCTAGCGGTTACCCTGTTGTTGGCAATATTTTGTTACGTAGCCTGGGTGCGAGCTTCTCAACCTATCCAAAATGGATTATGGCTGGATTATACCACCCTGCCTCTTAGTGCCGTGTTGTATTGTATATTCAGACAAACATTTGGATTGATTAGGATTAAGAAAACCGATGTGATCTAAATGATCGCATCGGTTTTTAATGATCATTCGCCTTCATTATTAGGGTATGCACTACTTGGGGTTCAAGATGGTCTGCATCCTCAAATGGGGATATAGGCGGGACATTCCATAATGAGAGAGTGGATGATTTTACAGGTGAAGGCGGTACCCATTCATTCTTTAGTAGATGTTGTCGAGATGTGTTTACCGAACTTGATCGATTGGGAATCATTTTTTCAGCTAAGACTTTAGGGCAGTGAATAAATCCTAGTCCTGCAATTGTCGTAGTAGTTGTAGCTTGGAATATGGTTATTAATAAAATCAGCACAATGGACCAGAATATTTTACGCAGTTCAATTCCCTCCACCCATTTCTTCTATGAATTCTTTGTGGTTAACCAATTTTGCGCAAAATCGACAGCTTCTTTCAACGAAAAGAGGCGGGAAGTGGCAGATCCTATGTTGCCTAAAACCACTGGACATGCTTGTTCAAATGCCCTGCCGATTTCATCAAAGTGGTATTCTTGAAAATCAAGTTCCTGGTACAGTTTCCAAACTCGTTCGTTATTTTCCATAATCGGAGCGGCTTTCGTAATTACGGTTGGAGAGGGCGTACGGTATTCTGCTAAATGAAAACAAGTATTTGTGTTGTAACCAACTCCAATAAATAACACCACAGCATCTAATTCGTACAACCTTGCGAGAGGAGATTGTTCACCTAAACCAAAGGTAAGGGAGTGTTCTGTAAGGATTACAGATTTATTTTTCCCCCAAGCCACAAACGAATAGGCAGGATGAGAACTTCTGCTGACATCTGGGAAATGTCTAAAGACCTCAACGATTTTCCCCATCCCTCTGACAGGGGTGTAAGCTGGATGAAAAGCAGGCATTGTATCACGGATTTCTTGCCACCATTCTTCAGGTACAGGCGGGTATTGCCATTCCGAAGGGTCACTCAAGTCGGTGGATTGTGAAGGCATAATAATTGTTCCATCTTTGGTTACAACATCCATCAATGCCTGAATGACAGAAATGGCGCCTCCATTTGTCCACCCTAATGAAGAAAGAGAGGAATGAACAAGTATATTCATACCTGGAGTAATTCCAAGTGCTTCCAAATCCATTTTTATCGATTGCCGAGTTCGAGGAACAGGTGTGTTTTCAAAAATATACTTCACAAGATGACCCTCCAAGCTATAAATAAGGTACCTATAATTTTATCATAAAAGATAAAAAGTATGAGCAAATTATGAAAATATGTAATAATTTAGGTTAATGTTAAAAGTTGTGATAGTGCTTTCTTCCTTTCAAGCTCTCATGCTATGCAAGCTGCCAAGTACTAACGTATAATTAGCCATACTAGAAAGCTAGTTTAAGGAGGAATAAATTATGCAAAAAGCAACGTTTGCAGGTGGCTGCTTTTGGTGTATGGTGAGTCCTTTTGAGGAAATGCCAGGCATCGAAGGAATTATTTCAGGATATACAGGCGGTCACGTCCAGAATCCGACCTATGAAGAAATTAAGAAAGGAACCACTGGTCATTACGAAGCTGTTCAGATTACATATAATCCGGAGTTATTCCCATATGAAAAGCTCCTTGAATTGTATTGGCCGCAAATTGATCCAACCGATGATGGCGGCCAGTTTCAAGATCGCGGGACTCAATATCGGACGGCGATTTTCTATCATACTGAAGAACAACAAAATCTTGCTGAGCAATCTAAAGAAAAAGTTAGGCTCGCGAATGTTTTTAAAAAGCCTATCGTGACTGAAATTCTAGCCGCTTCTAATTTTTTTCCAGCTGAAGACTATCATCAAGATTACCACAAAAAAAATCCAGCACATTATAAAGAAGACCGCAAACAGTCCGGACGGGATGAGTTTATTAAAGAAAATTGGAAAAAATAAAAACCAAGCCGTAGATGTCTTCTATCTGCGGCTTTACTTTGCGGCGATTAAAAAAACCACCTCAGAATTGAGATGGTAAAAATGAAAAAGATAAAGGGGTAGATGTGTTAGGGTTAGTCTCTAACAGCATGAGTAAAGTATAATGTTTAAATGTTAAGAAACTATGAACAGAGTTTGTCTGATTAAAAAAATTTGCAGAGCAGCCATTAAATTTCAGAATTGGTTGAATATTTATCGGTATATGACTATAATTCTAGTGGTAACTAAGAATCAAATAAAAGGAGAACAAGATGATAGGACGTTTTTTTTCATACTATAGGCCTCATAAAAGATTATTTATCATTGATTTTTCATGTGCAATCTTTGTCGCCATTTTAGAACTTGCTTTCCCCCTTGCTGTTCAGTGGTTTATTGATACGCTGATTCCAGGTGACAATTGGACGATGATCGTGTCGGTCAGCATAGGGTTATTAATCGTTTATGTATGTAGTACACTTCTTCAATATATTGTGAATTATTGGGGACATAAGCTTGGAATCAACATTGAAACCGATATGCGTCAGCAGCTGTTTCAACATGTACAGAAACAGTCATTTCGTTTCTTTGACAATACCAAAACCGGCCATCTCATGAGCCGGATAACCAATGATTTATTTGATATTGGGGAACTTGCTCACCACGGACCAGAAGATGTATTTATTGCATTCATGACTTTCATCGGTGCATTCTGGATTATGATGACCATAAATGTCAAGTTGGCTTTAGTGACGGTTTGTATTCTTCCCTTCCTGATTGTATTAATTGTGTTTAGTAATCTAAGCATGAATAAAGCTTGGAAGCAGATGTACAGTGACATTGCTGATGTTAACTCGAGAGTCGAGGACAGTGTTTCTGGAGCTCGCGTTGTTCAGTCTTTTACCAATGAAGAGCATGAGATTGCTTTGTTTGAAAAAAATAATAAAAAGTTTCGCCATGCAAAACTGGGCGGATATAAGGTAATGTCTTTTTCTTCTTCTGGTATTTATATGATGACCCGTTTCATGACACTGGCTGTTTTAGTGGTCGGAGCGTGGTTGACATTTCATGGTCAGCTGACAAATGGTGAACTTGTCGGATTCGTCTTATATGTAAATGTTCTCTTCAAACCGGTTGATAAAATCAGTGCTCTTATGGAACTCTATCCAAAAGGAATGGCAGGATTTAAGCGGTTCACCGAGATGCTGGATGTAGAGCCGGATGTGCAAGATAAGCCAAATGCAGTTCGGATGGATTTATTGCACGGCGACATCATTTTTGATCAAGTAAGCTTCGGATATGATAACCAACAGACCGTTCTGAAAGATATTGATTTACGAATATATGCCGGGGAAACAGTAGCCTTTGTCGGCCCATCCGGTGCAGGCAAGACAACCATTTGCTCCTTGATTCCTCGTTTTTATGACGTGGACAGAGGAAGCATTACCATCGACGGTATTGATATCCGCGACATGACGAAACACTCACTGCGCTCACAGATTGGATTAGTACAGCAGGATGTGTTTCTGTTCACAGGGACATTGAAGGAAAACATCGCTTATGGAATGCTTGATGCAACCGATGAACAGATCGAAGCAGCGGCAAAAAAGGCACATTTAGAATCATTCATTGCAGGCCTTCCCGACGGATATGCCACACAAATTGGAGAACGAGGGTTAAAGCTATCAGGAGGACAAAAACAGCGGATTGCTATCGCAAGAATGTTTTTGAAAAATCCACCCATCCTAATTCTCGATGAAGCCACGTCGGCATTGGATACGGAAACAGAAATGATCATTCAACAAGCACTGAACGAACTAGCAAAAAACAGAACAACACTCATCATCGCTCACCGCTTGGCAACCATTCGTAATGCAGATCGCATTGTCGTTGTCACTGAAGACGGCATAGCAGAACAAGGCAAACATGATGAATTAATTAAACAAGGCGGCGTATTCGCCAACCTGCACAAAGTACAATTTCAAAAATAGATAAAAGCCAGCTTTCTAAAAAGCTGGCTTTTAACTACTTATCGAGGAACCAGGGGGGTATATGAACTAATTTTGACTGGAAATCAAGAATAATCCCGTCTATGAGGCGTGTATTCCCGTCAAGGATTAGCATAATCCCGTCTGGAGGCTAACTATTCCCGTCTAAGGAGGTCGTAATCCCGTCTGGCACCTCAAAATGAGTTGGAAATACCTATATGGGTATCCACCACACATGGAATTTTTAAAAAAAGAGTATCTGTCTGTAAAGAAATTGATTATGCCAGTCTGATCCCCGTACTTAGCTAAAATATAATTGACCAGGGGGGTATATGAACTGATTTTGCCTGGAAATCAAGAATAATCCCGTATGAGGAGGCTGCAATCCCGTCTGGCACCTCAAAATGAGTTAAAAATACCCATAAGGGTATCAACGAGAAATCGATGGATACCAGTCGGATCAACAAACTCAGCCAAATTCGTTGTACGATATTACGATGCATTGTTTTGCAGATGGTCAAACCTTTGATAAAATAGAGGTATGAGTTTTTTAGGAGGGTTTTTGTGTCTGATACGATGAATAAGAAAGATCATATTCACTATATACCGCCGCAAGGGGATTACTTTACCTTTAATGATGAGGAGCATTATCTTGCGAAGGGAATGGAATGGGGACTGTTAACGGCTCGTTCTGTTAAAAAGGAGCTGGTATTTAAAACTGGTCGACATGAAGAGCGGGTAACCTTAAAGGGATATCAAGAATATGGCATTGATGGCCAGTTTAATACGATTGTTTTGGAGTTTGATGATGGTGAGCTTACATGCATTCACCCAGCATATTTGAAAGAGATGCAGAGTGCTGGTTTTGCTAAAGAGTTGTTAAGCGGAGGATCTAAAGAGTATTCTGCCAAGAAAGAAGTGACAGATAAGGCTACTTCTGAAGCGGTAACAGCTGTTGAAAAACCGGCTGTCGTTAAAAAGGCAAAAGCCAAAAAAGCGCCTGCAAAGCCAAAGCTAGAGCTTCCTGAAGAAAAAGTACATTTCACGGCTTCCGTAAAGGAGTTTACAGAAAAGATGAACCATTTCACGGGAGAAACAGATGAAGTTGTTTTATTTGAAGATGTGAAAATCATAGGTGACGCAGAACTTTATATTGGTGATGCATGGTGCGGCTACAGTAAAACGTTGAAAAAGCTTGAACTAGAAGAAGGCGTCGAGCTCGAATTCGATGGGAAAATTGTCGATAAGAAATTTAGTAAAGAAGTGCGTTATAAAGTGAACAACCCATCAAAATTAAAAAAAGTTGAGAACAACTAAGCAGCCATTTGGCTGTTTTTATATGTAATCAAAAAAGCGGACGAGGTTGGCTCGACCGCCTGCAAGTTTGCTCTACGCTTTGTTTTGAAGTGATTTTTTCGCTAGTTCATCAGCCAGCTCATTGTAAATGATTCCTGAATGAGCTTTTACTTTCCTAAATTCAATATCAATGGAGGGTTTAATCTGATTAATAAATACTATGTAATCTTTTGAGATTGCAGCGTTTGCTTTCCAGTCACCGATCGCCCATTTTTCAATCCCGATATAGTCATAAAATAAAACAATTTTTTTATAGCCTTTTTCTATGCCATATCTGATTGCACTTTTTACTCCTTCTATCTCACCAGCTACATTGCGTGTTTCCACGTAATCACTATGGTTATCAGATCCCATAAGGGTTTCTAGTGGATTGTTTTTGGTGATTAGTACAACGCCATAGCCGTACGTTTTAGAAAGTTTATTGTAACTTCCATCTACAAAAGCAACCAGTGTTTGATCATCAAGAAGACGAATATACTCATCGATATTGAAATTATCATGTTTTTCCGCAGTAACTGTAAAAGAAGAACTATTTCCAATAAATTGTTCGGCTTCTGCTTTCGTTGCAAACCCTTTATAAACTGCTCCACTATAGCCATCTATTTGTTTTTTACATTCAGCCCATGTCTCATATAAACCGGGTTTTTTGCCAATTTTGACGGCATAGATTTTTTTCTTAGCCATTTCAACGCCTCCAATACTTTCTCGTCTAACCAATATAGCATATAACAAAATAAAAAAATGAATTTCCTGTGTTGTATATGGACTCGTGGGTTAGATATAATTAAGTATAAATATCATTTATTAGTTTAAGAATAGGATGATATACATATTTTTTTGTAGCAGGTTAGAATGGTGCCCTAAACGGGTAATCAAAGTATATCCAAGATAGAGAGAGGAATTAACAACATGAAAGAACTAGTTGCACTTTTACGACAAGGAAATAAGTCTGCATTTATTGCAGGAATTGTGAACGGGATTATCTCGATTTTAAAAGCCATTGCCTTCTTCTTAACAGGTAATGTTGCCATGTTCGCTGAAATGCTCCACAGCCTCGGTGATGCGGCGAACCAGTTGTTTGTCTTTATTGGCTCAGCTCTTAGTAAAAAAGCACCAACTGTACGCTTTCCGAATGGCTTTGGAAGGCTGGTCAATCTTGTTTTACTAGGTGCGGTGTTAATTGTTGGAATTATGTCTTATGAGACAATCAAAGAAGGCTACCATCATATTTTACATCCGGCCGATTCGAAAGGAATCATTATCAACCTTTCTGTGCTCGGAATTGCTGTACTGTTAGAAGGATTTGTTCTGTATAAGGCGATGAAAGAAGTGTTGCATGAAACGCATATACAAGCATCAGGTTTTGCTATTATACCGAAGAGTTTCGGCGCTTATAAAAATGCAAAACCCGCAACAAAATTAGTTTTCATGGAAGATACCGTAGCTACTGCCGGCGGTGTTTTAGCAATTATCGCGATCTTATTAGCTAATTTCACTCCATTTAATCAAGCTGAAGGGATTGCATCCGTTTTAATTGGTTTAATGATGTTTTATGTTGTTGGCCGAGTATTTCTTGATAATGCAGCTGGTGCGCTTGGAGAAGCTGATCCAGACATCCAATTCAAAATTGGGAATATGGTAATGCAGGATCCTGATGTCCGTGATATCGAAGCAATCACTGTTTTGAAAGAGGGAGAGGATTTCCACGTTGAGGTGGAAGTTGAACTCGATGCTTCCATGACGGTTGCTCAAGCTGACGTGGTAAAAGATCGGCTTGTGAAGGCAATTCTCGAAGAAAAAGGCGTAACGGATGTACTTGTTGAATTTGATCAAGATGATGGCGTCACTACTTGGAAAGATTCAAAGACTCTGAAAGAAGAAAATCCAAAAGTTTAAAAAAACGGCCTGAGGTTATGTACCTCAGGTTGTTTTCTTGAGCTTTATCGTTTTGGATCACCGTTTATATTTGATAAGGTATAAGTACACATTACGTTAAGCAGGAAGGGGAATACATTATGACAGATACTAAACCTAAGGCTAAGATTAAGTTAATCGCTCTTGATATGGATGGTACCTTATTGAATCAATATGATGAGGTTTCAGAAGAAAACCGAAAAGCTATTCTTGAAGCAGAAAATAAGGGTGTACATGTTGTGCTGAGTACTGGACGAGCCTATGCAACTTGTAGTGAATATGCTAAATCATTGAATTTATCTTCCTATTTAATTACTGTAAATGGCAGTGAAATTTATAATGAACAAGGAAAATTAATTGAACAAAATATCGTTGATACAGAACTGATTCAATGGATGTGGGACCTGTCACAAAGTCATAAGACTCATTTTTGGGCTGTGAGTTGCGACCACGTTTATCGCGGAGAAATGCCGGAAGACATTACGAGTTCAAAATGGTTAAAGTTTGGGTTTGATAGTGAAGATGACGAAATTCGTGATGATATTCTTCGTCAATTGAAAGAAAAGGGAAGCCTAGAAGTTAGTAATTCTAGTCCAACAAACATTGAAGTGAATGCAGTGGGCGTAAATAAAGCAAAAGCTATTGAGGTTGTTTGTGAAAAACTCGGGCTAACAATGGATGAAGTCATGGCTGTAGGTGACAGTCTAAATGATATTGCGATGATAAAGTCGGCTGGATTTGGCGTGGCGATGGGCAATGCACAAGAAATTGTCAAGGAAACGGCAGATTGGGTAACATCGACTAATATCGAACATGGAGTAGCCAAAGCCATACATAAATGGGTACTTGAATAATGGAAAAACTCCTCTAGACTGAACCGACCCCCGAAAGTTAGATAATAACTTTCGGGGGTATTTTAATGGCCAAAGATGATGTGAATTTGCAACTAGCTGTGGTCAATGACTACTTGGGGCTACAGGGCCTTGGCTTAAAAATACACCATTGATCGTTCTATAGTGCGAAAATGGGTGAACGCATTTTACTTACTTGTACAAGCTGGTTTAGAGACAACCTATTCTGGTCAATTAAAAATGGATGTCATAAACTGGACGAAGGAGGAAGGTGAATCACCCTATAATGCAGCCGAACAGTTCAAACTTACCCTTCCATCTATGAAATTGCTTGGACTATGAAAATCAATCTTCATTCTACATTCCTCATTTCCCTGTTTGGAGAAACCTTCTAATTACAATGTACACCCATTGAAAATGAAAGAATTGACAAAGTTATTATTTGTAGGCATAAGTGTACCTTATGGTACCTAATTTATCCTAAAAAAGGAAGATATCAATATTGTAGAATGTAAAAGTATGATAATATAAGGTAGAATATGTCTGAAAATTCAGTTGGAAATAGGAGGAACTTTCTATGACAAAATCGATTCCTGAAGCATGGTGGAATGAGCTTGCTTTGCCGGTTATCGCAGCTCCGATGTTTTTAATATCCGGACCTGAGCTAGTTAAATCTTGTTGTATGAATGGGGTGTCTGGCTCATTTCCAGCTCCAAATGCAAGGCCGATAGAGGTCCTTGATGAATGGATGGGAGACATCAGCAGCAGTTTAGCAGAAGCGAAATTGAAGGATCCTGCTAAAAAAATTGCGCCCTGGGCAATGAACATGGTGGTACATAGTACGTACAGCCGTCTTCAAGAAGAGTTAGAGCTGGTAATCAAGCATCAGCCGCCAATTGTTATCACTTCACTTGGTTCGCCAAAACATGTTGTCGAAATTGTACATAGCTATGGCGGTTTAGTATTTTCCGATGTTAGTAGTATTCCGTTTGCTAAAAAAGCAGCTGAGGCAGGCGTGGATGGATTGATTCTTGTTGCAGCGGGCGCAGGAGGACATGCCGGAGAGTTGAATGGCTTTGCGTTTGTAGATAGTGTACGTACATTTTGGGATGGAATCATTTTACTTGCCGGCTCAATATCTACAGGAAAAGGAATTCTTGCAGCTCAAGCGGCTGGTGCGGATCTTGCCTATATGGGGACTCGTTTTATTGTGGCAGAAGAAAGTTATGCTGCTGATGCCTACCGTGAAATGCTTGTAACATCAGAACCTGAAGATATAGTCCTAACGGATGCATTTTCAGGAGTTAACTGTAATATGTTAAAACCGAGCATTCGAAACAATGGCCTTGACCCAGAACAACTAGTCAAAAAAGAAAAAGTTAATTTTGACGGTATGGCTCAAAAATCAGATGCAAAAGCTTGGAAAGATATTTGGTCTGCTGGTCATGGTGTAGGCGCGATCGACAAAATTGATTCAGTTGAAGGCATAGTGAAAACACTTCAACAAGAATATAACGAGGCTTTGACAAAGTTAAATGAACAGGCTGCGAAAATTAAAACAAGTGTTTCCCAATAATTATGTTAAATGGACATTCAAGATGTCCATTTTTTTTATTCGTTCGGAGCCACAATTTCAACCTTCATTCGGTCAGGATCCTCGAAAAATACAGCATAATGATTCGGTCCGCCAGCAAAAGGGAAACTTTCTTCATATAAAAGAGGAATCTTTTTTTCCTTTAATTTCGTGAACAATTTATTAACATGCTCCCTGGACTCTCCATGAAAAGCTAGATGATTAAGGCCAATCCTCCCTCGATGGTATCCGCTGTCTATAAAACGGTCATCTGTTTGAACAAATACTAGATACGAGTTTCCTTGTTTCCAACTGATGCCGGACGCCCATTCTTGAAAAACTTCATAGTTTAATTCAGTTAAAAGCCATCCCCAAAACTCAGCTGATTTTTTAAGATTGGCAACATTTATTTCAATATGATGCAGCATGGCGATCGCTCTCCTTTTTTTGTAGATTATACCATAAACTGCTGAATCAATAGAGTGATAGACCGCTTAGTATCAGGCTTTTCCCTCCTATAAAAACTTCATGAAAAAGTAGAAAAATATGTATTTACAAAATGGAGTAGCGGGAGTATGATAATCAACAGTTTCATATTTCTTATCGCTGAATCTTAATAGAACGGAGGACCCATCGAATGCAGTAGATTACTGCAAGGGGTGAATCCTAATATAGGTAGGGCTCCTCTTATGGCCCGAATCCGACAGCTAACTCCGTAAGCGTAATGAAGAGAGGAAGGGTGAAGCTTGTGAGCTAAAAATAATAGGTCCACAAGGCTATTTGCTATGCCTTGTGGGCTTTTTTGTGTCTAAAAAACGAAGGTATCTTACAGAATGTGGTGGTATAAGTCATGTATTCTCCTATTAAACGATTTTTAATTGGCCGCCCTTTAAAGTCATCTGAGCTTGGAGAGCAAAAGCTAAATAAATTAAAGGCATTAGCGATTTTATCATCTGATGCATTATCAAGTGTTGCCTATGGTCCGGAGCAAGTATTATTAGTTCTTATGACAGTCAGTGCCGTTGCGTTTTGGTTTTCAATCCCTATTGCGATGGGGGTATTGGTTTTACTGGCAGCACTGATTTTATCTTACAGGCAAATCATCTATGCCTATCCGGATGGTGGTGGAGCGTATGTAGTTTCTAAAGAAAACCTTGGTATTAATCCGGGATTAATAGCCGGAGGTTCACTTTTAGTCGATTATATTCTGACAGTAGCAGTCAGTGTGTCCGCAGGAACGGACGCTATCACTTCTGCACTGCCGTCCCTTCATTCCTATAACGTGTTAATTGCTATTATACTCGTTGTTATTATTACTATTTTAAGTTTACGAGGGATTACGGAATCTGCATCAATCTTAGCTTATCCCGTTTATTTATTTGTCATTGCATTAGTCATTTTACTTGGTGTAGGCATTTTTAAAATTTTTACTGGTGACATACCAGCTGATCTCCATTCACCGATTGGGACGCCGGTTGCTGGGATTTCTTTATTTTTATTACTTCGAGCCTTTGCATCAGGATGTTCAGCTTTGACAGGTGTAGAAGCCATCTCGAATGCCATTCCAAGTTTTAAAGATCCAGCACCGAAAAATGCGGCAAAAACGCTGACTATTATGGGGATTTTACTCGCGATTCTCTTTTCAGGTGTCATCTTTCTTGCGTACTATTATGGCGTTTCACCAAAAGAAAATGAAACGATCGTCTCACAGCTTGCTTCACAAACCTTTGGACGAAATTATTTGTATTACTTCATACAGGGAACAACGGCATTGATACTAATTTTGGCAGCAAATACGGGGTATTCAGCTTTCCCGCTTTTAGCCTTTAATCTGGCAAAAGATAACTACATTGCTCGTATGTTTTCGATTAGAGGGGACCGACTAGGTTACTCAAATGGAATTATTTTTCTTGGAGCGATGTCCATCTTGCTGATTCTAGCTTTTCAAGGAAATACCGAAAAATTAATCCCGTTGTATGCGGTTGGGGTATTTATTCCCTTTACGCTGTCACAGACAGGTATGCTTGTTAAGTGGATTCGGGAAAAACCGAGCGGGTGGCAAATCAAATTAACGATTAATCTAGTGGGTGCTTTAATCAGTCTGCTTGTTCTGCTGATTTTTTTAATTACAAAATTCACTCAGGTGTGGCCGGTGTTTATCTTCCTTCCGTTAATCGTCACTTGGTTTCACCAAATAAAGAAACATTATGAGTCTGTTGGTGAACAACTGAGAATCAAGAATTGTGCAGAAAGTCTGCCAATCATGGGGAATGTAATGATTATCCCGGTCGCGGGCATTACTCATGTCGTAGAAAATTCACTTGAATATGCAAAATCACTTGGAGTAGATCAAATTATTGCAGTCAATGTTTCATTCGAAAGGGAGGATGAACGGAAATTCGAAGAAAAATGGCAAAAGTGGCAGCCAGAAATCAGGCTGGTCACCTTACATTCTTCCTACCGAAGCATTATTCATCCACTAACTAAATTTATTGATACCATTGAACATAAAGCGAGCGAAATGAATTACCGAGTGACCGTCATGATTCCTCAATTCATACCAAAAAAGAGCTGGCATAATATGTTGCATAATCAATCCAGTTTGCTGATTCGCGCGTATTTACTTTATAAACGTAATGTCATCGTTACGACTGTACCGTATCATTTGAAAAAATAAATGGGAAGAACGACTCTGCGAAAAGCCATTTCTTTAGGGAAATGGTTTTTTCGTTGTTCAGCTTTTAGGAAGTTTGACTTAGACCAAAAAGAGGGAATAACAGGAGGGCAGCTAACTTTCAGGAGGAATGGATGATGGACTTAAAGACAGGAAAAATGTTTTGGAGTGACACATATAAGGAAGCACCTAACTATCCGGAGCTTACAGAGAATATTGATTGTGATGTCTGTATTGTGGGAAGTGGATCATCAGGAGCCCATTGTGCGTACTTTCTAGCTGAAACAGGCCTGAATGTCGTCCTTGTTGATAAACGGGATATTGGAGCAGGCAGCACAATGGCAAATACGGGATTGCTGCAATATACAAATGATAAAACATTAACGTCATATATACATAGTTTTGGAGAAAAGGCAGGAGTACGTCATGTCCAATTATGTTTAGAGGCTATGAAAACTTTAGAACATACAGTGATTCCAAGTTTGGATGGCGATTCAGATTTTCGAAAAAGACAAAGTCTTTATTTTGCTTCCAGTAAAGAAGACGTGCTCATGTTGAAGGAAGAATACCAAACTCTAAAAAAACACGGATTTCCGGTTGAGTATTACACAAAGGAGGAAATCGCTGAGACGTTTTCTTTTTCAAAATCTGCCGGACTTGTGACAAGTAACGATGCAGAAATTAATCCGTTTAAGCATGCACACAATTTGATTCAGTACGCTGTGAATAAAGGTGTTCGCGTGTATGGTCATACAAATATTAACGGAAAAATCCTTAAAAACAATCATACCGAATTGTTCACAAGTAACGGTTGTTCTATTAAAGCAAAGTATGTGATATTTGCGACTGGTTACGAGGCACAGGAAGAAGTAAACGAGCAAAATGCAAAGGTCGTAAGCTCGTATGCCATAGCAACCAATCCTGTTGCAGATGTGGCTAATTGGAAAGAGGCGATGATGATTTGGGAAACCGCTCGTCCCTATCTCTATGCTCGTCAAACGGTAGACAATCGGATTATCATTGGTGGACTTGACGAACCAACAAGGTATAGTGAAAAACGTGATTCCATGATTATTCATAAACGCGATGAATTACTCGATAAGCTGGTGGAATTATTTCCTGAACTAGCTGGCCAAGTTAAGGCAGACTATTATTGGGGGGCGTCCTTTGGTGAAACGCATGATGGGTTGCCCACAATCGGCATGTACCAAGATTACCCCAATTGTTACTTCTTATTAGGGTATGGCGGGAATGGAACAGTCTATAGTGTGATATTATCGCAGATTATCACTGATTTAATTGTAAAAGGAACGCACCCAGATCTTGATATATATCTTAAAGAACGCTCTGCTATTAAAGGGACCGCATAAGTAATCGTTGTGACTAAATGCTCAGAGGCTAACTTCTGAGCATTTTCTTTTTTGCTAAGATAAATCTAATTTTGTTCTGATTTTTTCACCAATTAGGTGGGTGTTTTACTGAAGTAATGAGCGCTACAATTAAGAAAGGTCTTAGATTTTTTCTTAGAATGGAGGATTACAATGAAATTTAGCAATGGCAACTGGTTAAATAAAGAAGGCTATACGCTCGAACACCCAATGGAATTATATGATGTCGAAAAAAAGGAAAGAAGTCTCACTGTTTATGCTCCTTTTACGCCCATTATACATAGAGGTAAAACATTAGACGGAGGAATGATGACCGTTGAATTATCATCCCCTTTGGAGGATGTCATTTGTGTAAAGCTGTCACATTATGCTGGAGGGATTGATAAGGGTCCGCATTTTGAGCTTCATAAAGAAGATGTTCCTGTAGAAATTGAAGAAAATGATGAAAAACTATTCTTCTCGAGCGGAAACCTTCACGCAGCTTTCCATAAGAAAGGCGAATGGAAACTTGATTTTTATAATGAAGATAAGCAATTAGCAAGCAGCAGAGATATGGGAATGAGTTATATTGTGACCGATCAAAAGGAAGTCTTTATGCGTGAACAGCTTACCTTGGATGTGGGTGAATTAATTTATGGGTTGGGTGAACGGTTTACCTCATTTGTAAAAAATGGTCAAACCATTGATATCTGGAATGAAGACGGCGGCACTGGAAGTGAGCAGGCTTATAAAAATATCCCCTTTTATCTGAGTAATAAAGGGTATGGGGTGTTTGTTAATCATCCTGAACGAGTTTCCTTTGAGGTTGGCTCAGAAAAAGTATCAAAGGTGCAATTCAGCGTGGAAGGCGAAAGGTTAGAATACTATATTATCAATGGTCCTGAACCAAAGCAGGTTTTAGAAAAGTATACGGCATTGACTGGAAAACCAAGTCTCCCCCCTGCATGGACATTTGGTTTATGGCTAAGCACCTCGTTTACCACGAATTATGATGAAGAAACGGTGACTAAATTTATAAATGGAATGGAAGAAAGAGATATTCCATTAGATGTTTTTCATTTTGATTGTTTTTGGATGAAGGAATTTGAATGGTGTAATTTTCTGTGGGATGACCGGGTATTTCCAGAACCGGAGAAAATGCTGATGAGACTAAAAGAAAAAGGCTTGAAAATCTGTCTATGGATTAATCCGTACATTGCTCAGAAGTCACCACTGTTTAAAGAAGCAAGTGACAAGGGATATCTTCTCAAAAAGACAGACGGAAGTGTATGGCAATGGGATAAGTGGCAAGCTGGATTAGGGATCGTAGATTTCACAAACCCGGAAGCGAGCAGCTGGTTCGAAGACAAATTAGAGAGCCTGATAGATATGGGAGTCGATTCTTTTAAAACGGACTTTGGCGAGAGAATTCCGACCGATGTCTGTTATTATGATGGATCGGATCCTAAGAAGATGCATAATTATTATGCCTATTTATATAACAAAGTCGTTTTTGATTTATTAGAAAAGAAGCTAGGCAAAGGGCAAGCGGCTCTATTTGCTCGGTCTGCATCAGTCGGCAGTCAGAAGCTTCCTGTACACTGGGGCGGGGATTGCTGGGGAACGTACCCGTCCATGGCTGAATCATTACGCGGCGGTTTATCGTTTGGTTTATCAGGTTTTAGTTTCTGGAGTCATGATATTGCTGGATTTGAACAAGGGGCCACTCCAGATTTATACAAACGCTGGACGCAATTTGGGTTATTGTCTTCTCATAGTCGTTATCATGGCAATACAGAATATAAGGTTCCATGGCTTTATGATGAAGAAGCCGTTGATGTTACGCGCGTGTTTACAAAATTAAAAAACAGCTTAATGCCTTATTTATACCGCATAGCCTGTGAATCTACCATGACAGGGGTACCGATGATGAGAGCGATGGTACTAGAATTCAATGAGGATGAAACCTGTCATTACTTGGATAGACAGTACATGCTTGGCGATTCATTATTAGCGGCTCCTATTTTTAATGACCAAGGCATCGTTAAATACTATCTTCCTAAAGGCAAATGGACGAACTTCTTAACCAATCAGGTAGTTGAGGGAGAAAAGTGGCACACAGAGGAACATGGCTATCTGACACTTCCATTCATGGCTAAAGAAAATTCTATTATTGCGGTCGGGTCGGTAGAAAGCACGGCTGACTATGATTATCTTTCTGACGTTACTTTTCATGTTTTTGAATTAGCAGATGGTTCTCTTATATCTACAGAGTTATATAGTAATAAAGGAATAAAAACAGGCTGGGCAGAAGCTAAGCGAGAAGGAGATACAATCGTATTCAAAGTGAGTGAGACGGTGAAAAATTATTCTGTATTATTAAGAAATATCACAAAAGCATCGGTGAGCAGCGGAACGACAGAAGTAACGAACGAAGGGATTGTCCTTAAGTCAGCTGAGTATCACGTTGAGATTATGCTCTAATGTACAAATAGTAAGCGCTTTCTATTTGGTGAGGAGGAAACCTGAATGATTCATGAAAAAATAAAAAAAATTGCCTTTGGAGGAGATTATAATCCAGAGCAGTGGCCTGAGGAAATTTGGAAAGAGGATATGCGGATAACGAAGCTTGCGGATATCGATATTATGACGATTAATGTCTTCGCGTGGGCAATGCTGCAGCCTGATGAAGACACATATGATTTTAGCCTGCTCGATCAAGTAATGGATATGTTGGAACAAGAACAGATAAATGTTTGTCTCGGCACCAGTACAGCCGTTCATCCGGCCTGGATGGCAGCCAAATATGAGGATGTTCTTCGGGTTGACTTTGATGGAAGGAAGCGGAAATTTGGCTTGCGGCATAACTCCTGTCCTAATAGTCCAACCTTTAAAAAGTATTCAACGAAATTAGCAGAAAAACTGGCAGAACGTTATCAAAACCACCCAGCTCTTGTGCTATGGCATGTCTCGAACGAATATGGCGGGGATTGCTATTGTGATAATTGTGAAAAAGCTTTTCGCGTTTGGCTGCAGAATAAATACCAAACGTTAGCAGAGCTAAATCGAGTATGGAATACTTCGTTTTGGGGCCATACCTTCTATGATTGGGATGAAATCGTCCTTCCCAATAATTTAAGCGAACATTTAGGCAGCTATGATTACACCGCGTTCCAAGGGATTTCACTGGATTACCGCCGGTTTAATTCAGATAGTATGCTAGAATGCTACAAAATGGAGTATAATGCCTTGAAAAAATTCACACCAGACGTATTAGTAACCACTAATTTAATGGGTGCATATAAACAATTAGATTATCAAAAATGGGCGAAATATATGGATATTATCTCTTGGGACAGTTACCCATCTGTGGATTCTCAAATCAGCCAAGAGGCGATGAAGCACGATTTAATGCGCGGTTTAAAACAAGGTGATCCGTTCATGTTAATGGAGCAAACACCAAGTGTCACAAACTGGCAGCCTTATAATGCCTTGAAGAGGCCTGGTGTCATGCGGCTTTGGAGTTACCAAGCCGTTGCTAGGGGAGCGGATACCGTTATGTTCTTTCAAATTCGCCGATCCATAGGTGCCTGTGAAAAGTTTCATGGAGCGGTCATTGATCATGTCGGTCATGAGCATACAAGAGTATTTAGAGAATGTGCTGCGCTCGGCCATGAGTTAACCGTTCTTGGGGATCAGATTATCAATTCGCGTATTCAGGCAAAAGCAGCGATTGTGTTTGATTGGGACAATTGGTGGGCGGTAGAGTTATCAAGCGGACCGAGTCGGGATTTGAATTATTTTGATGAGGTATCAAAATATTACCAAGCTTTTTATGAACAAAATATTCAGGTGGATATGATTGGTGTGGATGATCCGATTGATCAATATACACTAGTCGTCGCTCCTGTTCTGTACATGACAAAAGATGGTTTTGCACAAAAGATAGAAGACTATACAGCTGAAGGTGGAACGTTTGTCACCACATTTTTTAGTGGGATTGTTGATGGACATGACCTTGTGATTACAGGGGGGTATCCTGGTCAGTTAAGAAAGGTTCTAGGAATTTGGGTAGAAGAGATTGATGCCCTGCCGCCCGGACAAACCAATGAAATCGTAATGCAGGAAAACAGCGGGTTAGGGAATAAGCGTTATTCTTGTTCGTTACTTTGTGATCTTCTCCATGCTGAAGGGGCGGAAGTAATGGCAGTGTATGGACAAGATTTTTATCAAGGTACACCGTGCGTGACTAGGCATTCCTTTGGCAAAGGAAGTGCCTGGTATATTGCTTCTAGTCCAGAACAGTCTTTCTTAGATGATTATATTCGCTCAATTTGCGAGGAAAGCGGTATTCAACCGGTATTAGGTACGGCTGTACCTAAGGGAGTTGAAGTGACGAAAAGAATAAAAAATGATAAGGAACTCATCTTTATTTTAAACCATAATAAAAAGGAAGAAAGTATTGAATTAGATGACGAATATATCGATTTAGTAACGAAAAAACACTATCAATTTGCTTTGGAGATAGCACCTAAAGATGTCCGCATTATTATGAAAAAATAGGTAGCTAGGGAGGTGAGAGGGTATGTATCCGAAACATGGTGCGTACAGTACGGAACCGGCGGAAATATGGGAATACGGCAATGTAACGGGAAATGGAGAAATGGGTGCCATGCATTTTGGACTGCCGCACAAAGAAAAGGTAGTCGTGAATCATGCTGAATTATTTTTACCAGCTGATGCGAAACAGGATATGCCCGATATGTCAGATTGTTTGGAGGAAGTTCGTCGAATCAGCCAGAACGAGGGCTATCTTGCTTCACATGAATTTTTCATTAAAAAAGGAGAAGAACGCGGTCATACCATCGTCGATACAGATTCCTTTCATCCAGGCTTTTTTCTCGAAATTGATCAAGCTCCTGTTGGTACAATCGAAGACTATTTTCGAAGTGTCGATTTTTCAACAGGGGAAATCATCTCCTCATGGAGAGAGGGCGACGTTGAGTGTAAACGAAAACTGTTCGCTTCCAGGCCGGACAAGGTGATTGTTATGTCTATTACTAGTAATGAGCCGATGCCGTTAGTAGCTTTAAGAATGGAAGAGATTAATCATCCCGGTATGGAAGTCTCAATCAGGTATGAAAACGACATGATTATAAGCAGACATTTATATACCAAAGGGAGTGGAGGGTATGATAGTTTTGTCAAAATCAGTCCTATCGAGGGTGAACTAGTGATTGATTCAAATCAGATGACTGTATCTGGTGCGAATGAAATACTGGTGATGATGAAAATCGTCCCGTTTGCTGAAGGAAGCCAAACTTCTTTCGCAAACTTTGAAGAACTAGATGGTATTTATAAGGAATTGAAAGCCTCACATATACATGTACATGGTGCCCTTTTTAATAGAGTTTCATTGGATTTGGACGGTGGTGAGAAGCGAAGCTGGAGCACGGATGAATTGTTAGCTGCTGTTCGAAACGAAAAAGAAGTGTCTATGGCTCTGGTAGAAAAACTGTTTGACGCTGGCAGGTATATGTTTATTTCGAGTGCTGGCCTAAGACCTCCCAACCTTCAGGGGATATGGACTGGTACCTGGCAGCCTTCCTGGTCTTCAGATTATACACTGGATACCAATTTGCAGTTGGCAATGGCGTCGGTATTCAGTGGAAATATGATGGAAGGAATGAAACCATTTGTTACCTTGATAGAATCGTTTCTAGAAGACTTTCGTTATAATGCACGTATGCTTTTTGGCTGTAGAGGGATTTTATCTGGAATCCGTGCGTCAACGAGTGGAAAACATTTGCATTGGGGAGATTCCAGCTGGGGGGACCGGGAATGTGATACTTTTTTCGGAGCTTTTTGGACGTGTGGTGCGGGGTGGCTGGCCCACTGGTTTTACGATTATTACTTATATACAGGAGATCAGGAGTTCCTAAAAGATCATACCGTGCCCTTATTAAAAGAAGTGGTACAGTTTTATGAAGATTTCCTTTATGAGGACCAAGAGGGCAGGTATATGTTTAACCCCTCTTATTCAGCGGAAAATGGGATAGCGGCCAATAGTACACAGGATATTGCTGTTGCAAAAGAAGTGTTAACGCATTTAATCGATTCATGTCAGTTGCTTGGGATAGAAGAGAAGTCCATTCCAAACTGGAGGAATATGATTGAAAAACTCCCGCCTTATTTGATCAATGAAGAAGGAGCCTTAAAGGAATGGGCGGTAGGGGACCATGAGGATAATTATAACCACCGCCATTTTTCTCATCTCTATCCTCTTTTCCAAAGCTATGAATTCACGAAAGAGAAAACACCAGAACTGTGGGAGGCATCAAGCATTGCTCTACAGAAAAAAATGGAGCATTGGCTGTATAATCCGAATACCGATACCTCTTCACACGGACGAATGCATGCTGGACTAGCAGCTGCCAGACTGGGAATGGGCGATACGGTATGGGATATTTTACGGATGATGGCAGCAGGCGGAGCAATTTACCCCAGTCTCATGACCGCTCATTATGATGAATATAACGTATTTAATGTAGATGCGAACGGTAGTATCCCGGAGTTAATTCACAATTTATTCCTCTTTTCTTTACCGGGAAAAATTGATCTTTTACCTGCACTTCCCACAGTTGTCACGCGAGGGAAAATAATAGGTACACGTTGTCGGGGGCAAATCTATGTTCATTCTTTTGAGTGGGACCTCGAGAGACGACACATTGAACTGACAATCACATCGGCAATTAATCAAGAACTAGTCATTAGTCTATCTAGGAATAACGAAGAATGGAGGTTACTAGGTGAGTTAAACCAATCTAATGAATGGCGGGTAGTATTAATAGCAGGAGAAACGTGTTCTTTTAGATGGAAATAGGATCAGAGTTGCATAGAGGGAGGAGTTCCATAATGGAATTAGGTAATATGATGGGCGGTTTTTACAAAGCATCCGTTTGGGTTTTACGTTTCTTGCTAACCAATTTAATTTGGCTTCTATTCAATGTACCAATCGTTCTAGTTGGGATGAATTTCTTATCGGCTGATCTTTCTGATTTACTTGTGCTGACCCTAACAATCGCTGTGTTAGCTCCTTTTATCTTATTTCCAGCCACAACGGCTTTGTTTGGGGTAGTAAGAAAATGGGTGATGGGAGATGCAGAAGTTCCGATTTTCTCAACCTTTTTAACCTGTTATAAAGAGAATTATTTAAGAAGTGTACTTGGCGGAGTGGTATTTATCTTAGTATGGATCGGATGGGCCATGAATTATTACTTATTTGTTTATCAGAACCCTGGACTCGCCATGGTGATCTATAGTCTATTTACCATGATTTTATTTACCTGGACTATCTACTTTTTTTCTTACAATGTGCATTTTGAAGTTCCTTTTTTAACATCAGTGAAAAACTCGTTCATTCTTGCAGTGGGAAGACCCTTTTCGGTCCTCGGGGTTGTTATGGTGAATGGAGTGATTGTATATATCAGTACCACGTTAACCTTTCTATTTCCATTTTTTGTCGGTTCAATTACCGCCTTTTTATCATTCATGTTCTTTTACCGGCTGGCCCAAAAAGCAGTTTACCAGCAATCTTCTAAACGCATTATGCAAGAATTATAGAGTATGAGAGCGTTTTACTATATTTCATTTAGGAAAAGAAAGTGAGGAAATTTATGAATCACACAGATACCTATCTTTTTCAAAATCCGGAGGCATTGCTTGAGGACCGCGTAAATCATTTAGTGTCTCTATTCACACTCGAAGAAAAGATTAATCTTATGTGTCAATATCAAGAAGGTATTCCAAGACTAGGGGTACGTAAATATAAGCATGGGACGGAAGGCGCGCACGGGATTGCGTGGCTTGGAAAAGCAACGGTTTTTCCGCAGAATATCGGGTTGGCATGTACTTGGAATGAAGAATTAATGAAAAAAATAGGCTCGGTAATTGCTGACGAAGCACGAATTTACTACCAGATGGATCCTGAAAAGAACGGTTTGACGATTTGGGCACCTACAGTAGATATGGAAAGAGATCCAAGATGGGGGCGGACCGAAGAAGCCTATGGAGAAGATCCATATTTAACAGGGAGACTGACGACTGAGCTCATCAAAGGGATGCAAGGCGATCATCCCAAGTATCTAAAATCAGCAGCAACATTGAAGCATTTCTTAGGAAACAATAATGAAGTAGATCGCGGCGAATGTTCGGTAAGTATCGATCCTCGTAATATGAGAGAGTATTACTTGAAGGCATTTGAGATGCAGATTAAAGAAGGAAAAGCTCAATCCATTATGACGGCTTACAATGCCGTAAATGGAACGTTATGCAACATGAATCCGGAAGTAAAAAGAATTATTAAACAGGAATGGGGCATGGACGGATTTGTCGTCAGTGATGCGGGCGATGTTCTGGGTTCGGTCAATGAACATCATTATGTAGAATCATATGCAATGGCTGTCGCGCTATCCATTAAAAATGGTATTGATAGTATAACGGATGACCAAGATATTTCGCTTCGGGCTATTCGCGATGCACTAGAGCAAGGCTGGCTTGAAGAAAAGGATTTAGATAGCGCGTTAAGAAATACGTTTAGAGTCCGCTTTCGTCTAGGTGAGTTCGATCCAGACGAACTAAATCCATACAGCAACATCCCAGAAGAAAAGCTTGCTTCAAAAGAGAATGCTAGTCTTTCATTAACCGCTGCTAGAGAAGGAATTGTGTTATTAAAGAATGACTCGTTACTCCCGTTAACCAAACAAAAAACAGCCGTACTGGGCCCTCTAGCTAATGAAGTATATACGGATTGGTACAGCGGGACACCTCCCTATATGATTACACCACTTGATGGGATTCAGCAAAAGCTTGATGGTGATGTCATATATTGTGATGGCAGTAATCGAATCAAGCTTCGTTCAAAGGTGAATGGTCAATATATCATGGTCGATCCTGAAACAAAAAGGTTAGTATGTAATGGTGAGGAAGCGGAGACATTCATTTATACCGACTGGGGCTGGGGCAATCAGACGCTGCGCGCAGAGAGTAACCATCTGTTTGTAACGATTGATGATGACGGCTGCTTAACAGCAAGTGCCGCAGAAGCAAAAGGCTGGTTTGTAAAGGAAGTTTTTCATACAAAGACGATAAACGATGGGATTCAGCTATCTTCATGGGACCAAAAGCCAATCAGTATGAATGAAACTGGCTCTTTAATCGTTCAAGGAACTGAATGGATAGATTTGAGTTTAGAAATCGTTGAGAACGGGATTGAAACAGCTGTTAAAGCGGCAAAGAGTGTTGAAACGGCGATTGTGTTTGTTGGAAATAATCCATTTATCAATGGCAAAGAGTGTGTTGACCGTGAAGATATTATTCTGCCGCCGCAACAGGAAACCTTAATTCAGGAAGTCATGAAAGTAAATCCTAATACGGTGGTTGTGATGGTCGGAAGCTATCCGTTTGCCGTAAACTGGATTCAAGAACATGTACCTGCGGTTCTGTATACTTCTCATGCAGGGCAAGAACTTGGACGAGCAGTTACGGATGTACTATTTGGAGAATATAATCCGGCAGGCAGAGTAAATATGACGTGGTACTCATCGATTAAGCAACTTCCCGATTTGATGGAGTATGACATTATAAAAGGGAAAAGGACGTATCAATATTTTGATTCAAAACCACTCTATCCTTTTGGCCATGGCTTATCTTATACGACATTCGCTTATCGGGATTTACTTATTACAGAGGAATCGATGACAAAAGATGAGAATCTAACCGTGACAGTCAATATTACGAATAACGGTGAAAGAAGAGGGGATGAAGTTGTCCAGCTCTATGTACGTGCAGACCGTTCAAGAGTGAAGCGGCCGCTCAAAACGCTAAAAGGTTTTAAACGAATCTCGCTGGAACCAAGTGAAAGTAAGCAGGTTTCGTTTGAACTGAACGCTGCAGATTTAGCTTTTTGGGATGTTACTCAAGATAGATATTGTGTCGAAGATGGTCGTTATACCATTATGATTGGAAGCTCGTCACAAACAATCATTCTCGAGAAGAAAATTACGGTGGCAGGAGAACACATTCCGCCTAGAAGTATCAGTCATCCAGTAAAGGCAATAAACTATGATGATTATCAGGCAGTGTTTTTAGCTGAATGTACGGAAGGCAGTCATTCAATTAGAAACAAGGGCGCGGAAAGTTGGATAGCATTTCATGAAGTAGAGATTAGCAAGCAGTATAAAAAAATGAAAGTAAGAGCAGCAAATGGAGGGCAGCAAGCGGTACTAGAATTTCGTCTAGATTCAGTGAACGGTCCCTTGTTGGGTGAATGCATGATACCGCCAACCGGAGGATTTCAAGCTTGGACGACGGTCGAAGGAAAAATGTCTGTAGAAACGGATGGCCTACATGATCTTTATCTACTTTTTAAGGGAGACATTCAGTTAGGGTGGATTCAGGCTGAATAGGAGTAATAAAGCGTACTAAGGGATGCCTCTTAGTACGCTTATTTTTTTTTCACTAATTTTGACATGAAAAGTGGTCAGATATATCCCTATTTCTTCCTATTTTAATCATATTGCAGTAAGCTATAATTAAAGAAAGCGCTTACTAAAAAATAGTTGGAGAACCTTACATGAAATCTTTTATGATAAAACGAATCAATAATATGAAAATGCGGGATAAGCTAATCTTGATGTTGATCGTGTCGGTGTTCATTCCCATCATGATAGTGGGCGTTTTTCTAACGTATGAATTAAGAGAAAATGCCATTTTAGATGCAGTAGATCAATCGATCACAAACGTAGAAAGGGTGAAAAAAAGAACAGCTGAAGTCTTAAAAGTTCCTATCTATATATCAGATGGCCTTCAGTTTGACCAGCAGCTAAGTACTTTGGCAAATACAGAATTTAAATCGACCTATGAAGTAGTAAATGCTTATCGTAATTATGATAAATTTTCTTACTATCTTCAATATTATCCGGAAATTGAAAAAATTCGATTCTACATGGATAACCCTACATTAATTGATAACTGGGACTTTATTCCCGTTAATTCAGAGACAAAAAAAAGGCAATGGTATCACGAAGCTGAGAAAGAAGCAGGCTATATTCGTTGGTTTTATGCACAAGATGAAACAAAAAAAGATCAACCTTTTTTAAGTTTAGTCAGACGCATTAACTTTCTAGACTATAGTACGTTTGGGATGCTGATTATTACCATTAATCCAAGTCAATTAAACTGGATATTAAATCAAGAAGCATTTCTTACTATGCTTATAGATGACAACAACACGGTGGTAGCTTCTAATCAAAAAAATAAAATTGGAAAACAGTTTAATCATATGATTGATAACATGAAGAAAAAGGAAAATTCTATCTATGAGGGTGTGTGGGAGGGAGAGCCTTCCCAAATTATAATGGAAGAATTATTTCCTGAACAGAGTCAAAATCAATTGAAGATTGTATCCATTTCAGCCAATAAACTGATTGTAAAAGATGCAAATTCATTAAGCTTATTTGGGATTTCGGTAACAATTGCCGGATTTATCGCAGCCATGCTCATCATTATATTAGTCAGTAATCTGTTCACAAAGCGTCTTTCCAACCTGGGCACCCAAATTAAAAACGTCTCAAAGGGTGACTTGAATACTCAAATTGTGATCGATGGAAACGATGAAATTGGACAGCTATCGCATCAGTTTAATGAGATGGTTGCTAATTTGAGACAGTTAATCGATCAGGTACATGAAACGAATCGACAAAAGAATATTCTTCAGGTAAGCCAAAATGAAAGCAAACTTAAAATGATGGCTAGTCAGATTAATCCCCATTTTTTATTTAATACGCTGGAGTCAATCCGGATGAAGGCACATATAGAGGGTGTATATGAAGTGGCAGATGTCGTGAAGCGGCTGGGTAAATTAATGAGAAAGAGTCTTGAGGTAGGAAGCAGAAAAATCCCTCTTTGGGATGAAATTGAAACAGTACGCTGTTACTTGGAAATCCAGCAATTCCGATATAAAGAACGCCTGGAATATGAACTAGCTATCGACCCAGATTCAAGGAACATTCTCGTAAATCCACTGACAATCCAGCCGCTGGTTGAAAATGCAGTGATTCATGGCCTGGATAATAAAGAAGCTGGGGGAAAGGTAGTCGTTCAAACAAAAGTGTCCGGGCATTATCTGCAAGTAACCGTTACGGATAATGGCATTGGGATTGAAAATAAAAGGCTGAAGGAAATTCTTCAGTTTATAAATGAGGAAGATGAGGGGATTCGCATTGGTTTACGTAATGTACACCAAAGGCAAGTTCTTACATATGGAAAAGGGTGCGGTCTTCAAATTACGTCAAAAAAAGGGACAGGTACGTGCATTCAATTTATGATTCCACTAGAGGAGGAAGCAGGATGTTTGAAGTAATCATTGTTGATGATGAGCCAATGATAAGAGAAGGACTCCGAACACTTATTGCTTGGGAAACTTATGGATTCAAGGTCATTAATATTGCACAGAATGGCCGTGAAGGCTTTGAAAAACATCAAGAATATAAGCCCGACTTAATGATTGTTGATGTACGTATGCCCGAAATGGACGGAATCACACTTATTGAGAAAATAAGAAAAGACAACCGACACACTCATTTTATTATATTAAGCGGACACGCAGACTTTACCTATGCACAAAGAGCGATGGGGTGTCATGTAGATGGATATTTATTAAAACCGCTCGATGAAGATGAATTAATTCTCTATTTACAAATGATTTATAATAAATTAGCAGATGAAAAAAAATTAAAGCAGCTTGCAGCGGAAGAAAAAAACCAGCAAAGAGAAAAACTGATTACTGCTTTATGCCAAGAGAATGACGTTTCCCTCAATAAAGAATTTTTGCCTATGTATGAAGAACTTAGTCATGTACAACGAAATTTTCAAGTTCTCTTACTGAAGGTAACCTCACCGGCTGCTCATTCTGACATCAGCTTTTTGAAACAGAAAGCGAAAGAGTTGTTTGAATATACTGAAAAAGGGTATGTTTTCACCAATAATTATGAGATTGGTGTTCTCTTGAGACAATCCTATACGTCCAAACATGCTAAAGAGAACCTATATGAAGAACTGAAAGCGGGCATTGGCAATGAGACCTTTTTTGCAGCAATAGGAGAACAGGTTCCTCTATCACACATTTACCAATCGTTTCAAACCGCTTCAACCCTCTTAACTCATCATTATTATTTTGATAAAGAGATGGTAATGGATAAAAGTAATCTTTCGGATCAGTGGATGATTGAAACAGACGAAAAGACTATAGTGGCGATTGAATCGTATGTTAGTCGTCTGCAATATGCTTTTGAATCAATTAACAGTAAGACAGCAGAGAAAATGATTGATGAACTCGCTGAAGAGATGGTTCATTGCAGAATGACCGAAATGGAAATCAAAAAAGGATGTATTCAACTTTATACAAACCTATTAAATAAATTACTGCTTTCCAATAAAAATAATCCAAGTCTGACCGCCATTCATGCCCGGGCGGCGGAGATTTATGACTTACCAACATTACCGAGTGTAAAACAATTTTTACTAAAACGATTCAGTGAAATAATAGGTGTATTGGATAATGGAAATACGGATACACAGATTAAGAAAATGATTGATTTAATTCATAAACACTACAATAAAAACCTGCGTTTAGAAACGTTAGCAGAGGTATTTAATTATAACAGTGCCTATTTAGGCAAGCTGTTTAAAAACTATACGGGTGAGTATTTTAACACGTATCTTGATAAAGTGAGAATTGACATAGGAAAGCAGCTATTGCAAAAGGGGAGCAAGGTCTATGAGGTGGCTGATCAGATTGGCTACGCAAATGTGGACTATTTTCATCGTAAGTTTAAGAAATATGTCGGAACCTCTCCCTCCGCCTATCGAAACCAATGTGGAAAAATAAGCTGAATATCATAAAACAGACAAAGTCAGTTGATTTTGTCTGTTTTTGCTGATTCACGAATCGTATACCTAAAATTTATACCTGATTTTTCTCGTAATCTAGCAGGTATTGACGTAGTGAAATGTAAGGTATGATGATAGAGAGAAAGGGGAGAAGTCAATGGAAATCGCCAAAAAGAAAGCGCATACATACAAGCCCATCAAAAATAAAAAAAGTTTTTGGGGATCACTCATTCATCAAAGGTACTTATATTTTATGTCGATGCCCTTTGTGATTTGGGTCTTTGTTTTCAATTATTTGCCTTTATGGGGATGGACGATGGCTTTTCAAAATTATCGCCCCGGTAAGTCGATGGGCGAACAGGAATGGGTGGGGCTGCAGCATTTCATTATGCTCTTCCAAGATGAGCGTTTTTATTTAGTTCTGCGTAACACGCTTGCCATGAGTCTTATGGGTCTTATTTTAGGTTTTACGGTCCCGATTGTGTTTGCGATTTTACTCAATGAAGTTCGTAAGAAAGCATTTAAAAACACGCTCCAGACGATTACGTATTTGCCGCATTTTGTTTCATGGGTAGTTGTAGCTGGAATTGTGACAAAAGTATTGTCTAGTGATGGAGGAGCTGTTAACCAGTTATTAACGGCGACTGGACTAGTGGATGAACCGATACAATTTATGACCAAAGGCGGATTGTTTTGGATAATTGTCACGCTCGCCGATTTATGGAAGGAAATGGGCTGGAACTCCATTATCTTTTTAGCTGCCATGGCTGGGATTGATACACAACTATATGAAGCAGCAAAAGTAGATGGAGCTGGACGACTGCGGCAAATATGGCATATTACCTTGCCTGGAATCCGCCCAACGATATTAGTGGTCCTTATCCTTTCAATTGGTCATCTGATTTCAATTGGCTTTGAAAAACAGTTTTTATTAGGAAATTCAACGATTGTCGATTATTCAGAAGTATTAGATCTATATGCCTTAAATTATGGTATTGGCTTAGGGCGTTTTTCATACGGAACAGCTATTGGCATCTTCAATTCTTTAGTTAGTATTATTCTCTTATTTTTAGCGAATGGAATCTTTAAGCGGTTTACGAACCAAAGTGTTATGTAAAGGGGGAGAGTGACGGTGAAATCTAGTAAGGGTGACTTAATTTTTACGATCTGTAATTATACGTTTTTAACGTTAGTGTTTGTGGTCACCTTGTACCCATTTTTAAACGTACTGGCGATCTCACTCAATGATGCGACGGATACGGTTCGCGGCGGTATCACGATTTTCCCAAGAGAATTCACATTTAAAAACTATATTACGATATTTGAATACGACAACTTGATTACAGGCTTTGTCAATTCAACATTACGGACAGTGATTGGGACGATTTTGGGCGTCATTTCATCAGCAATGGTTGCATTTACGCTAAGTCGTGCTGATTTTAAAGGAAGAAAATTCGTTTCAACGACCCTTGTTTTAACGCTCTATTTTAGCGGTGGATTAATTCCTGGTTACATGCTGATGAGAGATTTAAACCTAGTAGGTACATTTTGGGTGTATATTCTTCCTGGCATGGTGAATGCCTTCAATATTATTATTGTTCGTTCCTTTATGGATGGACTGCCCTATGCTCTACAAGAATCAGCTAAAATGGATGGCGCGAACGACTTTTCCATTTTTTGGAGAATTATTCTTCCCCTATGTACGCCGGTTTTAGCGACGATTGCTCTATTTATCGCGGTAGGTCAGTGGAATTCTTGGTTTGATACGTACTTATATAATGGATCTGATCCAAGCTTGACTACGCTTCAATATGAATTGATGAAAATTTTACAAAATACATCGATTAGTTCTACCGATCCCAATGCATACAGGGGGACAGAGGCTCTAGAAGGAGCTAAAAATGTCTCTCCGGAATCGATTAAAATGGCGATTTCTGTGGTGACGATTATTCCAATCCTCATTGTGTATCCATTTTTACAGCGGTTTTTTGTACAAGGAATGACATTAGGAGCAGTCAAAAGTTAATTTTAATCATAAGGGAGATGTAAAGATGAAACGAATAATTAAACAATCTGGACTATTAATCGCAACAACGATGCTGGTTCTAGCTGGATGTCAAAATGATGGTGCTTCTAAAAAAGTCGATTTGGATAAAGAATCTACCGGAGCCGTTTCATTTACCTTATTCAGTGCTGACCCTCATCCGCAATGGGATAAAATGGAGAGTCCGGTCAGCAAAAAAGTGAATGAGAAAACCGGAGTAAGTCTGGAAGCGGAATTTGATGTGGCCGGCGGTGAACAAAAGATTCCATTAATGATTGCCAGCGGGGAGTATCCAGATTTGATTCTGCCAAAGGGGAATGCAGCTAAATTAGTTGAAGCAGAAGCGCTAATTGATTTGACGGATTTAATTGATAAACATGGACCGAATTTAAAGAAGATTTATGGGGATTATTTTAATCGGTTAAAATGGGATAATGAAGATGATTCAATCTATATCCTGCCGACTTCACAGGTTGATCAGACCTATTGGGAGCCAGGCACGGGGTTCATGCTCCAGAACGATGTGGTTAAACAGCTCGGATATCCAAAGATTCGTACCGTAAAGGATTTTGAAAAAGCCATTAAAGACTATAAAGAGAAAAACCCAAGTATAGATGGGCAGCCAACTGTCGGTTTATCTTTGTTAGCAGATGACTGGAGGATACAAATTACAACGACTAATCCTGCATTCTTTGCAACAGGAGCACCCGATGACGGAGAGTTTTATATTGACCCTGAGACCTTTGAAGCAAAAATGCACTATCGTCGTGCAGAAGAAAAAGAATATTTCCGTTGGTTAAATCATATGAATGATATCGGATTATTAGACAAAGAAAGCTTCGTTCAAAAATATGATCAATATTTAGCGAAAATATCATCAGGACGAGTGATCGGCCTCATTGATGCAGATTGGGAAATGGCTGAGGCGCAAAGAGCATTACGTGAAGCTGGCAAGGAAGAGCGGATGTATGGAATGTATCCGGTCACACTAACCGAGGAATATGAACACCATAATTTTCAAGATACAGGATACCTAGGCGGGTGGGGCATTGGTATTTCAATCGATAACGAGGATCCAGTGCGGGCGATTAAATTCCTTGATTACTTGGCTTCGGATGAAGGTCAAATCCTTCAAAATTGGGGCATAGAAGGGGAACATTATGAAATTGTTGATGGAAAGCGTGTGATTCCAGAAGACGTAATGAAAGAACGCAACAATAATGCGAATTACGTGAAACAAACTGGAGTAGGAGCACTGAAAGGTTTCGCACCGCCGTATGGAGATGGGGTAGAGGATTCTACTGGTCAAACATATACGATTGCAAGCCCAGACCAAATTAAAGACGCGTACACAGATACAGAAAAAGAAGTATTAGCAAATTATGATGTAGAGATGTGGAAAGATCTGTATCCACAGAAAGAAGACTTCCCGGTTAAGCCTTGGGGTGCTGCCTATAACATTCCAGTACCAGGTGGTTCTGATTTGGAGCTGATTTTGCAAAAAAGTCTGGATATTGTTAAAAAACGGATACCTGAAGCAATCTTAGCTAAACCCGAAAATTTTGATAAGATATGGGATACATTTATGAATGATTTAGAGAAAGCGGATGTGGAGAAGGCTGAAGAGGAATATACGAAGTTAGTCAAAAGCAGATTAGAACTTTGGGATAAATAAACACCAATCAACTGCTTATAGAACCATCCTGAGTAAGGGGTGGTTCTAATTTAATTATGAAAGTATGGAGGTGGAGATAAAATGAAAACAACTCAAGTAGCTGTCCAAATGTATACATTACGGGAAGAAAGTCAAAAAGATTTTGCTGGAACGTTAAGAAAAGTGGCAGAGCTGGGATTTGATGGCGTAGAGTTTGCTGGATATGAAGGATGGGATGTAAAAGACTTAAAGGAATTACTGGATGAACTGGGGCTTCAAGCGGCAGCCAGCCATGTCCCTCTAATAGAGTTAGAATCCAATTTAGAGCAAGTTATAGAGAATCAGAAGATACTCGGAAGCGGCTATATTGTCTGCCCATACCTAATGCCTGAACAAAGAAAGGAAGAAGATTATCAGAAGCTGATCCGATTTTTAGACGAAGCGGGGACGATTTGCCGAGAAGAAGGATTAACTCTTTGTTATCATCATCATGATTTTGAACTTGAGCGCATGAATGATGGAAGACAGGCGCTTCAAGCCATCTATGAAGATACCAAAGAAGAAAACGTCAAAGCAGAATTGGACATTTATTGGCTGGAAAAAGCCGGAGAAAAACCAGTCGAATGGATGGAACGCTGCACAAATAGAACCCCTTTAGTTCATTTGAAAGATATGACCAAAGATGAAGAACAATTTTTTGCTGAATTAGGAACTGGCGGGGTAGATTTAGACGCTGTACTTGAAAAAGGAAAAGACGCAGGGGTTCAGTGGTGGATTATTGAGCAGGATATGAGCCGCCTCACACCATTTGAAAGTATTGAAATCAGTATAAATTACTTAAAACCACTCTTACTAAAGAAAGGATAGAGAACCGCATATGCTTAAAGTTGGAGTACTTGGATGTGGAACGATTGCAAGAGTTCGTCATTTACTAGAATACGATAATAACAAAGAAGTAGAGATTACAGCCGTGTGCGACATTGTCGAAGAACGCGCGGAAGAAATGGCGAAGCTCTATGGTGCTAAAGCATATACGGATTATCGGGACGTATTAGCGAATAAAGAGATTGATGTGATCAGTATCTGTCTGCCAAACTATCTTCATGCTTCAGTAACGATTGCTGCGTTAAACGCAGGCAAACATGTTTTATGTGAAAAACCAATGGCTACCTCAAAGGATGAAGCAGAAGCCATGATTGCTGCAGGAAAGCTAAATGAAAAAAAACTCATGATTGCTCATAATCAACGGTTTGTTGCTTCCCACCAAAAGGCGAAAGAAATTATCGAGAGTGGAAAGCTTGGGAAACTATACAGTTTCTCCACGACGTTCGGACACCCAGGACCTGAAGAGTGGAGCATTGATGGAGCTGAAAGTTGGTTCTTCGACAAAGAACGGGCATTTATCGGGGCAATGGGCGATCTCGGTGTTCATAAAGCGGACTTAATGCGGTACTTACTGGGAGAATTTTCAGAGGTAGGAGCTTTTATTGAAACGAATGCCAAACAAAATACAGAAGTTGATGATAATGCCGTATGTATTCTACGGACAGAGAGCGGAATAATAGGGACGCTTACCGCCAGTTGGGCTTATGTGACTGGAGGAGATAATTCCACCATTATTTATGGAGAAAATGGAACCCTCCGATTAGAAGCGGACCCAGTCTATTCACTCATTGAAGAGTATCGGGATGGAACCATCATTAACCATCAACTTGAGAAAATCCAAACCAATGAAGAAGGCGGGCAAAGCAACTCAAGTATTATTGACTACTTTATTACAAGTATACTAGAGAATTCAGAACCCCCTATTCCTGGTGAGGAAGGCATGAAATCCCTAGAAATCATCCTTGCAGCGATAGAATCACAGGAAACCAGACAAATCGTCTCCATACAGTAGATCAGCATTCGTGCTGGTCTTTTTTTGAACAGGTCAATACCTATAGGGGTATATAGTTAACGCCAGACGGGATTATGCCTATCTTAGACGGGAATAACCATGTTCCTGACGGGAATACGACGACTTCAGACGGGAATAGAACATCTCCGGTATTCATAGTTCAAATGGCTTAAATATGAAAAGTATTATGCAAACGCTTACAAAAAATACTATAATTAATATGTAGTATTTTCCAAGAAGGAGGAGAGAGTTTGTTTAAAAGAAAAGTAATTAGTTGGGTGACCGTGGTATCGTTGTTGGTTTCTATTTTACTCGTTTCATTTGTGCAACCGATTGCAGAAGCCAGCAGTACGACGAAAATCACGATTCATTATCAAGAAGAGAAGGGAAATACAAAGGACTGGAGTCTATGGGTTTGGCCTGAAGGCGGGGAAGGAAAGGCATATTCGTTTACTGGAAAGGATGCGTTTGGGAAAACGGCTGAGATTGAACTCCCTGTTGATACGAAGAAAGTCGGATTCATTATTCGTACGGAGTCATGGGAAAAAGATGGAGAGAATGACCGCTGGCTGGATGTTCAAAATGGTGAAGGCGAAGTATGGGTAAAGTCAGGTGATGAAATGACTTATTCAGAGCCGCCAGACGGGGAGTATCGAGATTTCCCAGCATATGAAAAAGTGAAAATTAAGATTCATTACTTCCGCTATGACAAACAATATGATGGCTGGAATTTGTGGATGTGGCCGGATGGAAAAGATGGACAGGCCGTTCAGTTTAAGGAAGAGGATGAGTTCGGGAAGGTAGCTGAAGTAGAATTAACCGATCTTGAGGGAATTAAAAAAGCTGGATTTATTATGAGGCAAAGCAAGGATGGGAACGATTGGGCGAATAAAGAATTTAATGAGCGCTTTATAACAAAATTTAAAGAAGATGGTAGTGCAGAAATCTGGCTGACACAAGGAGTTGAACGAGTGTTTTATGATCCTGCTCAAATTGACCGCTCACCTAAAATTGTCAAATCAACGATTGATAAATTGAACGAAATCACCTTAGAAACTAATTTCCCTTTCTCATTAGATGAAGAAACCAATGCGGGAATCACCCTAAATGGGGCAGACATCAAAGAAGTACTTCCATATGCCGGCAAAGAAAATGTAACGAATAAAGTCCGGATTGTAACAACGAAAAATCTGGATTTATCTAAGAATTATCAAGTTACCAAGAAATTGTTTGGAACGGCTTCAGTGGATATGGGTGCAGCTATTCGAACGGAAGCTTTCGATAAACTATACGCTTATACTGGAACGTTAGGGAACATTTATCAAAAAAAGAAAACGACTTTTAAACTTTGGGCTCCGACTGCAGCTGAAGCAAAACTGGTCACTTATAAGTCGTGGAATGACTCAGAAGGTAAGGAAATAATCATGAAACGAGGAGACAAAGGCGTTTGGAGTACGGAACTTAAAGGAAACCAAGATGGATTGATCTATACGTATAAGGTAAAAATCGGAGATAAATGGAATGAGGCAGTGGACCCGTATGTTCGGGCGGTTACTGTTAATGGGGATAAAGGAGTTGTGACCGATTTATCGAGCACGAATCCGAAAAAGTGGAATAATAAAAAACCGAAATCTGCCAAAGCAGAGGATGCCATTTTTTATGAACTGCATATTCGTGATCTCTCGATTCAAGCTGAAAGTGGAATTAAACAAAAAGGAAAATACCTAGGTGTGGCAGAAAGTAAGACAACGGGTCCAAAGGGTGTGAAAACAGGGCTGAATCATATTAAGGATCTGGGTGTCACACATGTTCAGTTCTTACCGATGTATGACTATCGAACCGTTGATGAAACAAAACTGAATGAGCCGCAATATAATTGGGGGTATGATCCAAAGAACTTTAATGCACCAGAAGGTTCTTACTCCACTGATCCCTATAAACCAAAGGTTCGAATCAACGAGATGAAACAAATGATTCAAGCTGTTCATAATCAGGATTTACGGGTCGTGATGGACGTGGTTTATAACCATATGTACGCGGTAAATGAATCAAATTTTAATCAACTCGTCCCTGGCTATTATTTCCGCTATAACGAAGATGGAACACTTGCAAATGGTTCCGGTGTCGGAAATGATACGGCCTCTGAGCGGAAAATGATGCGTAAGTTCATTGTTGACTCAGTAAGTTATTGGGCTAAGGAGTATCATCTAGACGGTTTCCGTTTCGATTTAATGGGAATCCATGATGTTCAAACTATGAACGATGTCCGTAGAGCTTTAGATAAGATTGATCCAAGTATTATGGTTATTGGGGAGGGCTGGGATCTAAATACGCCGCTTGCCGCAAATCGTAAGGCGAATCAAAAAAATGCTGAACAAATGCCAAGAATCGCTCACTTTAATGACAGCATTCGCGATGGGTTGAAAGGCAGTGTCTTTAATGAGTTAGATACGGGCTTTGTCAACGGAAAGCAAGGAATGGAAGACATCATCAAAAAGGGCATTGCCGGCGGAATCAACTACGATAACAGTCTAGCAACCTATAAAGACCCGCAGCAGGTAGTCACCTATGTTGAAGCACATGATAATCATACACTCTGGGATAAATTAGCACTGACTAATCCTAAAGATTCATTAACAAAACGAAAGCAAATGCATAAGCTTGCTTCGTCCATTTCATTGACCTCACAAGGTATTAACTTTATCCATGCGGGACAAGAATTTATGCGGACGAAAGGGGGAGACCATAACAGCTACAAATCTCCTGATGCAGTTAACCAGTTAGATTGGAAGAGAAGAGCAGAATTTACGAAAGAAGTGGAGTATATGAAGGGACTGATAAAGCTCCGTAAACAGTACTCCGGGTTCCGTTTAGCAACAGCAAAGGAAATAGAAAAGAATGTACAGTTCTTTGATGCACCTAAAAATGTGATCGCCTATCGGGTAACGAATCCAGAGAAGGCACAAGCTAAGAAACAGCTCATCGTCATCCATAATGCCAATAATAAAGATGTGAAAATTACGCTGCCGAAAAAAGGCACGTGGTCAATCCTTGTTAATGGTCAAAAAGCTGGAACGAAAGAGCTTGGAAAAATAAAAACAACCCAAGTTACTGTACCAGCATTGAGCAGTTATGTCTTGGTTGGGAATAAGTAATAAAGTTGTAAACCTTGAGGGGCAGTTTGCCCTTCAAGGTTTTTTTAGATGGCTGTATGCGATAACAATTGTTGATAACGAAAAACACTTAGTAAAATTGGTGATACTTATTAAGTCAAACCCGGATATTTATCCGATCGTAGATGCTTATTACAAGCAGTTGGACTGAAAATCAAAACAACTCAACTAAAATAGTAGGTACATGAAGGATGTTCCCAACATAGGCTATCCTGTCAGTAGTAATGGAAGGGAGATCTTCGTATGTATTATCAGGATCCTGCCTACAACAGGGAGCAGGAATTAATTAAGGACCTTGAAAAAGCAATTAATGGTGAATACAGCGCGATTCAATGCTATGAACGGCTGGCAGGAATGGCTAAAGGTGTAAAGGAAAGAAATCAAATCCTAGAGATTCGTCAGGATGAAATTAAGCATTTTAATGCTTTTACCGGTATTTACGAAGCACTTACAGGCATGAAACCCACTCCGCAGATTATTGGCTTCTGCCCGACCAAATACTTAGCGGGATTAGAAGCATCTATTATTGATGAACAGGAAACCGTGGATGATTATTTAGATATAGCTCAGACTACAGAGAATCGGATGATTAAAAAGGTATTTCGCGATGCAGCAGCAGATGAGCAAAATCACGCAGTCTGGTTTCTATACTTTTATACGAAAAATAAATAGCGTCAAAAAAATAGATTAGCAGGATAGATTCACTATATGCTAGTCTATTTTGCAAGTCTGCTTATGTTATAATATGGAATAAAATAGTTGATGGAGTGAAGGAAATGGACATTGGTCAAATGGTTTCGATCCATGCAGAAAAAACGGGATTCTCTGGGGTCGTATTGTTAAAAGAGAGGAATCAAATTCTCGTAGAAAAAGCATTTGGACAAGCTGATCGTTCAAATAACCTAAGCAATACACTCGATACTCGTTTTGGGATTGCTTCAGGATGTAAGCTGTTTACTGCGATAGCCATTTGTCAGCTCGTTGAAAAAGGAATACTATCATTTGATACAAAAGTTAGTGATTGTCTAGACATAGATTTTCCCCATTTTGATTCGGAAATAACGATACATCACCTATTAACTCATTCTTCGGGAATTCCTGATTATTTTGATGAAGCGGTCATGGACGATTTTGCAGATCTTTGGAAGGCGGTTCCAATGTATACCATTAAAAGGCTGCATGACTTTTTACCGCTTTTTCAAAGTCAGCACATGAATTTCCAACCTGGTGAAAAATTTTCCTATAATAACGCGGGATTTATTATCCTAGGCTTAGTCATTGAACAACAGACAGGGGTAGAATTTACGGAATATATTGAAAAAAATGTGTTTAGAACAGCAAATATGATGGAATCTGGCTATTTCGAATTAGATCAGCTGCCTGCACATACGGCGATAGGTTATATGGATAAGGAGAACGGTACGTGGACGACCAATATCTATTCGCTGCCAATTAAAGGTGGATCGGACGGAGGAGCCTTTATTACGGCTCAAGATATGATGAAGTTATGGGATTCATTATTTGCCCATAAGCTTCTTAATGAAAGCATGACGAATGCACTTTTAACACCCTATGTCTGTGAGAAAGATGAAGAGTATTATGGATATGGTATCTGGATAACTAAGCGTGAGGGAGAGATTTTTAAGTATCATCTAATGGGATATGATCCCGGTGGGAGCTTCCATTCTTCCGTTTATCCGAACAGTCAGGTCAAACTCGTGATTCCTTCGAATAAAGAAAAGGGACCCTACGGAATCACTTGTGAAATTGAAAAACTGTTGTCGTTATAATCTGTTTTGGAACATTGCGTTTTAATGATTTTTATAGGAATGGAAATAAATTTAAAATTATTAAAATAGCAGATGAAATTTTAGAGCCATTTGGAGGGCGTTTATTCGAAGGATTTAGATTAGATTCTAAATGAGCGATCTATACACATACATAACGAAGGGGAGTTTATCCTCATTAACTGAACTACAACTCTATTCAAGCTTTAAAACTGCTAAGAAATGAGCATACTAAAGTGTAAAGAGAGATGGGGTGTTATCTTGACAGTAGTTCGGTTAGGTTTTGTTGCGATGAGTATGTCTCTGAAGAATGCATCGCCATCGCAGACGATGACATTTGCTCAGTTTTCGAAAATTAAAGACCGGGAAGCGGCCATTCGTAAACTAGAGAGAATTGCTGCTTCTAACCTTGAAAATTGTCTACGGATTTTAAGGCATTGTGCTGTTCATGATATTGCCTTTTTTCGTTTAAGTTCTAAGCTCATTCCATTAGCGAATCATCCAGATCTTCCGGAATGGAAGTTTTTAAAGCCGCTTAGTGATGTGCTCGGACAAATCGCTGAATTTCTGACTAAACATCCGAAAATGAGAGTTGATTTTCATCCAGATCATTTTGTGCTTTTAAATGGATCACAGGTAGATATTCTAACTAATTCCGTTAAAACCCTTAGGATTCATCAACAACTATTAAAGGGGATGAAGATCAATCCGGAACATCGATGTGTTCTTCATGTTGGAGGAGGATATCAGGATAAGGAGAAAGCGCTGGAGCAGTTTATCCATAATTGGGGGCTGATTTCAGTTTCATTACAGCAGATGATTATCTTAGAAAATGATGATAAAACCTTTGGACTGGCAGATACCCTTTATTTATGTGAAAAACTAGGGATACCGCAAGTATTTGATTATCACCACCATCTTGCTAATCATCCAGCAATGCCTTCTTGGGAAGAGGAGTGGGAGCGGGTAATTGGAACATGGCAGCATTCCAGTCTTCCTCCTAAGATGCATATATCAAGCCCGCGTTCAGATGAAGAGTACCGTGCACACTCTGATTATATTGACAGTAAGATGTTCCTCGATTTTTTAAATGGGATGAAGGGGAGTCTTCCGCATCTTGATTGTATGATTGAAGCGAAACAAAAGGATGAGGCACTGTTTCAACTTATGGATGATTTGAAACAGTACCCGGAAATTGAAATCATTGATGGCGCAAGTTTTTTAATTAAATAGCCATAGAAAAAAGCTGTTGAGTACTTCCTCAACAGCTTTCCTTCATTAATAATCTTTAATGACCTCTGGATGTCGGTGTAACGATGCATAAAGGAATAGACCAGCAATAATCAGCAACGCACTCGTCGAGATAAAGACTGCTGAGATTCCATAGAATCCTGCAATCATGCCGCCCATTATAGGTCCGATGACGTTGCCAAGGAAGCGTAAACTCGTGCTGTAACCAAGAACCTCACCTTGCATGGCAATCGGTGCCTCCTGACGGATGAAGGCAATTCTGACAGGGATGATGCCGCCAATAGCAATTCCTAGTGTGAAACGAACAATAACGAGCTGCCAGAAGCTTGTCACAAACGCACCAGGGATATAGGCAATACCTGCAAAGAAAAGCAGGGCTAGGAGCACCTTAATATGTCCGTGTGCATCTCCAATCTCCCCCCATTTTCGCGACATGAAGAGATTACCCACCCCTGCAACAGAAAAGGCAATCCCCGCAAATAATCCGAGGTTTTCAGGACCATGAAGTTCTCCAACATATAAGGAAAGAATGGGCTGAACGCTGAAATGAGCAATTTGAACAAGCATGGAAATCAACAATACGGTTAATAATACAGGATTATGAACAATATGAGAGATAACTTCCTTACTTGAATAATTTGTTTTCGTTCCAGCTTTTACTTCCATCTGAAATTCCTTTGTAAACAGTACAAGTGCCGTACATATGAAAATCGAAATGGACGTCCACCTAAAGGTAGTGGAGTAACCTAAAGAATCAACTAAAACGCCGCCGAGTAATGGACCGACCAGGGTGCCTGTAATGCTGCCAGTTTGCAATGTTCCGAGAACGCGCCCTGCAATTTCTTTGGGTGTTTGTGTCGAGATAAAGGCCTGTGAAATTGAGACGAATCCGGTAAAGATCCCCATAAACAGTCGTAAAACAAATAACTGCCAGACAGATGTAACATAGCCCATTAAGAAAATGGAAATGGCCATACCAAATGCACAGAATAAGAGGATTTTTTTACGGCCGATCTTATCGCCGATTCTGCCCCAAATAGGAGAAACAAAAAAGGCGACGACGAAGGTAACCGCAAATGTCCAGCCTGACCATTGCTGGATATATTGATCACTGTAATCTCCAAATGTACCTATATATAACGAGATAAACGGAAGTACCATGGTGGTACTGCCGTTTATGAAGAAGTTGGCAAACCACATAATAAGTAAGTTACGCTTTGCTATTGATGAATAGATAAATGACACTTCTTTCTTTACATGTATTTCGGATTCCTAAATAGTAGTATACAAAATCTTTTTTAAAAATGAAACATATAAATGTTGATAGGAATTAGGGTTAAATGAATTTACTAATACATAAACACCATTAAATAGTTACATGCATAGGCTGTAAAAGCAAAAAACCCAGCTGAAGAGGTTTCTAAAATGGAGAATAAGAGTGAAGTGCGTTAATCGTTGACGTAAGAGTTGCCTATAAGGTAAAATGTTTCATTAAGGAAACATTTTAGTGTGCGTGAAATGTAATGAAAAGAAAAAGGGGAGAATTTAGGATGTCATCAGAAATATTAATGGCTTTTGGTCTAACCTTAATGGCAGGTCTTGCTACAGGTATCGGCAGCCTACTTGCCTTTTTTACAAAGACTACGAATACGAAGTTTTTATCCATAGCACTCGGGTTCTCTGCAGGGGTTATGATTTATATTTCAATGATTGAAATTTTCGTTAAAGCCAAGGATGCATTGGTTGCAGCAATGGGTAACGTTGCTGGAAATTGGCTGACTGTTGCTGGATTCTTTGGTGGGATGCTGGTCATTGCCTTGATTGATAAATTCATTCCAAAAGCTGGAAATCCGCATGAAGTCAAAAAAGTAGAAGATATGGATCAGCCTGCTGCAAAGGATGCTGCTCTATTAAAAATGGGGACCTTCACGGCCCTAGCAATTGCCATTCATAATTTTCCAGAAGGAATCGCGACATTTACTTCTGCTATCCAAGATCCGGGACTTGGTTTTGCAATTGCAGTTGCTGTGGCAATTCATAATATACCAGAAGGAATCGCGGTTTCGGTTCCCATTTATTTTGCGACGGGTGATAAGAAAAAAGCATTTAAACTTTCCTTTTTATCAGGTTTAGCAGAACCTGTCGGGGCAATCGTAGCTTATTTATTCTTAATGCCGTTTTTGAATGATGTAATGTTTGGTATTATTTTTGCAGGTGTTGCAGGAATCATGGTCTTTATCTCGCTTGATGAGTTATTACCAGCTGCAAAGAAATATGATGAAAGTCATCTCTCGATATATGGTTTAATTGCAGGAATGGCTGTAATGGCTGTAAGTTTACTACTGTTTATCTGACGAACAAATGAAACGAACCGAAAGCCTCAGGCTTTCGGTTCGTTTCATTTGCTTTAGAGAAGGGAATTAAGTATCATACCCAATTAATAGATAGTTAGTTTTAAAATGTAAGCATGATACTTGAAAGTCAAAGAAGGTCAGAGTATACTATAGTCAAAGATAGTCAAACATTACAACGAAATCAAGGAGGAGTACATGTATGTATTGTGAAAAGTGTCAAGAAAATCAAGCGAATTTTCAAGTTCGAATGGCCGTTCAAGGGCACAGATATGAAGTGAACTTGTGCTCCGGTTGTTATAAAGAGGAACGTACAAAACTAGGGGCAGCCATGAACAGCTTTAACAATGGGCAAACACCATTTGAAGCATTCGGGGGAAATCCATTTAATCATAATGAACAAAAGCAAGAAAGTAAGGAACAAGGGAAAAGCGGCGGTCTGCTTGAACAATTTGGCCGAAACCTTACAGACGCAGCGAAAGCTGGGTTAATTGATCCGGTAATTGGCCGTGATGAAGAGGTAACACGTGTCATTGAGATTCTGAATCGTCGAAATAAAAATAATCCCGTGTTAATTGGTGAGCCTGGGGTCGGTAAGACAGCCATAGCGGAAGGTTTAGCTTTGAAGATTACAGAAGGCAAAGTTCCAATGAAACTACGTACAAAAACGGTCTATATGCTTGATGTGGCTTCGCTTGTATCAAATACCGGTATTCGAGGTCAATTCGAGGAACGAATGAAACAGCTGATTGCAGAACTACAGGAAAGAAAAAATGTAATCTTGTTTATTGATGAAATTCATCAAATTGTTGGTGCGGGTTCTGCAGAAGGATCGATGGATGCCGGGAATATACTAAAACCTGCATTAGCTCGTGGTGAATTACAATTAATTGGTGCCACAACGCTTTCTGAATACCGTAAGATTGAAAAAGATGGCGCGCTCGAACGCCGTTTCCAGCCTATTCAAGTTGATGAGCCAACACCGGAAGAGGCGTTGACTATCTTAGAAGGATTGAAGCCGCATTATGAGGCATATCATTCTGTAACCTATAGTGATGATGTGCTGAAAGCAGCCGTTGAATTGTCACATCGCTACATTCAAGATCGACATTTACCAGATAAAGCGATTGATTTACTTGATGAGGCAGGAGCTAAGCTGAATCTGACGATTGAAACAGGTCAAGAGGAGGATGTTAAGAATCGCCTTACGGAAATCTATAAAGAAAAAGAACGCGCATTAAAAGAAGAAAACTACGAACAAGCAGCTGTTTTACGCGATGAAGAAGAAAAATTAGAAAACATCCTTAAGGATGGAACTCAAGCGGCCACACCGAGCGTGAGCGTTTCAGATATTCAAAAAATAATTGAACAAAAAACAGGTATTCCAGTTGGGAAGCTTCAAGAAGATGAACAGAAACGAATGGTTCATCTGCAGGAAGAATTAATGAAAAAGGTAATTGGTCAGGAAGAGGCTGTCAAGAAGGTAGCTAAGGCAGTGCGCAGAAGCCGGGCTGGCTTAAAATCTAAGAATCGCCCAATTGGATCCTTCTTGTTCGTTGGTCCTACAGGTGTTGGGAAAACGGAGCTTTCTAAAACGTTAGCAGAGGAGCTATTTGGAGACAAAAATGCTATGATTCGTCTTGATATGAGCGAATATATGGAAAAACATAGTGCAGCGAAACTGATTGGCTCTCCGCCTGGATATATTGGACATGAAGAAGCAGGTCAGCTGACGGAAAAAGTACGACGCAATCCCTACAGTATTATCTTGCTGGATGAGATTGAAAAAGCGCATCCAGATGTCATGCACATGTTCTTGCAGGTGTTAGAGGATGGACGTTTGACAGACAGCCAAGGACGTACGGTTAATTTTAAAGATACGGTCATTATTATGACAAGTAATGCTGGGGCAACGGATAAACCGAAGGTCATGGGCTTTGGAGCAAGCAGTGCAGTGGAAGAAGCTACGATTCTCCAATCGTTAGGAAGTTTCTTCAAACCTGAATTCTTAAACAGATTCGACAGCATTATTGAATTTAAAGCCTTAGATAAAAAGCATCTTGTTCAAATTGTCGATTTAATGTTGATTGAATTAGAAGAAACGTTGAATTCTCAAGAATTAAAACTAGACGTAACAACCGAAGCGAAAGAAAAAATCGCAGAATTAGGATATCATCCGGAATTTGGTGCAAGACCACTTCGCAGGATCATACAAGAACAGCTTGAAGATGGAATTGCCGATTATATTTTTGAACAACCTGACGTTAAACATTTTACGACCTTAGTTGAAGAAAACCAAGTCAAAATAACAGCAGCACAATAAAATGAGCCTCCTGCCAAGATCAATACTTGGCAGGAGGCTTTTTTTGAGGATTATTTAATGAATTTTGCTTTTTTCGCTCCTCGTTTATCGAGTTCTGAATAGAGGTGTTTGTAGTTGGCTGCAGATAGATTTCCAGTTGCATACTGCTCTTGAATGTAATCCAGTAATTCATCAGCATGTGTAGGTTTCCGGTTTTTATAGGAGATAAAGTGTGAGATGAGTAATTCAATAATTGGGAATAACCTCCCTTTCGTTTTTTCCAATAAATAACTCCTCTGGAACTATAACACGTAACTAAGAGATATCTAATTTTTTCATAATTCAAACTTCAGACATTTATTTACATTTTTCGCTTGAGCTTAACTATGTATTGAAAGAGAAAAGCTCTGAAGGAAACTTTGATAAACTGGAGAGTTGGTTACTCCTCAAGGTCTCCTTCCAAAAAAAATGGGTTGTTTTATGAGTTCGTTTTGTGCGGTTGATACGGAAGATCTATTTTACCCGCACGAAATACACGATAACCCAGTCGATCACCATAGGAAAGGGTAAGATTTTGATGCGTAAGTATAATGTGTTCAAGCGAAGAATCGGCGGAAAAAGAGGGTGGTGTATAGTCATCATTTACGTCCAATTCCATATTCATGAGTTCATTAAGCACGGTGTTTGCCTTTAGTATCTGAATTTGTTTAAACCCAGAACGCTTTAATGCTTGGAGCCATTCTTTTTCAGTGAGAAGGTCTTGAATTTCGTAAAACTGAATCAACTCTGTTTTTGCTTCAAGTTCAAGTTGAGGCTCAGCGGTCATATCAATGGTAAGAAGAACACCATTTGGTTTCAGGACACGACCATATTCACTTAGAGATTTAGGGATGTTAGTAAAAGCCGTTGAAGATTCTGCGACGATTAAATCAAAGAATTGGTCAGAGAAAGGGAGCTTCTCGAGCGATCCTTGGATAAGGTGAATGGGGAGGTGTTCTTTTTTAAATTTGGTTTTCGCTTTCTTAAGCATGTTTGGATGCTGATCGAGGGCATAAACCTGACAAGAAAACGTTTTTGCGAGATAAGCGGAAGTTTGACCAGTTCCACAGCCTGCATCAAGTACTTTTGTATAAGGGGTAATTTTCTCATCATGAAGTAATTGTTTAGTCAGTTGAAACCCGCCTGGATGTGCGCCGTCAATTCCATAAAAAGCTAATGCATCTTGGTAAGAATCATTCATCTTTGGGTCTCCTCTCCTGCACGTCAGTACATTAGATTATGTATGCATCAACAAAATGTATCATGTATTATTTATTCGTATTACAAATGTAATATAAGGGGTATCCTTGGTCGTTCTAACTAAATGGACGGTCCTTTTTCCATTTCCTGTGTGTATGTCCATGCAGGAAAATCACTTTGTACATATGATAATCGAGAAGTGAATGGAGGTTAGGTTGAATGAATCATTATCACACGTTACGTCAAGGTGTAGGCAGACCAGTCGAAATACGGACGAAACAGGGTGCGGTGCATAGAGGCATCGTCGAGCGAGTGGATCGAAATAGAGTGTATCTTCGGCCGATGAATGGCGGAAGAAGGAACTTTGGCGGCTATGGCTACGGTTATTATGGTCCCGGCTATGGCTATGGTTGGGGAGGAGCAGCAGCAGGATTTGCATTAGGTGCTATCGCAACGCTTGCGTTCTTGCCGTTCTTTTTCTTCTAAGAGCAACAGACTTAATTAAATGACATGAATGATACACAACTGCCTCTAATGGAGATATCCTTTTTTAAAGGGAAGTCTTCATTAGAGGTTCTTTTTTATTCCGTAAATGTGCTCATGTCGGTGAAAAAGGATTAACTTGCTTATAAATCTGGGTATATATCTATATCGAGGAGATGGGAATACGATCTCTTTAGAAAGAAACAAGGAATAAAAAAACTTGTTATTGTTTCTCGATACTTGTTTGTAGGAGGATTCAATGGAAACTAACCAATTAGAAGGACAATTTAAGGCATTAACCCATACTATACTCAAAAGAAAGTCAGAACTAGCTCTGCAGCGGGAAGCAGCGGATGAGCATGTTTATAGTAAAACGATTACGGATTCTTTAACCTCTTGGAGAGAGAATTTAATTGATATTTATGGACAATCCATTTCTAAGGACCATGAAGAAACCATAGATCGATTAAAGCAGTGGGGAGGAAAGTTGGTTGATTTACTAGTTGAACTAGAGCTCCCGCTGGATGTAGCGATACAGGAAGTTCGGTTCTACCGTGACACCATAGGTCATATTATTAAGAATGAAGCGCAAAAATACCAATTTAGCCTTGATGTATTTTACGAAGTTATTTCTCAATTCGATGCAGTAGTGGATGAGGCTGTTTATTGGCTAAGTATTTCTTATACTAGGAGTTATACAGCTAAACTTATGTCGGCAGAGTATGCAATGAATGAACTTGCGATTCCGCTTGTTCGTGTCACCCAAAAAACAGGTGTGCTACCGATTGTTGGTGACCTAGATACCAAAAGAGCACAAGTTTTGATGGATCGAGCCCTTGAACAAGGGACTCAACATAACTTAGATTACATCATTATTGATCTTTCTGGGGTCCCTATTATAGATACCATGGTAGCGGATCAAATTTTTAAAGTGATTGCGGCATTAAAACTTGTTGGAATCGAGACAACATTGACAGGGATCAGGCCGGAAATTGCTCAAACAATGGTTGGGTTCGGCATTAAATTTAATTCAACCCTAACGTTTTCCAGTCTTCATCAAGCACTTGATTATTTGCGTAAATAAATGACAGAAGGCGCGCTATACCTGGCGCGCCTCTTTTTAATAGATATATATAAACCTGCAAGGGAAATTAATAGGATAGCAAGAATTGAGTGAATAAGAGAGATACTGGAGGAACTTATGGGCGAACATTCGTTTAATCAGAATAGATGGCAGTGGCATGAGCTGGATTTAACCAATGAACATCAATTACACCAGTTGATAAGCACGACTAAAAAATGTGAAAAATGGGTGGAGAATACCCTTTCCAAAAAATCGATAAATCTTGGATTACACATAGCAGATGAAGGAAAGGAAGCAATCTGGGGTTCGCTTGTTTATATACAGGATGTTGAGGAGAAAGAGAAACAGCATACATTTCATTTTTACCTGACAAATGAATTTTTAATAACCGGATATCTAGATTTTTCTTTATTGGATGATATCAGTGGAGAAGATCTTATCCATCTATTAGACCGCGTCGAAACACCAATTGACGGCCTTATGATTATCTTAAGTGAAATCATTTCATCATTTTTAATTAAGATAGGCCACTTCGAACAAAGAATCAATAATTTATTATGGGATGTAAAAGCGAAGAACGGCAAGGAAATTTTAGAGAAAATAGCTGATTGCCGGCATGAATTGTTAGTGTGGAAAAATTTAGTCGTCCCGGTGATGGAAATTATTATTGCTCTAGAGGAAGCTTTTGGAGAAGAAATTAAAGAGTCAATCCAGTTTAAACGAACTAAGCTTCGCATACAACGTACGAAGACACTTTTACGTGAATACGAACAAGAAATTGAATCGATGGTCAATCTTGAAAATGTGGTGGCTTCCCTCCGAGGAAATGAAATTATGAAAACATTAACGTTATTAACCACATTGTTTACTCCGGTAATGGCGTGGGGTGCGTTATGGGGGATGAACTTTAAGCATATGCCAGAACTTAAATGGCAGTTTGGTTATTTGATTTCTGTAATCCTTATAGTCATTAATACATTGGCACTTTATCTGTATTTGAAAAAAAAGGGTTGGATGGGAGATATCTTACGAGCCAGAAAGAAGAATTCGTTCTTTGAATAGCTAGAATAGTGCCCTCGGAATATAAAAATAAGTAAGATAAAAAAGTTAAAAATTCAAGATTAAATGATTGACTTAAGTTTTGAAAATATGATATTATAATAAATTTGTTAAAAATAGAAAAATGTGATATGATTAACGTAGTTACTATATATGGGGGTGCGTTATTTGTTTCAAATTGGCGATCAGATTGTTTATCCGATGCACGGAGCAGGTATAATTGAATCAATTGAAGACAAAGAAATTCAAGGAGAGGTTCATCAGTATTATGTTCTGCAAATGCCAAATAAGATACAAGTTATGCTTCCTGTCGGGAAAATTAAAAATTTCAGCATACGAAAAGTAGTAGATACTCTTACCCTTGAAAACGTTCTTCGCTTATTTCATAACGGTGAAACGGACCGAACTCTGAATTTCAAAGAACGGTATAAGTCGAATATGGAAAAAATGAAAACAGGTAAAATTCAAGAAGGTGCAGAAGTCTTACGCGATTTAATGCGAATGAATAAAGAAAAAACACTCAATTCAAGTGAAAAATCAATGCTTGGGAATGCACGGAAATTTCTTTCAAGCGAACTTGGACTCATAAATGGAATAACCGAAGATCAAGCAATTGATTTATTAAATCATAGAATTGGTAAATAAACGCAAAAGAGGTTCGGAATGATACATTCTGAACCTCTTTTGCGTTTGAACACGTAGTTTAAACAAGCCCGACTTCATCTAGTTTTGTTCATATTCTAAGGAATGACTCCATAATGGGGTCTTTTTTTATGTGAAAACCCCGCTCATAGTAGAGGGGAAAGAACAGAGTGAAATATTTCAACTGATGTGGGAAAAATTAGAAAGAATAAACCTATCCGTATTTTGTCATTCTATTAAAGAAATAGGCTATATAAAGGAGGAATGAAAATGACCGTGATTAATCAGGTGAAAACTGCAGTTGCTGAACTTAAAAGTGCTCAAGCAAGTTTTGAAACGTTTGCACTAAGTACAGACAATCAGCAAGCCAAAACATTGTATCAGGAAGCAGCCCAGCAAACGCAGGAAATTGTAAATACTATTTCTCCTCGTATTAAACAAATTGAACAGGAAGAACCACAATATAAAGAATAACTCTATGTGAAAAGGCTGGTTCACAGCCAAGCTTTTTTTAGTTATACGCCGCATAAAAAAGTGAGGTAAGTGTTTATGAAACATATTAAAATTCTTTTATCCCTTGTCGTAATGATGAGTTTGGCAGGATGTACGGATCAGAATGCGAAAGAATCAGACCCAAAACCTTCAGTAACAAATGTTCATTCAAAAACCGTAGTTTCCCAATCTCCTTCTGTAACCGCAAGGGAAGAAATCAAGAAACGTAAAGATGTATCTAATGTTAAGGCGGTCAATACAGAAAAGGAGCTCTTAGTTGCTTTAGAAATTGAACAATTTGATCGCCTTCATATTAAGAAAACAGTTAAAGAAGTAAAATCGAAACTTAAGAAAACATTTCCTAATCATAAGGTAGAGGTAACAGCTGATTCAAAGATTTTTTTAGAGATAGACAAGCTACAATCTAAAATAGAAAAAAATAAGCTTGATACGAAAACTTTGAAAAAGGAACATAAAGATCTAAAAAAATTAATGAATGAAAAACCTTAAAGGAGGCCTAGGGATGTCCAAAAAGAAAAAATTAACCCCAGCTCAACAGGATTATCAAGAGGTACAAAAACAAAGAGAATTAAAACGACCTGTTCTTACTAATTGTTTAAAAGCTTTCTTAACCGGTGGTTTGATTTGCTTAATCGGGCAAGGAATTCAGAGTTTCTATATTCATAACTTTAATTTCACCGAACAAACAGCAGGAAATCCTACAGTGGGTACGTTGATTTTCATTTCCATGCTTCTCACTGGATTCGGGGTATACGATCGTATTGCACAGTTTGGCGGGGCAGGATCAGCGGTACCAGTTACAGGTTTCGGTAATGCGGTCATTTCTGCTGCAATCGAACATCGGTCAGAAGGCTTTGTATTAGGTGTTGGCGGCAATATGTTTAAACTAGCAGGATCAGTCATCTTATTCGGTGTTTTTTCTGCATTTGTTGTCTCGTTTATAAAAACGATTGTTATCATGTGGGGTGGTTTTTAATGCTAAGAGGACATCGTACATGGGTTTTTGATCAAAAGCCAGTCATTGTTTCAACTGGTACGGTGGGAGGACCATTCGAAGCCAACGGTGCTCTTGCGGAAGACTTTGATCTTCTTCACTCTGATTTGTGGTTGAGAGAGGATTCGTATGAAAAGGCTCATAGAGTTATGATTGAGGAAGCTGCGCAAAAAGCGATAGAAAAAGGCGGCATTCAAAAGGAAGACGTTCAATTTTTCTTAGCGGGTGACTTAATTAATCAAATAACGCCGACGAGTTTCGCCTCACGTTCCATTGGGGTGCCGTATCTTGGACTGTTTGGTGCCTGTTCCACCTCGATGGAGGGCTTAGCGTTAGGAGCAGCGATTATCAATGCAAAAGGAGCGAAATATGTCTTAACAGGTGCATCTAGTCATAATGCTGCCGTTGAAAAACAGTTTCGTTATCCAACTGAATACGGCGGACAAAAGCCTCCTACATCACAGTGGACAGTAACTGGTGCTGGAATGGCACTGTTAAGTGATAAAGGCGAAGGTCCAAGAGTAACTTCCGCAACGATAGGGCGTGTCATTGACATGGGTTTATCCGATCCATTTAATATGGGTGGTGCGATGGCCCCGGCTGCCGTTGATACAATCACTGCCCATTTAACAGATCGAAATATCGATCCTTCCTATTATGACCTAATAGTTACAGGGGATCTTGGACAAATTGGACATGAAGTATCATTGGATTTATTTAAAAAACAAGGGATACCAATCGATGACAGTTTTTATAGTGACTGCGGGTTACTAATTTATAAATCGGACCAACCAGTTCTTGCGGGTGCCAGCGGGGCAGGCTGTTCGGCAACGGTTGTCTATGGTCATTTGTTAAATCGGATGAAAAAAGGGGAACTTAAACGAATTTTGGTTGTCGCAACTGGAGCCTTATTATCTCCCTTATCTTTTCAACAAAAGGAAAGCATCCCATGTATCGCACATGCGGTTTCAATTGAATATGGAGGTGGAAATACACCATGATTTATTTTTGGGCGTTTGTTGTCGGCGGATTGATCTGTGTGATTGGGCAAATTATGTTTGATGTATTTAAACTTACACCAGCGCACACCTTAAGTACCTTTGTAGTGGTTGGAGCTGTGTTGGACGGCTTTGGTTTATACGAACCATTTATCGACTTTGCGGGAGCAGGTGCAACCGTACCAATTACCAGTTTTGGTAATTCACTAGTCCATGGCGCCATGGAGGAAGCTGAAAAGCATGGTCTGGTCGGTATTTTATCCGGGATGTTTGAAGTCACAAGTGCCGGTATATCAGCCGCAATAATATTTGGGATGATTGGTGCCATTCTTTTTAAACCAAAAGGTTAGGATGAAATCGAAATGACCATTGCATCAGATGTGAAACAATGCCTCGCGAGTCTTAAAGGAGCAGAGGCTAATTTATCAGGTATAGCATTACGAACAGTAGAAGAAGAATCGAAAAAGACACTGAATGAGGCGGTCCTGCTTGTCCATGAAACCGTTGAAGACTTACAGAAACGGGTTGGGTTATTAGAACGGGAAAAATATAAAGGTTTTTAGGGTAGGAGGTAACAAGATGCCTGATTGGATTAATGTCATGTTTCGGTCATTTTTCTTCTTAATTGTGTTATTTATCATTACAAAATTATTAGGAAAAAAACAAATATCGCAGCTATCTCTTTTTGAATATATAACTGGGATTACCATTGGGAATATTGGAGCAGAATTAGCGACAAAAGTTGAACACAGTCTTTTTAACGGAGTAGTTTCCATTGCTACTTTTTCACTCGCTCCTTTTGTAGCTGGTTTTATTTCTATGAAGAGTAAATCTTTTCGTAATATTGTGGAAGGAAAAGGGACAGTCTTCATTAAGGATGGGAAAGTACTTGAAGAAAACATGTATAAAGAAAAATATACGATTGACGAATTATTAGAATTACTGCGAAAAAAGGATGTCTTTAATGTCAGTGATGTCGAGTATGCTATTTTAGAAGCTACGGGCGATTTAAATGTCTTGTTGAAAAAAGAAAATCAGCCGCTGACCGCAAAGGACTTGAACATGAAATTAGCGCCCATAAAAGGATCGGAAACGATTATTATGGATGGAGAAATTTTAGATGAACCCCTGTCCACAGCCGGACGCAGTAGATTATGGCTAAAAACAGAGCTGGTAAAGCAAGGGGTTACTGTTGAAAATGTTTTTATTGGACAAATTAATACATACGGTGAATTAACTGTCGATTTATATGATGACAAATTGAAGGTAGCCTCTCCACAGGAAAGACCCTTATTGTGGGCGACATTAAAAAAATGTCAAGCTGATTTGGAGTTATTTGCCCTCAGTACAGATTCAATAGAAGCAAAGGAGATGTACGAAGAAAATAGTTTGAAAATTCAACATGCCATTGATAAAATAGAACCTATATTGAAAAGTTAACTAAATTCTATATTTCAGTGGGTTTAAAGAGATAAGTCATTAAGCCTGCAATAAAGATCATTAAACAGGAATAAAGAAAGCTGGTTGCGTTTAAGGTAATTGACCCTGCAGTAACTATGATTGCATCAAGCAGAAAGATAATAAGAGCTGCATTCATGGAATACATCTTTGATAAATAGGTTGCAAGCAAATCGGTACCACCAGTACTTGTACCGTATCGTAGCATAAGTCCAATACCTGCACCGATGCAGATCCCTCCATAAATTGAACTGAGTGCAATGGGAACTAAAAAGAGGGTTTGTAATGGCCGAAGCCAGTCGATCATGGCTGAAGAAATAAGCAATCCAAGAAAGCTAGTATATGAATAAGCCCGGTTTTCTGTCCAAGCAAAGACGCAGAGCGGGATACTCAGAATGAACATACAAAATCCTGCAGATACTTCAAAAAAATAATGAAGAATTAAAGCTAGTCCAATTATTCCTCCATCAAGAAGATGATACGGAACTAAAAATCCGTTAATCCCGCTCCCTACAAGAAAGCTTCCAATGAGCATAGCAATTATTTTTTGTACAATAAGTTTCACCCGCTTTAGATAATTATAAGACTGATATTCCCCAAACACATACCCAAAACCAAACAATTAACAGAACCGAAAAGATGTGTCTCTCTAGTGTTTCTATGAATACTGTTTTCATATAAATCCCCCTTGTCTTATAAAGGAATATATGATGTGTTTCTTTAAAACATGATGGAATAATAAAAAACTAGTAAACTAATTCTAGTAGTAGAAAAAAGATAAGAGGTGAAAGTTCTTGTTTCTAAAAAAAGTAACCCTTTTACGTGATTCAATCTCTAGCTTTCGGGAATATCCACTTTCCATTCCTTCCATTAACAGCATGGAACAACTTGAACTGAAAAAGAGCGTTACATTTTTTGTTGGAGAAAATGGTTCGGGCAAGTCTACTTTACTAGAGGGCATTGCCGATGTCTGCGGTTTCAATACAGCCAGCGGCGGGAAGGATCATACCTATGATGTGCATGCTTCTTCTTCAGATTTGGCTCAGCACCTTCGTCTGTCCTGGCTCCCAAAGGTATCGAATGGCTTCTTTTTACGTGCGGAGTCTTTTTATCACTTCGCTACCTATCTTGAAGAAGTCGATAAAACTGGATTTCAAAAGTATGGTGGGGAATCTTTACATAAGCAATCACATGGAGAAGCCTTTTTATCGTTATTTCTTCACAGCTTTAAAGAACAATCTATTTTTCTGCTTGACGAGCCAGAGGCGGCTCTTTCCCCATCAAGACAGCTAACGCTATTACGAATCCTGCATGACCTAACAAAAGACAGACAAGCGCAATTTATTATTGCCACTCATTCGCCCATTTTACTAGGCTATCCAGATGCTGATATTCTCAGCTTTGACGAAGGTCAAATCACGCCGATTAACTATGAAAATACCGATCATTATCAAATTACTAAGTATTTTCTAAACCATCGGGAAAAGTTCTTGAATGATATTTTTAAAGAAGATGATGAGTAAGGAGAGGTCTCATGCCGAAAATTATGCTGACTTCAAATGGTTTGTCCACAGACGATATAGCAGCCAACTTTCTCTTGTTGTTTGAAAATGACCCAGTACAAATGAAAGCATGCATTCTGACTACTGCTTCCTTACAGAAAGAACAAAATATCTATGCGAGAAAAGCTAAAGCAGATTTAGTGAATATGGGATTTGCAAAAGTTGACTATATAGATATCGAGTTTGATGAAGCCCAGCAATTAACAAACTATCATTGTGTTTATATCAATGGCGGGAATCCTTTTTATTTGCTTTATCATTTAAAACAGAGCGGAGCTGACCAAGTGATTCGTAATCTGAATGATCAACAAGTACTTATCGGCGTTAGTGCTGGAGCGATGGTTCTCGGGAATAATATTGAGATTGCTGAATTTTTTACACCAGAAATGAATGCGCGGAACCTCCAAGACCTTTCTGGATTGAAGCTAGTTAATCTCTCTCTGTTTCCCCATAGTAACAGAGAGGACTTATTCAATGATCCCCATGGCCAAACGATTGCCGATCGTATTGATGTTTTTGAGCAATGCTATGCTTGCGAAGTAACTAGATTAGCAGATAATCAATTTCTTATTGTTTAACTCTCCCAGTCATTATAAAACGAAAAGGGAGCGAGGATACAAATGTCGATTATCGTATTCATTGTTTTCATTGGTTCATTATTTCTTGGAATTAAAATCTGGAAAAAAAGTCGCTGGTTCTCTTTGTTATGTTTCAGTCCTATCTTTTTAATCATCGCTTTTATTAGTTATTATTCCTATCATTTTAATTATAAAACCACACCAGATTCCTTGCAGGTTCATGTGGAGAAGGAAAACAATCATTTTGTCTTGAATGGAAATTGGAAGGATCGGTTAGATAAATTTAGATATCCAATAGACTTTATCGTTTTTTTTATACCGAAAAATGAAGAAATGCAGAGTGTAAAAGATAATCAACTTACAGAGTTAAGAACGGAAGAAGGTGATTACTTACTAGAGGAGGTTCAAGAATATTTACATCAAGAACATGATTCTCGATGGAAACCACAAATTTTTAAAATGAATACCCTGAAGGAATTTCAATATGTTTTTTCTTTACCCCAAAATGTGAATCCTGATGAAGTGGATGTCTTATATGTACATGTACGAGCAGAGCCGATGGGCCAGTGGGAATATTGGTATAAAAATATCAACTTATCATCATGATAATCAGGGGAAGAAAAACATTTGCAGGTGTTAAATTGTGTATAGTTGTTGGTTGCTAAAAAACCGTCTGGACGGTACACTAAAAAGACTATTTGTTTCCCTTGGGAACATTCAGATACGATAACTAGAATAGGGGAAAAGTCTGTATGAAGAATCAAAAGATTTCACTTGTTTTATTATTATGCAATTTATTTATTGCCTTCCTTGGAATTGGTTTGGTTATTCCCGTTATGCCATCCTTTATCAAGGAATTAGGCTTAAATGGAGAGATCATGGGCTATCTTGTTGCAGCCTTTGCGTTAGCTCAATTAATTGCTTCACCATTTACTGGTGTTTGGGTCGATAAAGTTGGACGGAAGCCGATGATTGTTTTTGGCTTATTTCTGTTTTCTTTATCTGAGCTGATTTTTGCTGTAGGCAGTCATATAAGTCTCCTGTTTTTATCACGGATTTTAGGCGGAATCAGCGCTGCATTCATCATGCCTGCAGTTACTGCTTTTGTAGCGGATATTACAACGCTTAAAGAACGTCCGAAAGTACTAGGCTATGTTTCTGCAAGCATCAGTGCCGGATTTATTATTGGGCCGGGAATTGGCGGCTTTATCGCAGAAATTGGTGTTCGTGCACCGTTCTATTTTGCAGCCGTTATTGCACTCGCTGCCGCTCTATTTTCTATGATTATTCTTAAAGAACCATTAACGAAAGAAGAATTAGCGGCTGGCAGCCAGTCAAGTGGAAAGGTCAATATTTGGTCCGAATTGAAAAAGTCCTTCCAGCCCAAGTACTTAGTTCCTTTACTTATTGTTTTCGTCTTAGCATTCGGATTAGCAGCTTATGAAACAATGTTCAGCTTATTTGTTGATGAAAAGTTTGGTTTTACGCCAAAGGATATTTCCGTCATTATAACGGTTGGAGCAGTCTTTGGTGTCATTGCTCAGGTTGTATTTTTCGGAAAACTAGTGGAATGGCTGGGTGAGAAAAAATTAATACAGGTCAGCTTAGTTATGGCATCTGTCTTTATGTTCGTGTCAGTTTTTGTAAGCAGCTATGCAATGATTATGGCAGTTACCTTTATTGTATTTTTAGGATGCGATATCCTTCGTCCTGCAATCACTTCTTTATTATCAAAAATTGCAGGTAATGAACAAGGCTTTGTCGCTGGAATGAATTCAACGTATACAAGCCTTGGCAATATTATCGGGCCTGCATTAGCTGGTATTTTATTTGATATAAATCTAAATCTCCCTTATATTTTTGCAGGTGCTATTCTGATGGTCGGATTTGTGATGACAGTCATGTGGAAGTCATCTGGAAAAATAGAAGAAGGATAACGGTACAGGGAGCTGTCACGAAATGAATGAACGAACAAAGCCTGAAAAAATCTTAGATGCAGCGGCTGCCATTGTCCGCAGGGACGGTGTTGCAAAACTGACACTAGAAGCAGCAGCGAAAGAGGCAGGAGTAAGTAAAGGCGGCCTTCTGTACCACTTTCCCAATAAAGAATCCTTAATCGATGGTATGGTTACAAGATGTTCCAATACATTTGTTGAAGATGTCGAAGGACGAGCGACGGTAGATCCTATTCAAACGGGGAAGTACAGCAGAGCCTTTCTGGAAGCAACTTTTAAGGAGTTAGAAGAAGGGCTGGAAATTAGCTCAGGGATGCATGCGTCCCTATTTACCAATCCTGAAATGCTCGAATGTTTACAAGAACATTACCGTACATGGAAAGAAAAAATGGAAAATGAAGGTCTTGATCCGGTCACAGCAAACATTATCAGACTAGCATCAGATGGCCTATGGTATGCCGATTTATTCGGGATGGCGCCATTAGAGAAAGAAATGAGAGAAAAAGTATTTTCACAGCTTTCGGCTTGGACGAAGAAATTAGAATAGAACAAACTAAGCACACTCTTTTATACGGATGTCTATTTTGTATTGGTTGAAAACTTGATCGTAAACTGCAAAATAAGGAGTATTTTTGAAACCCCCTTGAAATGGTAACACTAGACCAGCTTGTTCCCGCTCAAAAAATTAAAAAGAGGTTCGGAATGAAACCCATTCCGAACCTCTTTTGTCTATAAAATAAGAGAATCCCCTCATAGGGACTCTCTTATTTTATTTAAAGATCTATATAGCTATTCATCTGATGCTATTCCCATCTCTTCAACTACTTGCAGTTACCTTAGCAATATATATCAAAAATTATTTCTTTTTATTCGATATGATGATTTTAGGTGAGAAAGTTGTATTGCAGAAAAATAATGTAATCTGATGTACGATATCCAATTAGATAGTTTCCTTCCATCATTGGTAATTAGAAATTGCACTTATCACGTGTATTTAACCAATAGCTCCTAGAATGATATTTGATTTGAGCTGATATTTCACACAAAATAAAAGGTAAGGTAAGGTAATCATAACTATATTTTGTGTTAAAAGTTATAAAAAATCTATAAAATGGAAGAGTCATAAAAAGGAGTGTAGATTAATTTCATATATCAATATTATTTAAATGAACAAATTACTTGTGTATATGCAACCTTCATATTTTTAAATAAGTAACAGACCTGTCCATCTCTCTTAATAATTCTACATTTCGGCAAAATCAATAAAAACGGACGGCTTAAAATTGACTCCTATAAAGATTAGAACTATAAAGGGTCAAGCAAAACTAGATATCAAAATTTTATGATTAAGTTGAGGTGAAGAGCATGAATAAATATTGGACTTATAAAATAATTTTAACGAGTGTGTTTATTATTGCTACGATTATCTTTTATAAATTTGGATTTACTAGTGAAGGTTTAATTTATTATGTTAGTATCGCAATTCTTTTAAGTGTTTTGAGTATATTTAATCGCAAAAACAATTATTAAAAACGTTAACGAATTTAACAAAATTAAATATAACTCCAAGTTTACTGTATTAATTAATAACTTTTTATGGTAATTAGTGGTTAATGGTATACTGTAAATGATATCCTTTTGGAGGTGATATGAATTGTTGTTTGTGGGAATTGCCATTTTGATTGTTTTATTTATATCTACAAATATCATAGAAATCAATCTAAAATCTATTAACAAGAAAAATGAACTAATAATTGAACTTTTAAAAGAAATTAGAGATAAATAATTATAGTTTTGTTTAGTTAGGTGCTTAATTCCAAAAGAAAAGCACTATGATCTTTACACGGGATAAGCTTAGACATCTAGCTAAAGACTATTGGTAATCCCACGATGGAAACTGGTATATTTACTTTAAGGTTGGGCTTGCGACAGTTATACAGAAATAGAAGGGACTGTTTCCATTTCCCAATGTACGTTTGTAGACACTACCGTTATTTTTAATAGTATGGCTAACAAGGGATAGCCCCTTAGAAGAGTTATAACACATACTTATTTTCTCTTTACAAATTTTAAAATAAAGAAAAGGTCAAAAAATATTACTTTTTTTGACCTTTTCTTTCTTTATTTATAAGTAAGTGGTTATAGAAAAAGTTTAATAAGAATACTAAAGACCTCTATGGATTATGAGTAGGTACATAAAATTATGAATAAAGTCTTTGACAACTTTATTCGTTCATACAATAAGAATATTTCCATTGGAATAGATTTTGCTTTTACATGCTTGAGTAATCTTTGAGTATATCAAGTTTAGATGAATACTTGCAGATAGTTTGAAATTTTTTGCAATTGAACCTAGTAATGTGTATCCCTGTTTTGTATAGTAGTATAGTTAGTTTTTAAATGATTTTTTAGTATTGATTTCCAAAAAGGGGAGAGTTCGATGAAATTTATATTAAAGATAATAGTATTTTCTATATTGTTATTGAGTTTTATACCGCTTTCAATGATTCAGGCGTCTGCAGAAACACTTCAAGAAGATAATTACAAATATAAAGTTTTAAATGGAACAGTTGAAATTGTAGATTACTTTGGAGAAGCTAAGAACGTGGAGATTCCAAGTAAACTGAATGAAATGGCAGTAACAAGTATTGGAAGGCATGCTTTAAGTAATAATCAATTAACAAGTGTACTCATCCCGGAAAGTGTGACAAGTATAGGAGATAGTGCATTTAGTGATAATCAACTAACAAGTGTAACCATCCCAAATAGTATTACAAGTATAGAGAATGAAGTATTTGGTGGGAATCAATTAACAAGCGTAACCATTCCGAAGAGTGTAACAAGTATAGGAAATCGTGCATTTCGTTCTAATAAATTAGTAAGTGTAACCATTCCAAATAGTGTGAACAAGATTGGGAGTGAAGCATTTCGTGGGAATCAATTAACGGGTGTGATTATTCCAAATAACGTGACGAGTATAGGTGAAGGTGCATTTCGTTCTAATAAATTAGCAAGTGTAACCATTCCAGAAAGTGTAACTAAGATAGGGGATTATGCATTTTTTTCTAATAAATTAACAAGTATAACCATTCCGAAAAATGTAACAAATATTGAGGAATATGCATTTGCTTTGAACCAATTAACAAATGTAAATCTCCCGAAAAGCGTAACGAGTATCGGGGATCATTCATTTCATTGGAATCAACTAACAAGTATAACCATTCCAAAAGGTGTAACGAAAATCGGAAACCATGCGTTTCATAGGAATCAACTAACAAGTGCAACCATTCCGAACAGTGTGACAAATATAGAGTCTTATGCATTTAGTGATAATGACCTAACAAGTGTAACCATTCCAGAAAATTTGACAAGTATTGAATCTAATACATTTAGTGAAAATCAATTAACGAGAGTAACCATACCGGAAAAAGTAACTAGGATAGGGGCATATGCATTTGAGGATAATCACCTAACAAGTGTAGTCATTCCAAGCAGTGTGACTAGTATAGGGACTTCTGCATTTAATAATAATCAACTGAAAAGAGTAACCATACCGGAAAAAGTAACTAGGATAGAATCATCTGCATTTAAAAATAATCAACTAACAAGTGTGACTATTCCACATGGTGTGACTAAAATTGAAAATGATACTTTTAGTAAAAATAAATTGAAGAGTGTAACCATCCCAAATAGTGTGGTAAGTATAGGTGGATTTGCATTTTTTTCAAATCAATTATCAAATGTAATCATCCCAGAAGGCGTGACGAGTATAGGGTATGGGGCATTTAAGGATAACCAATTAAAATGGGTAACCATCCCGAAAAGTCTAATGAGTTTGGGGGAAGATCCTTTTGGAAGGACCGAGAAAAACCACTTATTTGTCTGGCATTTAGACAAAAATTACACAACAGTTTGGGATCAATCTAAAACAGGTGTAACAATTTATGCTAAATGGTTGTCTCCACCTGTAATTGAAGGGGCAGGACATGTAACTATTAAACTTGGAGATGGCTTTGATGTTACAAAAGGCGTGATTGCAACAGATATAGCAGATGGAGAATTGACATCAAGTATAGAGATATCTGGAAGCGTTGACCCGATGAAGGTGGGCAGCTACAACTTAACATACAAGGTGACGGATAGCGATGGATATACAACAGAGGTAAAAAGAGAAGTGAGCGTAAGAAGTAATGAGAAGCCTATGATTAAAGGGACCAAAGCTGCCACAATCAAAGTAGGAGATAGCTTTGATGTTACAAAAGGCGTGATTGCAACAGATACAGAAGATGGAGAACTGACAGCAAGTATAGAAGTTGCCGGAAGTGTGAACTCGACGAAGGTGGGCAGCTACACCTTAACGTACAAGGTAATGGACTGGGATGGAAATACTGTAAATATTGAAAGACATGTAACGGTAAACCCTGCTCAAGTAAAAAGCTTAAAAGTATCTAGCAGAGGGACAAACTCTTTAAAACTGATATGGTATAAACAAAATGAAGTCACAGGCTATAAACTCTATCAGTATGATAGTAAGGGTAAACTGTTAAAGACAATTACAAGTAACGCGAACAGTTATACAATTAGCAAACTAAGTGCCGGAACAACGTATCAGTATAAAGTTCGTTCATATAAAACCGTAGGGAAAACAAATTTTTATGGATCTTACAGCAGTGTTCTCACTTCTACAACAAATCCAGCTACTGTTATATTATCGAGTGTTAAAAAGAGTAGCTCAACAAGTATGAAAGTGAACTGGAAGAAGATTTCTACTTCTACAGGGTACCAAATTCAGTATTCTACTAGCAGCAAGTTTACTAGTAGTGCAACAAAGAATGTAACAATTACAAACAAAAATACCGTATCTAAAACAATAAATTCTTTAAAAAAGGGTAAAAAATATTATGTTCGAGTAAAATCATACAAAACATTGTCAGGAACAAAATATTATGGCCCCTGGAGTTCTGTAAAAAGTATAACTATAAAATAACTATAAACAGCCTGCAGACGTTAACCTGCAGGCTTTTTGGCTTTACTTCATATTTTTTAAAAGGGTATCAATATTCCACTTCATCATTTTATAGTAGGTATCTCCCTCTTCACCAGGTTTTCCAATTGAGTCTGTAAAGAGCTTGCCGCCGATAGGGACGCCGGTTTCTTTTGAAACGGCTTCCATGCTGCGAGGATCCATACTTGTTTCAACAAATAAAACAGGCAGCTGTTTTTTATTTATTAAATCGACGACTTGTGTCACCTGTTCAGGAGTTCCTTGATTTTCTGAATTGATTTCCCAGATGTAACCTGCTTCAAAATCATAGGCCTTGCTAAAGTATTTAAATGCACCTTCACTTGTAATGAGGAAACGTTTTTCTTTAGGAATCTTGTTAAATTGTTCAATGGCATCATGATGAAGCTTTTCTAACTTCTGAATATACGTATCGGCATTTTGCTGATACTGTTTCTTGTGTTTGGGGTCCACTTTGATTAAACCATCACGAGCATTTTGAGCATATTTAATGCCATTTCTGATATCCAGCCAAGCATGAGGATCTTCTTCTTTTTCTTTGCCTTTTGTTGTCAGGTGCATTGGGCTGACACCCTCACTCATCTTAAATACGGGTCCATCTTTTCCAGACTTGCCAGCGGTTTCAATCAACTTGTCAAACCATGAATTACCTGCCTCGAGGTTCAAACCATTATAAAAGACTATATCCGCATCGGTCGTTTTTTGAATGTCCTTTGGCAGAGGGTCATATTCATGCGGATTCGAGCCTACTGGTGCTAAACTGTGGATGTCAACCAAGTCTCCACCGACTTCGTTGACGATGTCATACAGAATGGAATAGGTAGTGACCACTTGAAGCTGATCATGCTCAGACTCCTTTTTACTGCAAGCGAATAAGAAAAAAGAGAAGAGTAGACAGACAGATAGTACTTTCATGGTTTTTCTCATCAGTTATACATCCCTTCTAGCGGCTGATTTCAGCACTGTTTTTTTTGATAAACTTACGAATTAAGCCTTGTCTTGGAGAGAAGAAGAAAGCCAGCAGGAAGAAGAAAGTAGCGACTAATACAATCGTAGCGCCAGAGGCTAAGTTATAGGTAAAGCTGAAATATAATCCTGCTATCGAAGCAAGCGTACCGATCCCTGCTGATAAAAAAAGCATGGTCGATAATCGATCGGTTAATAAGTAAGCTGTAGCGGCGGGGGTAATCAGCATGGCAACGACCAAAATGATTCCTACAGTCTGAAGGGAAGCAACGGTAACCAATGTTAAGAGGGTCATTAAGAAATAATGGATAAGCCGAACAGGCAGTCCGTAAACCTCTGCCATGGTTGAATCAAAAGAGGTGACCAGGAACTCTTTATATAAAAGAAAGATGGAAAGCAGTACAAACGTACCAATACCTAATGTTATCCACATATCAGACGGACGAACAGCAAGCACGTTACCAAATAAAATATGATAAAGATCGGTACTGCTTTTCATTAGGGTGATTAAAATGATTCCTAAGGCAAAAGCAGCAGTGAACATGATACCAATCGAAATATCATTTTTAATCCGGCTGTTCTGGCTGACAAAGCCAATGCCAATAGCGGTAATAATTCCCGAAAGTACGGCACCAATCAAGAAATTGATTCCAAGCATATAAGAAATAGCGACACCAGGCAGGACCGCATGGGAAATGGCATCGCCCATAAGCGCCATTCCTCGTAAAATGATGAAACAACCAATAATCCCGCAAATAATCCCCACCATCACCGAGGTCAACAAGGCCTTTTGTAAAAACCCATACTGAATGACAGCCTCAATAAACGCCATTTCACATCACCTCTGCTTTTTCAAAGATCGAAAGCTGACCTAAATATGCCTGATTTATTACCCCATTTCGAACAACCTCTTTGACGTCCCCATAGCCAATTTGCTTTTTATTAAGCACAAGAAGTTGTTCAAAATAGGTGTCTACCTTTGATAAATCATGATGGACGACTAGAATGGTTTTACCTGTTGCTTTGAGGTTTCTTAGGATATTCATCATGTTTTCTTCACTAAGAATATCGATGCCGACAAATGGTTCATCTAATAATAGAATTTCGGGTTCCTGGACTAAGGCTCTTGCTAAAAAAACACGCTGCTGCTGCCCACCCGATAATTCACCGATTTGCCTGTCATGGTAATCCTCCATGCCTACCTGTTTTAAGCAGGCAAGTGCCCGTGCTTTATCGGCTTTTTTAGGTCTTTTAAAAATGCCTAAGCTAGGATAGGTACCTAAGAGGACTGTTTCTAAAACATTGATGGGAAAGTCCCAATCAATGTTGTTACGCTGTGGAACATAAGCAACAAGCTGCCGTTGTTCAGAGAACGTCTTACCAAATATCCTAACCGAACCATTATCTTTAGGAATTAAATCAAGCAATGCCTTAATAAAAGTCGATTTTCCTGCACCATTAGGTCCAATGATGCCAACTAATGATCCTGGTAATATTGCGATATTTATCGTACGTAAAGCGGGTTTACCATGATAGGAGACGGACAAATCTTGAATATTGATAGCATACATGTCTTCCATACCAAGCACCTTCTCTCGTTTAATTTAGTGTATTTTGTGTATAAGCAATATTATGCACGTTATATAAAAAAGTTTCCCTCAACCACAAATTTAATCTTAGGGAAGTTTATAAGATTGGTGAACTATTTTGGAAAATCAACTAAACTGGAGGTATAGATGGAAAGACGAGGAGATTACTATGACGATGAAAACAGCGGTCGTGACCGGATCTTCTAGCGGATTTGGTTTTCTTACGGCATTAGAGCTCGCTAAGGAAGGTTATACCGTACTAGCAACAATGCGGAATCTTACGAAAGGCAACGCATTACTGAAACAGGCAGAAGAAAACGGGTTAGAAGATTTGATTGTCCTACAAGAACTGGATGTCACATCAGAAGAATCGATAAACAGGTTAAAGGAGGTATTGTTGGAGATGGGCAGGGTAGACGTCCTCGTAAACAATGCTGGTTTTGCCGGTGCTGGTTTTATTGAAGAAATACCTGTCTCTGAATATAAGGCGCAGTTTAATACCAATGTTTTTGGAATGATCAGCGTCACACAGGCGGTGCTTCCGTTGATGCGGAGACAAAAAAGCGGCACCATCATAAATATGAGCAGCATTAGCGGAAGGATGGGTTTTCCGGGTTTATCTCCCTATGCGGCTTCGAAATATGCCGTTGAAGGATGGAGTGAGTGTTTACGATTAGAAATGAACGCGTTTGGTGTAAAGGTTGTATTACTTGAGCCTGGCTCGTTTCAAACGAATATATGGTCAAGCGGGAAGCAAGTAACCGAAATGTCTCAGCGACCTGACTCACCATATGCTGCAGAAATGAGAAAGTTGAAAGCCTACACAGAAAGTAGTGCAGAAACATACGGCGATCCACTGGAAATAGCCAAAACCATTGCAGCAATTGTCCGGAAGAAAAACCCTCGTTTTAGGTATCCAATTGGTAAGGGAGTAAAGCTGACGATTTGGCTTAAAGAAAGGGTTTCCTGGCAATTGTGGGAGACAATCGTAAAGAAAATGTTAAATAAGGCTGTCCTCAAATAAGGACAGCCCTTCGTTATTTCTCAATATAAACAGAACGAATAATTGTACGGGTAACCGTTGGACCAGCTTTTACATCGATGGTTAGGTTATACATACCGGATACTGGGACGTTCGGCAGTGTGCCAAAATAAGTTTCTGTATTTACTTTGTTAATGGCAGCGGGATTTTTTACTTCAACTCCTTGTTCGTTAGTAAGGTGAACATCAAATGTTAATGGGGTGCTTGGGCTTCCTTTTACCGGTGATTTGAGGATAAATTGTGCGTCTTTCTGTTTCACTTTTCCGGGCATTTCAAGTATAAGGGGCTCTTTATCATCGATTTTTGCAGTAAGTAAATAGGCATCCTGCTTGGCTTTTGTCTTCATTCGAACAACCCATTCACCAGCTTCCATATTCGTTTGTCTTAACGTATGAACATACGCACCAGCTAGGAAAGAGGTTTCACCTTTTGAAGCTTGCGAAACTAGGAAATGAGGGTAAGTGACTCCTGATGGAGAAATTAATTCAGTTTCCACATAGGGGCTTGACGTATAGAGTGTGATATCGCCATGAGCAGTGTCTTCATTTAGAGAAATAGATTGTTCAATCCATTTATTGGTTTGTAAGGGTCCGCCGTGAACACGTTGAGTGTGCAGGGTTGAGATGTTTTCTTCTTCAACAGGCTGTTCACTTAAACTAGCAATGCCCGAAGTAGATGAATTCCGCAAAAAGGGTTCAATTCTTGAAAAAACGGCGGAGCCTGTACGAATATTGTCATGATCATAGTTGGAATCAGTAAATAGATGGGTGCCGTATGGTAATTTTGAACTCCAAACATTGACGAGCCCGTCATTATCACCATAGGAAGAGAGATACAGTCCGCCAAATGATAGAGCGGAAAACGCTGGTCCTTGGTTGGTGCCGGTTAGTGTATAGTATTTGTTCTTTCTAGAATTCACATGATTGTCTATCGCTGAGCGAAATTCAGCCATCTGGCCAATTTGTAAGGAATAGGTACCTTCATCATTTGCTCCTAGTAGAGAACCGAGCCAGCCAGCGTACCAGCTATAAGCCAAATCAGCTAAATTAGAACCATGATGCGGTGAGGCAAGCGTGATAACTCGTCCAACATATTGGTGCGCACCATAAGAAACAAGAGCAGCTTGTGTATCTGGACCGCCTTTACTATGAGCGATGATATTCACTTTTTTACCGCCAAAGTGGGCATTGATTTGAGCGAGTTTGGCAGCTAATAGTTTTCCGTTTTTGTATTGATTGGAAGACCCATTTCCTGCAGCATCATAAAGCTGAACAAAAACCGTTTGATAGCCTGCTTCGTATGCTTTTGTATACATATCATTCACACCATGGTATTCGGTTTCACCGTACCAGCTTGTTGAAGACCCGTTTTTTCCTTGAACAAAAACAATCGGCGGTTTACTAGAGTTATAATTTGGCGGTGTACTTCCTAGAAACCAATCTCCAGGTGTGAAACTCTCACTTGGAGGTTTTAGTTTGCCGTAGGGCTGAATGACTTCAGCTGACGTTTTGGCTGGTAAACTCATAAACAAACATAATGACAAAAATAAAGTAACCATAAACAGTCGGAACCACATTCTTTTCATTAACATTCCTCCTTATTCTATGACTCTCAGTGTTAATTCAAATGACAAACAAGTAAATCCTTTAAATTTCTCTAAAATGAGAGAATAAGGCTAGCAAAGAATTTGAGAAAACAGGCTATACTGACCGGATTATAAATTTGATATGGTGCTAGAGATAGAGTGAGGTTCAGGACTGAGGGATCACGGCAATGGTTCTGTGCAGAACGGAGGGAAAAGTGTGCAAAGCAGCCCATTTACTGTGCAAATGGGGGTGAAAGCTGTGCAAAATGAGGCCAAACCTGTGCACGTCAAAAGATTTACTGTGCAAAAGGGTATTGAGTAAGGAGATCTTGGATCTGAGTAGTGAGGGTTCGTCACAATGAAAAGACTGCCGAGCCTTTCTCGGCAGCCTTCGGGAGAGGATTGGTTAGGGGAATCTATTTGATAGGTAAAGAATATCTGATGTTAAAAATACACCAACAGGAGGCAGGGCATTCGTATTTTGACTTATTTGATCATTTGCGGAAAGCTGGCTATAGCTGACATCTGTGGTTGCAATCCAATTACCATATTCGCCTGCTTGTAATGAGGGTGCCTTCATTAAAAAGGGGCCAGTTAAAATATAATGCCGGACTCCGATAGATGGGTCCTCGAATAAAGACAGCTTGCCGGCAAATGTTGCATAAGGCGTATTAAAGGTAATCTGATTGGATGTTTTATCCCACGTGCCGTTAAAAGGGAGCAGTGTGCCTCGGAAATTAGACGTGCCGACAATCTGATTGTCAGTGATTGAATTGATAATAAACTCTCCTCGGACAATCGGTCTGCCAGCCATAGATGCGTCAATTCCCCAAATCGATGGGACGGGTAGTCCTTGCTCAATTGCCATAGATGATTCCTCCTGTTAGTGAGCGAAATAATACAGTATATGAATAGGATTCAGAAGGGTCCACGGACACTAAAGAGTATTAAACTGCATCACAGCAGGATGGTATGCTATAATACCTATGTGTTCCTAAAAAATGGATTATTTTAATTTTCAGACAAGTAAGTGTAAGTAGTATGGGGGAGGGCCACTTGTTTAAAGATGTTGAACTTATTTATGTGTTAACCCAAATATTAATTGTCCTCTTTCCTATTTTTGTTTATCAATTATTTTTTAATGATCGTACTAAACCGTATAAAAATGGCTTGGATATTAAATTGACCCTTATTCTATTACTTATGGTTGTATTAACCATGTCTTTTCCCGTTCGATTTTCAGAGGGGTATATATATGATTTTAGAATAGTGCCATTTATTATTGCCTTTTTTTACGGTGGATTAATACCAGGTTTACTTACGTTTTTCACGTTATTAATCTTTCGGTTCTTTATTGGTGGAGAAGGATTTTATCATGTGTTAATTTGTTATTCGATAGCAACTCTTGTTTTACTATATTATATGAACAGATATGAAGCCCTTCAAATGAAACATAAAATTGTGGTGTCTAGTTCTGTATTCTGGATAATGGCCTTTACATTAGTTATGATTTATTTAAATACAAAGGAATTTAATCAAATTCCATTTTTACTGTTTTATTTTTTTATTTCTTGGATTTGTTTATTAATGGGTATCTATACTATTGAGAATGTTCAACAAAAACGAACCATCGATTTAGAACTACAGCGTGCCGAAAAATTAAACGTAATCAGTCAGCTGGCGGCTTCTGTAGCGCATGAAGTTCGAAATCCAATGACCTCTGTCCGCGGATTTTTACAGCTATTAAATGAAGATGAAGCAAGTACCAAAACACAGAAAAATTATATAACCATCGCGATTGATGAATTGGATCATGCTCAAGGGATTATTAATGATTATTTATCTTTAGCAAAACCACACAATGAAGAGAAAACGCTATTAAATCTTTCTATTGAAGTGAAAAAAGCGATTGAACTCATGACTTCTTTTTCAACAATACTCGATATAGATATTAGATCTGAACTACAAGAAAACCTCTACATTCAAGGAAATAGAGGAGAAGTTAAACAGGTCTTAATTAATATTATCAAAAATGGAATTGAATCAATGGATATGGGTGGTTTACTGTACGTGAAGTTGTATGACGGTGGTGGTTTCGTATTCATTGAAATTCAAGATACAGGAAAAGGGATGACGGAAAGTCAGTTAAAGAATATAGGAACCCCTTTTTATACAACAAAAGAAAAAGGGACAGGTATTGGTTTGACCATTACGTACCAGCTCATCCATGCGATGAGAGGATCCATTAGTGTAGAGAGTAAGCTTGGAAAAGGAACCACATTTACGATTACATTCCCAATCAATAATTAATTTTGTTTTCAGAATAATCTTGACAGTTTGAATGAGCAGTTGTAAAGTATACCTATTCACTAACTTAATAGTCACTTTCTTATCAAGAGAGGTGGAGGGACTAGCCCTTTGAAGCCTCAGCAGCAGACTTATTGTAAGTACTGTGCTAATTCTAGTAGCGTAAGCTTGAAGATAAGAAGAGACAGCCTTTTGGCTGAGAACCTCTTCTTTTTTTCAGGTAGGGGTTTTTTCTTTGTCCCTTTTTTAAAAAAGTCTGGAGGGGTAAAATGACGAATGAATTGAGTAAGGCGTTTGATTTAATTAAACAAAAACAGTGGATTGACCTCACACATACGTTTGGACCGGGTTCACCACATTTTGCCTCGTTTGATGAAGCAAAAATAAGTACTCTTTTCAATCATGATGATGGATTTTTCGCCCAAAACTTTTCATTTGCTGGGCAATATGGCACTCACATAGATGCCCCTATTCATTTTGTTCGGGACACACGCTTCCTTGAAGAATTAACACTTAAAGAATTGGTCCTCCCGCTTGTTGTCATTGATAAGTCAAAGGAATCCGCTGAGAATCCTGATTTCGCTTTACATACTGCTGATATTTTGGCATTCGAAGCAGAGCATGGAACGATTGACGGAGGTACATTTGTCGCTTTGAGGACAGATCGGAGTAAGCGTTGGCCAAATCAAGAGGCATTTGAAAACAAAGATGAACAGGGAAATAACCACACACCTGGATGGTCAGTAGAAGCATTAGAATTCTTATTCCAAGAGAGACAAATTAAAGCGATTGGTCATGAAACGTTCGATACGGATGCCAGTATTGACTATCAAAAAAATGGCTCTCTATTAGCTGAATACTATGTACTTGAACAAGATACCTATCAAATTGAATTGCTGACAAACTTAGATAAAGTGCCGGCAAAAGGTGCAGTTATTTTTAATATTGTACCGAAACCAGAAAAAGCATCCGGCTTCCCAGTTCGATCATTTGCTATCCTACCCTAGAATAGAAAGAAGGAACTCAACATGTCTATCACACTAACAAAAGCACCGTTTAAAGCAGATCACGTCGGAAGTCTATTACGTCCGGAGTCATTAAAAAAAGCAAGAAAAGAATATAAAGAAGGCAGATTAACACTCGAACAATTACGTGAAATAGAAACAAAGGAAATTAAACGAGTGGTCGATAAACAGATTGAGGTTGGATTAGAAGTTGTAACCGATGGAGAGTTTAGACGTACATGGTGGCATTTTGATTTCTTAGAGCATTTAAACGGTATAGAGGGCTTTGTACCTGAAACAGGACTACAATTCAAGGGAGTAGAAACGGAAAAATACTCTTTACGAAATATAGGGAAAGTCTCCTTTAACCCAACTCACCCATTTATTAAAGATTTTATTATCTTCAATGAAATTGTTGCCGGCCGTGCTGCCGCTAAACAAACCATACCAAGCCCGAATCAGTTATTTACCAACGGAACCCGTAATGAAGCGATATACCCAGACATTGAGGATTACGCCAACGATATTATCAAAACTTATCAAGCTGCGTTACAAGCTTTTTATGATAATGGTGTGCGGTATTTACAATTTGATGATGTGTACATTGCGGGGCTTTCTTCTCCAGAGGTAACCTATCAGAACGGAAAGTATTCCAGAGAATATTTAACCGATTTAGCACTAAGGGTTATTAATGGAGTTTTAGAAGATAAGCCGGATGATCTAGTGGTAACCACCCATTTATGTCGTGGGAATTATCAATCTACCTATCGATTTGGCGGCAGCTATGAGCTTATTGCACCGACCCTTCTGGCCAAAGAGAAAGTAGATGGATTCTTCTTAGAATATGATGACGATCGTTCAGGTGATTTTAAACCATTAACACATATTCCAAATGGAGGTGCTCAAGTTGTTTTGGGCGTGGTTACCTCAAAACATGGTGAACTAGAAGATATAGACGTCATCAAATCGCGCATTAAAGAAGCGGCACAATATGTACCGCATGAACAATTATGTTTAAGCCCGCAATGCGGATTTGCTTCAACCCATCATGGAAATAAACTGACAGAAGAACAGCAATGGGAAAAGCTGAAATTCATCGTCAATGTATCAAAAGAGGTATGGAACGAATAGTAGTTGAAGAGCATCGCACAAGCGGTGCTTTTTTTTCTGTATTAGCCCAAGAAGAACTGATCCTTCCGGGTATCGACAGGTTTAGTCATTAGGTTCCATAGAAAGAATGAATAGCCTATGAGGATGATTAAAATGAGATAGGCAAAAATATTATGACTTTCCGTATTTCCCATGAAATTTAAAAAATTATTAAATCCATGGAATGCAATCGTAACAAGGATGGAATGACCCGTAACAATAAGTAAGGACAGAACAAGTCCGACTATAAAGGCATAGATAATTTGCAAAATGGTGTCCTCTATAGATTGCCCTCCAAACAGCTGGATGGAATGGGTAATGCCAAAGAGAAAGCTTGTAAGTAAAACGGCGATAGCCTTACCTTTTGGAAGAACCAATTTGAGCATGAAACCTCGGAAAAATGTTTCTTCGATGAAGGCTACAATAAACAGCTGCATGAGAAACATAAAGAATAAATTAGCGAAAGAAGAGGTATCCAGCCCTTTGTTTCCAACGACAATGATTAGTAAAACAAGTACTAACGGTATGTACTGTTTGGATAAAGGAAAGAAACGCTTAAAGAAATAAACATCCCATTTTTTCTTGAAAAGTAAATAGAGAAAAACGCCGATGGCTAGGGGGATCAGTCCGATAAATTGTAAGACTGGATGTGTTGGATTCATAATCGAAACAAAAGCTCCATTTACCATATAAAAAAACATCAAAAGAATTTCCAACCCGATTATTTTTAACCAAATACGTTTAGCGGCCAAATGAATATCAGCTCCCATTGGAATCTATACTATATATGTATATATTCGGCGGAGTTAAAATTTAACCTTTCACGATAGAAAATAAACAACTATGTATACAAATAAACGGTTATCTTTTCATCTATATCAATAGTGGCCAATAAAATCTCACTAACTGACGTTTGGTAGGTTAATTCGAGGTTCTTTTTTAGCCATACTTCATCCTTGCCTCTTTTATCTAATTCTGTGTAGTTAATTTTCCCTTCTTTTATAATGAGATTGGGTAGACTAAATGGTTTTGTTTTTACCTGCATATCTAATGGAGTAAGTGGTTGATGCTGTGAATGTAAAAACGTTGATAGAGTACCATCCGGTTCCCAAAGTGCTAGTGAAATCTTTTGAATATCTTCAATTTTATCTTTTCTCAGTTCTGATAATAAAACATCAATCGGAATTCTAGCTTTGGCTAAATTTTTATAAATAATCTGTCCGTTTTTTATGATAGGGAAGGGAGATGGATCAAGCCAGGTTCTAAATTTATCCCATTTTAAACTCAGATAGACACATAATGTGTAAAAAATAACCAAAACAGTTATTGTAACCATTGATCCCTTCATGCCTAAATGTTCGTCTGAAAGAGGGTGGGCGATAATATTCCCTATGATTAGTGCAATGATAAAATCAAGCAATCTTAATTGTGAAAATGATCGAGGTCCCATTATTTTTGTGGCGATGAGTAGGAAAGTGAAACTAATAACCGCCCTTACACTCCATTGAATAATCGTAAGAGAGTCTTGACTGCTGAAAAAATCCATTTAACAACACATCCTGCCTTTCAATAGTTACGGTATTTATTATCACCAGTATAGTAGTATATAAACCAATGTTTAATGTGAGTGGCATAGAGGTATAACTTTACAAAATGACAAATAAGGGAGCGATATGATGTTTCATTATACAGTGCAAACAGATAAATCTATTGATGAGGCCATTACAGCCTTAGAAACAAACTTAAAAAACGAAAAATTTGGCGTACTTTGGATGTTAGACTTAACTGAAAAGTTACAGGAAAAAGGGATAGAGAACTTTAAGCAGCCTTATCGTATTTTAGAGGTGTGTAATCCAGAAGCAGCAGCAAGAGTATTAGGGGTAAATGAACTTGTAGGGTATTTTCTTCCTTGTAAAATTACGGTGTATGAGAAGGAAGGGCTGACGAATATTGGTATGCCGAAGCCAACGGTAATGATGGAAATGATAGAAGATTCTAAGCTGAAAGAAATTGCTGTTGAGATTGAAGAAACGTTAATTAAGGTTTTGGATAAAAGTATTTAATTAGACTACCAACAATGGAGGATATTCATATGATAAAAACAAAGATGATAGCGGGAGTTATGTTAGCAGCAGCAATGACCTTAACTGCCTGTGCCAACGAAAAAGAAGATTCTAGTTCTAAACACAGCAACGAGCACATTCACGGGGAGTCCGAAGTACCAAGTAACTTAGGAGCTGCTGAAAACCCAACGTATGACATTGGAAGTAAAGCAATCATAAATACGGATCATATGAAGGGGATGAAAGGTGCAGAAGCCACTGTTACTGGCGCTTATGAGACAACGGCTTACACTGTTTCATACATACCTGAATCAGGGAAGAGCAAAGAACCAATCAACAACCATAAATGGGTCATTCAAGAAGAAATTAAAGATGCAGGAGACAAAATGTTGGAACCTGGTACGGAAGTAATCATTGAAGCAAATCATATGAAAGGGATGAAAGGTGCAGAAGCAACGATTGAATCAGCCGAAAAAACAACCGTTTATATGATTGATTACACGCCGACAACAGGTGGTGAAAAAGTAACCAATCATAAGTGGCTTGTTGAAAGTGAATTAAAGTAAGGTATGAATTTTAAAAAACAACCTATTATGCTAGGTTGTTTTTTGTTATGTTGTGAAACTATTAATGAAAATTATCGTCTATTCAGGTTAAGAAAGGTGATGAAAAATTGCATGTATAGAAAGACGTTTTGGTTAGTAGTGATTTGTTTTATCATAGCAGGCTGTTCTCAAAACGGAGCAGCTAAAGGTGAAATTGATAGAAAAGGTATTATTACGGAGATAGACACGAAAGAAAACCGATTGTTAATAGATGACCGAAAGCATGGCTTGATTTGGATCAAACTAAATGAAAGCGATCATTTAGATGAATATGTGCAAGGTCAGGAAGTAGTCGTATGGATCGATGGGGTCATTAGTAATTCAATACCTGCACAAGCGAGAGCCTTAAATATTCAGTCAGCAACACCTTTACCGGAATTTATTTTTGAAAAAGATGGTTTTCCATCTGCCCTCCCTGGATTCGTAACAATCAATCAAAAACGATATAACATGCAAAGAGGCGGTTTTGAGTGGCGAAACGGGAATCAAGTTCAGCAAACAGATGCCGCAAGTCCCCTTCAAATTGCTGAAAAGTTTAAAGCCATCCATGCAAAGCCAAACAGTAGACTGACCATAGAGGTGGAACAAAAACCAACACTGATTGTCTATCGTTGGAATGCAGAAACAGAAAGTAGGGAACGGGAAGAGTACCCTATTATCGTTCCTGCTGAAAAAGGACGGTATATCTATGAAGCAATCGCTTTATGGGCTAATGGTAAAGTCTCCTTTACATTTGTTATAGAGGTGAATTAGCTTGCTTATTTTAAAAGTCGTAGGCCGTTCAAAATAACAAGTATTGTACTTCCTTCGTGTCCGATTACTCCGTACGGTAAATTCAGTAACTGAAGAAAATTGGAGCAAACCAGTAAAATGATTACGAAAATTGAAAAGAATACATTTTGCTTTACAATTTTATTCATTTTTTTAGACAGAAGAACAGCGTCTGCAATTAGTGAAAGATTGTTTTTCATTAAGACAACATCAGCAGTTTCTAAGGCTACGTCAGATCCCTCACCCATAGCAATCCCAATGGATGCTGTCGCCAATGCTGGAGCGTCATTAATCCCGTCTCCAACCATCGCAACGGTGCCATATTGATCTTGTAATTTTTTTATTTCATCCACTTTTGTCTCAGGCAGGCATTCTGCAACGAATCCATTAATGTGGCTTTCTGCTGCAATGGCTTTCGCCGTGGCCTGGCTGTCACCTGTTAACATATAGATCTGCACGCCTATCGATTTTAGTTTATCAATTGCATCAATGGTTTCTTGACGGATGACATCTTTAAGTGTTATCAAACCAACTAGCCCTTGCTGATCAGAGGCATAAACCATGGTTTTTCCTTCGCTGGCCAATGTTTCCGCAATCCCGTTTTGAAAAGCTCTTGCTTCCTCAGCCCCAACAAAATCTGCTTTCCCGACTTTCCAGGTCACGCCGGCAATGCGTGCGCTTGCACCAAAACCTGAGATATCTTCAGACGTTTCGGGCTTAATAAGATCGAGAATGCTATGTTTAGAAGCATAAGCAACGATGGATTGGGCGAGCGGATGAGTTGAGTATTTCTCCACTGATGCTACATGCAGGAGAAATGTTTCCATCGTATAATCCTCTCGATACAAAACATCAACCACCTCAGGTTTCCCTTTCGTTAATGTTCCAGTCTTGTCTAAGGCAATGGCTTTTAAGTGTCCTAAATTTTCTAAATGAACCCCGCCTTTAAATAATATGCCATGGCGGGCACCATTAGAAATCGCTGATAAAGTTGCTGGCATAACAGAAGCGGCGAGTGCGCAAGGAGAAGCCACGACAAGTAGCACCATGGCACGATAAATCGTTTCTTTCCAGTCCCAATGAAATAAATAGTGCGGGACAAACATCATAAGCAGGACAGCGATAAGAACAACATTTACATATCTACCTTCAAATTTTTCAATAAATTGCTGGGATGGAGATTTCACACTCTGTGCAGATTGAACGAGCAGAATGATTTTATTAAAAAGGGTTTCCTCTTGAGTTTTAGTCAATTCAACGATAAGGGTGCCTCTTAAATTAACGGTGCCAGCAAATACTTCATCATTAATCGTTTTACTTACTGGAATTGATTCTCCTGTAATGGCCGCTTCATCTAAGTTCGTTTGTCCTTTAATGATTATTCCATCTGATGGAACACGTTCTCCAGCTTTAATTAAGATTTGGTCTCCGATTTTCAATTCGGATATACCAACTCTTCTTTCCTTTCCACTAGCGAGAAGAGTGGCTTCTTCCGGTTGCAAATCCATTAAAGCAGAGATTTCCTTGTGACTTTTGTTCATTGTATATGTTTCTAAAGCCCCACTTAAAGAGAAGATAAAGATTAGAATGGCTCCCTCGGTCCAATAGCCAATAAGTGCAGAACCTAAAGCGGCTAAAATCATTAGAATTTCAACGTTTAATTTTTTTGTTTCAATGGTGTCAAGTATACCTTCTTTGGCTTTCGCCATCCCCCCGATAATAAAGGCTAACACGTATACATAAGTCGAATAGGATTCAGCTCCGTTTTTAGATAGAATCCACCCAATGATTATGAGTACGCCGCAAAAACATGCTGCAATTAACTCTATATGCGGCTTAAGTTTACTCCAAAGCGTCACATCTTGTTTACTCTTAGCATTCATAGTAGATCCTTTCTTATAGAGGCTTGGTTAGTAGTAATTCTAATCAAAGGGCATGTTCATTAGTTTTCCCCATCAAAATAACTTGATACATCATATAGATCTTCTAAACTCGATTGCAGGTGCCATCTGTAAGGTTCGGTTTAGGCTCTTGACAACATACCCTATGGGGTATATTATAAGAGTGCAAGAAGAGGCCAACCTCTTTTTATGGATCAGTAATAATATTCAGTTCAAACCAGAAAAGTAAGTTCGATAGCACTCAGAAAATGAGGGTTGACGAACTTTACTTTTTAGCCTAGTATATACCCCTATGGGTATGTGAGTTAAATCAAGACAAAAAAATTTAAATAAATAAATACCCCTTGGGGTATAGAATATTGGAGGAAAAACAAATGAGTGAAAAGAAAAAAACAACCATTGTATTATTTAGCGGGGATTATGATAAGGCTATGGCCGCTTATATTATTGCCAATGGAGCAGCAGCTTATGATCATGAGGTAGTCATCTTCCACACGTTCTGGGGATTAAATGCGCTGCGTAAGGACGAGCCGGTTATGTTAAAAAAAGGATTCCTAGAAAAAATGTTTGCCAAAATGATGCCAAGAGGCGCAGATAAAATGGGAATATCCAACATGAACTTTGCTGGAATGGGTCCTAAAATGATTAAGCATGTTATGAAAAAACATAATGCAATGACTCTTCCGCAACTAATAGAGATGGCACAAGAACAAGAAGTGAAGCTAATCGCTTGCACGATGACAATGGACTTATTGGGTTTGCAGCAACCAGAATTACTAGATGGAATTGAATATGCAGGTGTGGCCGCTTATCTAGCAGATGCAGAGGACGGTAACGTAAACCTATTTATTTAAGAAAAAGGAGTCTGCCATATGAATACCATTATAAATGCTATATTGATTGTAGCTCTTGGCTGGTTTTTATACCAACGGTTAGTTCCTGCAAAGGGAATTAAGAGCATTAGTACGTCAGAGCTAAAGCTTGAGTTGACTAAAAAGGGGAAGCAGTTTATTGATGTTCGAACGCCTCAGGAGTTTCGAGGTAATCACATCAGGAACTTTAAAAATATTCCCTTGTTCGAACTACAGAAAAGAGCACAAGAACTTTCAAAGGAACAAGAAGTGATTGTGATTTGTCAAAGTGGAATGAGGAGCAGTAAAGCAAGTAAAACTTTAAAAAAGCTTGGGTTTACACAGATAACAAATGTTAAAGGCGGCATTAGTGCTTGGCACTAATTTTAAGGAGGGTATTTGTTTATGAAAGTGATCACAACTTCAGAAGTAGAGGCTTTAGTAAAGAGTAATACGCCAATTCATATGATTGATGTTCGCGAAGAAGAGGAAGCGGCCGAAGGGATGATTCCCAACGCAACGAATATCCCTTTAGGATTAATAGAAGATAAACTGGATGAATTAGATAAATCCAAAGAATATATCATAATCTGTCGTTCAGGCAATCGAAGTTCAATGGCGGCTGCTATTCTTGAGAATAATGGATACAACGTTAGGAATATGACTGGTGGAATGCTTCATTATAAGGGGAAAACTGTATAATTTTTTTAAAAATTATTATACCCCCACCCGTATTTTATTTTAGAGGAGGAAACGGTAATGATTAAAACAAATTCAATATTAGACGCAAAAGGGTTAGCGTGTCCGATGCCGATTGTAAAAACGAAAAAAGCGATGAACGCTATGGACGCTGGACATGTGTTAGAAATTCAAGCAACAGATAAAGGATCAACTGCAGACATGAAAGCTTGGTCAGAAAGTACCGGACATCAATATTTAGGTACAGTTGAAGAAGGAACGGTTCTAAAACATTATATAAGAAAATCAAGTAGTGATGAACAAATAGAAAAGAAACATGAAAATGTGATTTCTAATGATGATCTGCTGTCTAAAATGGAAAACCAAAAGCCAGTAGTAGTTGACGTACGTGAATCAGCAGAGTTTGTCTTTAGTCATATTCCAAACGCTGTATCGTTGCCTTTAGGGGAACTAGAAGAACGATTAAGTGAATTGGATAAAAATACAGAAATTCATGTCATTTGCCGGACAGGCAGCCGAAGTGATTTAGCTGCACAAAAACTTACATCGGCAGGCTTCAAGCAAGTCATTAATGTTGTTCCGGGAATGAGTCAATGGAATGGACCTACTGAAAAGTCAATTAGCTAACTATAACGAATACTGGAGGAATAGTTCATGACTGTAAATGTAATGACAGCTAAAGAAATTGCACAAAAGGTCATTAATAAAGAAGATTTATTTATTTTGGATGTACGAAATGAAAGTGATTTTAACGATTGGAAAATTGAAGGAGAGGGCATTGAAATCTTTAATACTCCTTACTTTGATTTGTTAGATGGCGTTGAAGAAGTGATGGAAAGAATGCCAGCTGATAAAGATGTACTTGTTGTCTGTGCAAAAGAAGGCTCATCGATTATGGTAGCTGATATGTTATCTGAAGCTGGACGTTCGGTGTCTTATTTAAAAGGCGGCATGAAAGCTTGGAGTGAACATTTAGAACCAGTTAAAATCGGCGATTTGCATGATGGAGCTGAAATTTATCAGTTCGTTCGTCTTGGCAAAGGGTGTCTATCTTATATGGTTATTTCTAACGGTGAAGCGGCGGTCATCGATTCAACTAGAATGACGGACGTCTATCTTGAATTTGCAGCGAGTAAAGAAGTGAAAATCACACATGTATTAGATACACACTTACATGCAGATCACATTTCGGGTGGAAGACAAATTGCAGAACGAACCAATGCTACGTATTGGTTACCTCCTAAAGATGCAGCTGAAGTTACATTTGCATATCAGGCATTAGAAGGTGGAAATGTTATAACGATTGGGAGTACAGCAATAGACATTCATGCTCTTTACTCACCTGGCCATACAATTGGTTCTACATCATTTGTTGTCGATGAAAAGTACTTACTTTCTGGAGATATCTTATTCATCGATTCAATTGGCAGACCAGATCTAGCTGGATTAGCAGAGGATTGGGTGGGTGATCTTAGAGAAACGCTCTATCATCGCTATAGACAATTGTCGGACGAGCTAATTGTCTTACCTTCACACTTTATGATCATTGAAGAACTGAATGGAAACGGTAGTGTTGCTAAGAAGTTAGGAACGTTATTTGCAGAAAATCATGGCTTAAATATGAAAGATGAGAAAGAGTTTAGAGCAATGGTTACTGGAAACTTACCTCCACAACCAAATGCCTACCAAGAAATTCGGGAAACAAACATGGGAAAAATCACGCCAGATAGTGAAAAACAACGTGAAATGGAGATTGGACCCAATCGTTGTGCAGTACGTTAATAAAAAACTATTACGAATCGGGGAATAAAAGATGAATTCAGATAAAGTATTAGACGCAAAAGGATTAGCTTGTCCGATGCCCATTGTAAAAACAAAGAAAGCTATCAATGAACTAGAATCAGGTCAAGTGTTAGAAATCCATGCTACAGATAAAGGTGCAAAAGCTGATTTAGCCGCTTGGTCTAGATCTGGCGGACATGAGCTGTTGGAATCTACAGAAGAAAATGATGTATTTAAATTTTGGATTAAAAAAGGCTGATTGTAAGAGGGAACCAAGTAGGGTTCCCTTCTTTTAAAGGAGGATTAAAATGGATATCGGTTTTATCATTACGATCTTTTTAATTGGATTCATAGGCTCATATATTTCAGGAATGCTCGGTATTGGCGGATCCATTATCAAATATCCGATGCTTTTGTATATACCGCCAATCTTTGGGTTAGCGGCCTTCAGTGCACACGAAGTCTCTGGAATAAGTGCTGTTCAAGTTTTATTTGCTTCCATTTCAGGTGTCTGGGCCTATCGTAAAGGCGGATACTTAAATAAAACCCTCATTATCTATATGGGGATCAGTGTTTTAATCGGAAGTGTAATTGGGAGCTTTGGTTCGCAGTCTATGTCAGAGAACGGAATAAATCTTGTTTATGGCATCCTAGCCATCATAGCAGCCGTTATGATGTTTATTCCTAAGAAGGGAATCGACGATATTCCTTTAGACCAGGTAACCTTTAATAAGTGGCTTGCTGCGATTTTAGCCTTAATTGTTGGCCTAGGTTCTGGAGTTGTTGGAGCTGCAGGGGGCTTTTTATTAGTGCCAATTATGCTGGTCGTGTTAAAAATCCCAACCAGGGTGACGATTGCATCTTCGCTAGCAATTACTTTCATTTCATCAATTGGAGCAACTGTGGGGAAAGTATCTACAGGGCAAGTGGACTATTATCCAGCCTTAATCATGATAATCGCGAGCATAATAGCTGCACCGCTTGGAGCGATGGCAGGGAAAAAAATGAATACAAAAATTCTTCAAATTATATTAGCGGTTCTTATTTTAGCCACAGCGGTGAAAATTTGGGCGGGAATAGTGTAATAGCACACTAAAAAAACTTTCAACTTGCCTTTGGTAAGATGAAGGTTTTTTTTCGAATAAATAGGTAATGATAAGGAAAATTAGAGAGTGGCAAGGATTCATAAGGATTGTTCTTATTTTTATGGTTAGTCTGAGTCTGCACGATTTTTGAAGTCGGGAAGAAAGAATAATAACAGATTTGAATTAATAGGAGTATAATAGTAAAAGTAGTCCAAACAAAATTTATTTGAGTCCATTGTGTTCATTCCACTAATATGAACCCCCTCATCTTACATAAGGCTAATAAACGCGCATGCCTAACACATACACTTTTTCTTTTCACAGAGGTTATTGAGATTTGTACATTTCTTGCCTTTCTGAGTATACGGCATTAGCAACATATAGAACGATTTTTTATAGGAGGTCATCTAATTGTTATTTAAAGCAAAACAAAACAAGTTTACAGCTGCCCTAATTAATATGTCTCAAAACTTAAAGGAAAGTGCTGATTATTTTGCTGAATTCAACGTTACCAGTGATTATACAGCATTTGCCGATAAGATGAAGGAGTACGAACTTAAAGGGGACAGTATGGTCCATGAGGTGAGTAAGGATCTGACTCAGGCTTTTATCACACCCATTGAACGAGAAGATATTCTTCAATTAACCAATAGTATGGACGATATATTGGATGGTTTAGAAAATTGTGCATCCTTAATCGACATGTATTCGATTAGTAATACGGATCAGTATATCCTCGACTTTATTGAAGCTATTAAAGAATGTACGTATGAAATTGCCAAAGCGTGTAAATTGCTTACAACGAAGAATCTTCAATTAATCCCAGTGATTGCGATTAAAATTAAAGATTTAGAATCTCATTGTGATGAAATTCAGCGCCAATCGATTAAACAATTATTTTCAACTGAAAAGGATCCGTTCCGTATCATTCAATACAAAGAAATGTATGAAAGCCTAGAAGATGTAGCGGATGATTGTCAACGAGTCGCCAACATCCTTGTAGGTGTGGTTATGAAAAACGCATAAGCGAACTATGCTGTCCCCGAAAATCATTGGAAAATGATTTTCGGGGACAGTTTTTATTTTTTTAAAAAGGATTTATCGGATGAAAGTAGAATAGGTAATGTATAAAACAGACTTGGAGGTATTCTTTTGTTACTTTACTTTTAATCAATCATCTTCTAACTAAGGAAAAGAAAATTAGGAGCTGATTGTTGATGATATATAAAGACTCACTCGAGGGAATTTCTTCGGAAATGCTAACGGGCTTTTTTGTGGATTGGCCGCACCCGCCAAATCAAGAAACGCACTTAAAGCTATTAAAGAACAGCAGTAAAGTAATCCTGGCAATTGATAACGATACAAAACAAGTTGTTGGATTTATTACGGCAATTAGTGATGGTATTCTATCTGCGTATATACCGTTCCTTGAAGTGTTACCAGCATACAAAATGAAAGGAATTGGCAAGGAATTAGTAAAACGGATATTAAATGAGCTTGATGACATCTATATGATTGATTTATGTTGTGATGATGACTTGATTCCTTATTATCATTCTCTAGGAATGACGAAAACGAATGGGATGGTTATAAGGAATTATAATAGACAATCTGGAAGTTAATAGACGCTTAAAACGCTTGGGGATTTTTTCTGAGCGTTTTTGAATCGGAGGGAAGTATGTTATTTGAAAAAGATAGGGTATGTGTTCGGAAATTAGAAGATAAAGATAGGTATGTATTGGTTAAATGGCTGTCCAATCCAGAAGTTTTGGAATTTTACGAAGGAAGAGATAACCCATTTGATATGGAAAAGGTCGATAAAGCGTTTTATGATGCTGAAAATAAGGACGAAGGATGTATCGTAGAATTTGAAGGGAAGCCAATCGGGTATATCCAATACTACCAAGTAGATAATGAAACGAAAGATGAATACGGATACATGGATGAAAAGGTCTATGGGATGGATCAATTCATCGGTGAGCCAACATACTGGAATAAAGGAATAGGTCAAATTCTGGTTACGGCTATGGTCGAATATTTACTAAAAGAAAAACAGGCAGAGGCAGTAGTAATGGATCCCCAAGCATGGAATAAACGAGCCATACACTGCTATGAGAAATGCGGCTTTAAAAAAATTAAAACCCTGCCTAGCCATGAATATCATGAAGGAAAGTATCGAGATTGCTGGTTAATTGAATATAAGAAATGACAAAGAATGATACCCGTTGGGGTATTTTGTGATTCCAGACGGGATTATGCTGTCTCTAGACGGGAATACGTTCTCTTCAGACGGGATTATGCGCATGCTAGACGGGATTATGGCAAGGCATCATCGGAGAAGGGCAAGGACGTAGTCGTAATATAGGTTTCGTTATGATACTAATCAGTTTTAATCAAACCAATGTAGTTCGATTGAGGTCTAAAAAGGACATTGTTCTCAGCTTGCTCAATTACATGTGCGCTCCAGCCAACGATTCGGCTGGCGGTAAAAGTAGGGGTAAATAAGGCAGGCTCCATCTGAATTGCTTTCATGATGGCTGCTGCATAAAATTCTACATTCGTATAGAGTGCCCGGCCTGGTTTGAATTCCTGTAAAAGACGGACAGCAGCTTCTTCAACCTTGATAGAGAGATCAAACCAAGGGTCCTCTCCGTTAAGCTCCATCAGTTTCGACTTTAATGAAACGGAGCGTGGATCATGTGTTTTATACACCCGATGACCAAATCCCATCAATTTTTCACCTTTAGATAATTTGGCACGAATGACTGTTTCAACATCGCCTGCAGTAGATATTTCATTTAACAAATCAATGACTTCAGAGGGGGCGCCTCCATGAAGAGGACCTTTCATGGTTCCAATCGCTGAAGTAATGGCTGATACTAATTCTGATTCTGTTGAAGCAGTAACCCTAGCTGAAAACGTTGAGGCGTTCATCCCATGTTCCATGGTCAGAATCATATAGGTTTCTAATGCCTCAATATGTGCTTCGACAGGATTATTACCATTTAACATATAAAGATAGTTTTCTAAATGACTTCCGTTGTTCAAAGGATGAATGAGTGTTTTTCCTTCTAGAAATCTTTTCCGAAAAGCAATAATGGTTGGAATCATAGCGGTTAATTTAATTGCTTGTGAGACGGACGGTTTCCATCCATAGCTAGAGTTTCCTTCTGCCGATACAGCTGTTCTAATGACACTCATCAAGTCCATATCTTTAGGGAGCTGGCAAATTAGCTTTTCGATATGGGCAGGAAGAATACGATGCAGGACAAGGGCTGCCTTTAATTCACCAAGTTGTTCAATGGTGGGGAATTCACCATACCATAACAGATAGGCAGTCTCTTCAAATGAATGAGATTTCGTAATGTCCAAAATATCATATCCTCGGTAATACAACTTTCCCTTTTCCCCATCGATTTCACTGATTAATGTTTCAACAGCAACGACCCCTTTTAATCCTGGTTGCAGCATATACATATCCCCTTTCCTTTTATATTTATATTTTATAAAATAAAGATAATTAGGAATAGTAATTGTTTTTAATCAATTCAATTAAAAAAATAAAAGACTAAGGAGGCGGTTATGGAATTTTCTTGGTTAACCACTTTTATTACGGCTGCTCAATGTGGGAATTTTAGACAGACTGCGGAGCTTCTATATATCTCTCAACCGTCTGTAACCGTCCATATCAAACAATTAGAAAATGAACTAGGTGTGCAGTTATTTTTGCGTGAAGGTAGAACGATGAAACTGACGGAAGACGGAAGACGGTATCTTGTTCATGCGAAAAAGCTGTTTGAAGTCTATCAATCTGGTTTAGAGGATTTAGAGTCTTTCCGACAGGGGTATACCACTACATTATCACTAGCCATTTCCCCGTTGATAGCGGACACCATCCTTCCCTATATGCTTAAAACATATCTAAAAAAGCATCCACAAGTAGAATTTTCATTGAAAATTATTGAATCAAAAGAAATTGAAGAAGCCGTGTTGAAGGAAGATGTAGATATCGGTTTGTCATGTATAAAAGGAACACAACGAGACGTCATCAGCGAACTTCTCTATCAAGATGAAGTCATTTTAATTACTTCCCATGATGGATTGGACTCAGAGTTTGCACCTCCCTTAGATGAAGAAGCGGTTTTACTATCGAATTATCTATTTACACATAATCACCCTGTATACTGGGACAGTTTGTGCAGAACCATTAAAAGTCATTATCCTTCAGTAAGAATGATGGCGGTTTCACAAGTCCATATTACTAAACGTTTTATTGCTGAAGGATTAGGCGTCTCCTATTTACCAATATCAACAGTAAGGAGAGAATTGCTTGAAGGCAGACTGCTCGAGGTTCCTAGCCAATTCATCAAACGACCAGCAGCGAATACCTATGCAGTTATGAAATATAAACATACCAAACAACAAGAATTTTTGGCATTTATCGCGAATTACCGAATTTGACAGAACTTTTGAGAAAGCAGGTGCATAACATGTTTTCGTTTCGAGTAGATGATGAGCTGAAAATCGAACTGATCCAACAGCAGCATAAGGAGGAATTATTTCGGTTAGTTGATACGAATAGAGAGCATCTGCGTAAGTGGCTGCTATGGGTGGATAAAAGGCAGACGGCGGAGAATTTCGATACCATTATTCCACTATGGATTTCCAAGTATGCGAATAATGACGGGTTTGATGCCGGAATACGATACAAGGAACGATTAGTCGGTATGATTGGTTTGCATCATATAGATTGGCAAAATAAAGCAACGAGTATTGGGTATTTTTTATCGGAAGAAGCGCAAGGAAAGGGAATCATTACGAAATGTGTCAGGGCGTTGATCACCTATTTATTTGATGAGTTAGATTTGCATCGGATCGAAATTCAATGTGCAGAAACGAATCATAGAAGCAGGACCATTCCGATAAAATTAGGTTTTTTTGAAGAAGGGATAAAGAGAGATGGTCAATGGCTGTACGACCATTATGAAAACTTGATAACTTATCGTTTATTAAAATCGAAAGACTGTACGAAATAAGAAAGGGAAGTCCCGAGGACACCTTTCTTTTTTTGTCATTAAGACCATATAAACCGGGGATGTAAACGGTTTCTTACTGTTCTTAATATTCTGAATAATCAATAATTTATCTTGTTTTCAACAAATGTATTTAGTATAATCATTCACAATGATAGATAAAGAGAGTTCATTTTAGTTAAAAGTAACCTGTCTCAAATTTATCATAAAATAATTTTATAGTAGGGAGAGTGGCCAGAATGCTCCAAACATGGCATAACGAATTAGAGATTCTTTATCCCCAGCTTGTTAAATGGAGACGTCACTTACATCAAAATCCTGAGCTTTCCTTTCAGGAAGTGAAAACACCTGCTATGATCGCCGAAGTCCTTGAGAATCTTGGAATTGAGGTGAGAAAAGGTGTAGGCGGCAGGGGAGTAGTTGGTGTAATCAGAGGTGGAAGGCCTGGCAAGACGATTGCTTTACGTGCCGATTTCGATGCTCTCCCGATTGATGATTTAAAGAATGTTCCTTATAAGTCACAAGTGCCAGGCGTTATGCACGCCTGCGGCCATGATGGTCATACGGCGACTCTTCTTGGTGTAGCTCATGTCCTTAATCAAAACCGGAGTAATCTTGCTGGTAATGTTGTTTTACTGCATCAACATGCAGAGGAACAAGCTCCAGGTGGTGCTGTTTCGATGATTGAGGATGGATGTCTAGAGGAAGTCGATGTTGTATTTGGCACCCATCTCACAACAAGTGCACCAACAGGGACTTATCTTTATAAAGAAGGGTTAATAATGGCAGCTTCAGACCAATTCAATTTAACTGTGCAAGGCAAGGGCGGACATAGTTCAACACCTCATGAAACCATTGATGCAATCACGGTTACCACACAAATCATCCACCATTGGCAATACATCATCAGCAGGAAAGTAGACCCTCAAAAACCAAGCGTTCTGTCAGTAGGTTCTTTCCATGCAGGACTAGCCCCAAATGTAATTGCAGATACCGCAGAGATTTCAGGATCCGTAAGGACGTATGATGCAGACGTAAGAGATCAGATTGAACGAGAAATAAGGAAAGCTGTTCATGCAATTTGTGATGATGCTGGAGCAACTTATACGCTCGAGTATAAGCGCGGTTATCCATCGGTTAACAACCATCCAAAGGAAACCAAGCTCTTTGTTCAAGCAATGGAGCAAGCAGGGTTTTCGGATCGACTCTCCGAGATGACCCCATTAATGGGCGGAGAGGATTTCGCTTATTACTTGGAGCAGAAGCCAGGAACGTTCTTCTTTACTGGAGCACGAAATGAAGAAGTTGGTGCAGATATGCCTCATCATCATCCGCTGTTTGATTTTGATGAGACGGCGATGCTTGATGCTGGAAAAGCATTCTTAACGCTCATCCATCATTATGCAGTAGAAACAGCCGAGCAAAAAGCGGCAGAGCCAATTAGTTAAAAAAGGAATTTAAAGGAGGGGTCTTTTTGACGCAAAGTCTGCTGAAGGTAGAACATTTACAAACCGCCTTTAGAACGGGAAAAGGCGAGGTCGTATCAGTTGAAGATGTTTCATTTCAGCTGAATGCTGGACAAACCATTGGCATCGTCGGAGAATCCGGCTGCGGAAAAAGCGTTACCTCTCTTTCCATCATGAGGCTGCTCGGTCAAACTGGCTATATCAAAAAAGGAACAATTTCGTTGAATGGAAAAGACCTGACGAGTTTGACCGAAGCGGAATTGAGGGATGTACGAGGCAATGAAGCCGCGATGATCTTTCAAGAGCCAATGACATCACTAAATCCTGTTTTTACAATTGGAAATCAAATGATTGAAATGATTCAGCTTCACATGAAGCTTTCAAAAAAAGAAGCGAAGCAATATGCCGTAAAAATGCTGCAAAAGGTCGGGATTCCAAGAGCAGAAGATGTCATTAATGAATACCCTCACAAACTTTCAGGTGGAATGAGGCAAAGAGTTATGATTGCTATGGCACTCTCCTGTAAGCCAAAGCTGCTAATTGCAGATGAACCAACCACGGCTTTGGATGTTACCATACAGGCACAAATTCTTGAACTGATGAAAACGCTGCGTGATGAATCAAATACAGCAATCATGATTATTTCTCATGATTTAGGAGTAATTGCTGAAATGGCGGATACAGTTCTGGTGATGTATGCCGGAGAGGTAGTAGAGGAAGCGGACGTCTTTACACTATTTGACGAACCTAAACATCCCTATACGCTGGGCCTAATGCAATCCATACCTCACCTTGAAACAGAATCAGAAGAAAGGCTTGCCTCGATACCAGGAACTGTACCTACCCTGCAAAACATGCCGAGTGGATGTCGTTTTCATACTCGTTGTCCGTATGTAATGGATCAGTGCTTAAAAGAAAAACCAAAACTACAGGGACTAGATGAAAAAATGGGTCATCAGGTCCGCTGCTGGCTTTATGAAGAAGAACAAAAAAGTGAAAACCGAGAGGAGGCGGTTTTATGAATGAGACATCTATACTGGTGAATAATCATAATTCTTTTCAGGAACCGCAGCCTATTCTTCGAGTAGAAGGATTGAAGAAGCATTTTCCGATAAAAAAAGGAATTATTTCTAAAACAGTAGGATCAGTAAAGGCTGTTGATGGTCTAGACTTTTCGGTTTATCCTGGTGAAACATTGGCACTCGTTGGTGAATCAGGGTGTGGTAAATCAACGACTGGCCGTGCCATCGTTCAGCTTGATAAACAGACTGAAGGAACAGTGTATTTTGAAGGAGAAAATCTATCAAACTTATCAAATGCAGCGCTAAGAAAAACAAGAACGCAAATGCAAATCATTTTTCAAGATCCATTTTCGTCGTTAAATCCGAGAATGCGTATCGGAGATCTATTAGCTGAACCGCTTTTGACCCATCGAAACATCAGTCGTAAAGAAGCCGTAGAAAAAGTAGATGATATATTGAAAATTGTCGGTCTGACACCAACACATAAATCACGATATCCCCATGAATTTTCTGGTGGTCAGCGCCAAAGAATCGGTATAGCCCGCGCGATCATATTGAATCCCAAACTAATTGTCTGTGATGAACCTGTCTCGGCGCTTGATGTATCCATACAAGCGCAAATCTTAAACTTACTTAAGGATCTTCAAAAAGAATTTCAATTAACGTATATCTTCATCGGCCATGGACTTGGAGCCGTTAAGTACATTAGTGATCGTATTGCGGTCATGTACCTTGGGAGAATCGTTGAACTAGGAACAACAGAAGAAATCTTTAAGAGTCCAAGACACCCGTATACACAAATCTTATTAAATGCCTATCCAATTCCTAATCCGCATCTGCGGGGACGGAAACGAATCGTCGTGAAAGGGGATGTCCCAAGCCCGGCTAATCCGCCAAGTGGCTGCAGTTTTCATACTCGATGCCCATACGCCCAAGAAATTTGTGAACAAATATCTCCCGTACTAACGGAAGAAAAGCGTTCCGTAGCCTGTCATTTCCCACTTGCCTAGAATGGATAAAGAATGTCATCGATCAAAAAGGGAGGACAATGATGTTTCAATATATGGTACGTAGAATCCTAATTGCCATTCCAGTCTTATTCGGTGTTACAATCTTCAGTTTTCTTATTGTAAACCTAGCACCTGGAAATCCAGTCGATATGCAAGTTAATCCTTATGCGACAGAAGCTGACATCCAAACTAAGAAAGAAGCATTGGGGTTAAATGATCCAATTCATATTCAGTATGTACACTGGCTCGTGAATTTGGCAAAAGGAGACTTTGGCTATTCCTTCAGCACCTATGAACCGGTTTTAACGATGATCGTGGATCGGATTGGACCGACTTTATTGTTGATGGGGACAGCACTAGTACTTGCCTATATCATCGCCATTCCAATTGGCATTCTCAGTGCAACGAAGCAATATTCTTGGATGGATTATTTTACTACATCATTTTCCTTTATAGGTATCTCGATACCTAACTTTTTCCTAGGGTTGGGGCTTATCTATATATTTGCGATTACTTTTCAAATATTCCCGACTGGAGGAATGAATACACTCGGCAATGAGGGTGGATTGATGGATACAATCGCCCATTTGATTTTGCCGGCAATTGTACTGGCAACGGGTATTGCAGGAAATATGGTGCGCTATGTCCGCTCAAGTATGCTTGAAATACTGGGACAGGATTATTTGAGAACGGCAAGATCAAAGGGACTAAAAGAGTTTTTTGTGGTAAATAAGCATGCTCTCAAAAATGCGTTGATTCCGATTATTACAGTCATAGGTGTAGATATACCAATGTTAATCGGCGGCGCGGTTGTCACTGAACAAATTTTTCAATGGCCTGGTCTTGGTCAGCTGACGATCCAGTCGATTGGTTCTCGAGATTATCCGACCTTAATGGCGATTAATTTAATGGCTGCTATTGCCGTACTGCTTTCCAATTTGATTGCGGATATGTTGTATTCTGTGGCGGATCCTCGTATTAAATACAATTAATGGAAAGGAGAGGGCGTAATGTCTATGGCAAGTACAAAGCTTGGAAATAAAAAGCCCTTACCTGAAATCCCTCTAAACATCATTGAAGATCTCGGCAAGGAAGAAAGTTATCTATCGCTGATTACCAAACGTTTTATTAAACATAAGCTTGCAGTTTTAGGATTAATCGTGTTTGTTCTCATTGCATTTATGGCGATTTTTGCTCCTTGGATTGCTCCTAGCAGTCCGACTCGAATAACCGGTGACTTCGCCGCAAGTCCATCTTCTGCGCACCTTCTTGGTACAGACCAAGTCGGACGGGATCTTTTAAGCAGACTTATTTATGGCTCAAGAGTCTCATTATCCGTTGGAATAGGGGCAGTGGCTATCTATGTAACCATTGGCACGATACTGGGTGCCTTGGCCGGATACTTTGGAAAATGGATAGACATGCTGATTATGAGAGTCACTGATGTATTCATGTCATTTCCTTATTTAATGGTCATACTTGTCCTCGTCAGCATTATGGGTCCGTCATTAACCAACATCATTTTAGTAATTGGTTTACTTGGCTGGCCGGCTGTGGCTCGAATTGTTAGAGGAAGCGTTCTTTCAATAAAAGAAATGGATTATGTCATGGCAGGTGTGGCATTAGGCTATTCAACCCCTAAAATTATCTTTCGGCATATCCTGCCGAACTGTCTGGCACCGATTCTTGTAAACGCAACGTTCGGTATTGCCTCGGCAATTATATTAGAAGCTTCCCTAAGCTTTTTAGGTCTTGGCGTCCAACCACCAACAGCCAGTTGGGGAAATATTTTAACAGAGGCTCAATCACTCTCTGTTCTAGCGAATCAGCCATGGTTATGGGTACCGCCCGGCATGTTAATTTTACTGGCAGTTCTTGCAATTAATTTTATGGGTGACGGCCTTAGAGATGCAATGGATCCGAGAAGTATAAAATAAACTAGAGAAATTGGGGGAAATCAAATGAGGAAACTAACGAAAATCACAGGTATGCTGTTCCTTGCAACCATGATCTTTTTGACCGGATGTAGTAAGGACAGCGGTGAAAAGGCGTCAACATCAGGTGAAAAGGGTAAAACAATGTTTCTTGGAATGGTAAATCCGCCAATTTTATTTAATCCAATCAACTCATCGGATGTGGCTTCACAATTCACAGAAAAATTCATGTTTGATTCCTTTTTGGAGATGACTGGTCCACAGGAATTCGCTCCAAAGCTTGCGGAATCATTTGAGACGACTGACAATCAAACCTATACGATTACGTTGAATAAAGAGGCGAAATGGTCTGATGGTAAACCGGTCACAGCCGATGACGTTGCCTTCACTTTTAACCTAGTGGCTAATCCTGTTGTTGAAACGGTAGTGGGTGGATATATTTCCATGTTTGAAGGGTTAGATACAAATGGAAAGCTTGAGGGGGGAGCAAAAGAAATTCCATCTGTGAAAATTATTGATGAAAAGAAAATTGAATTTAAAACAAAAACGCCTGTTGACCCAAATATGATTAAAGAACAGCTTGGAACAAAATTTATGATTCTTCCGAAGCATGCCCTTGAGAAAATTGATCCGGCAAAGTTGTCTCAGGATCCATTTATGCAAAATCCAACAGTTACAAACGGTGCATACCAATTTGTTCAATATAAGAAAGATCAATATGTCGAATTTAAACAAAATCCGAATTATTATTTAGGGAATGTTGAACTTAGTAAGTTATTCATTAAAGTAATGCCTGCTGCTAATCTAGTCGCTCAGCTTCAAACGGGTGAATTGCACATGAATGTGGCAGGAGGCATTGGGAAAATCGTACCGACCGATTATGAAACGGTTGAAAAAATTGAAACTGTGAAAACAAAGACGGAAAATACGTTTGGTTTCCAATCGATGATGTTTAATACCGAGACCATCAAAGATCCGAAAATCAGAAAGGCGTTTGCTCAAGCTGTCGATCGACAACAAATCGTTGATAAATTGCTTAAAGGGTACGGCGAGGTGATTGATGGACCGTATACAACCATCAATCCATACTTGAATAAGGATATCAAAACGATTGCTTATGATCCGTCAGCAGCGAAAAAAGCGCTTGAGGAAGCAGGGTGGGATTTCGAAAAGGAACTTAATTTCATTGTACCAACAGGAAATAAAGTACGTGAACAAGCTGCTGATATCATTACACAGAACCTAAAAGATGCAGGTGTAAAAGTTAAAATGTCCACCTTTGATTTCCCGACTTTGATGGCAAAGGGAAAGGCGGGAGAATTTGATGCCTTGCTTATGGGCTTCACATTTACCCTGGATCCTGATGTATCTTCCTTATATACGAAAACAGGAGCTTATAATTTTATGAGTTACGATAATCCTAAAAGTGATGAACTGTTGAATAAAGGGAAATCCGAGGCGGATCCTGAGAAGCGAAAAGAATTATATGATGAAGTCCAAGAGATATGGGAAGAAGATATGCCGATTATCACGCTGTTCTCTGATTTTGATTTTTCTGCCGTTTCCAAGCAAGTAACCAATGGAGAGCCTAAAGTGTTTGGCTTCCATCATGAAACGTTTAAATGGAATTTAGAAGGAGCTAACTAAGAATAATGGAAGAAGTGTATGATAGATACACTCAGGCTGTCGAGAAACTGCGACAGTCTTTTTCTAGGAGCTGTTTTTAAAATCCGAACGCAAAAAAGTAGATAGTGAGATTTGGATGAGCCCAGACTGATAAACAAAAGAGTTAGACCGATACAAGCATCAATTAGACTGATAAAAATTGGATAGACCGATACAACCTCATGTTAGACCGATATACGAGTCCGGGAGACTGATAAATAGTCTTTTTTAGCTGAACAGATAGGTGTATGGTACTATTAAGTTAATTCGATAACTATATAGGTTATTAACGTTCTAGGAGGAAAAAATGAACCAAAAAATATTACCTGCTTTTACAAATATGAAAGATTTTGAAAAGTTTTTAGACAGCTCTTATGAAATTGGTGTTTTCTTGGATTTACATATTTCACAGATGAAAAATGTTAAACGGATGACGGAAAGCAGCGGGAAAAAGATCATATATCATGTCGATTTAATTCAAGGAATAAAGAATGATGAATATGCTACAGAGTATATTTGTCAGGAATATCGACCGTATGGATTGATTTCAACAAAGGCAAGTGTCATCTTAAAAGCAAAACAAAAAGGTGTGCTGGCGATTCAGCGGATGTTTTTGATTGATTCACATGCAGTTGAAAAGACATACAAACTTGTGGAAAGAACGAGACCAGATTATATAGAGGTACTTCCTGGCGCTATGCCATGGATGATCAAAGAAGTGAAAGAACGATTAAATACGCCTATTTTGGCCGGCGGGTTAATCCGAACATCTGATGAGGTAAATAATGCCCTGCAGGCAGGAGCATCTGGGATTACAACGTCTAAACAAGAATTATGGAGATTTTTTGAAGAATAAGGTTTTTTAAAAAAAGAAGTTTAATCGAAGGAATGTGTCTTTTTCTTGACAGCGTTTTCATAGACTTGTATAATTCAAAATAAGTTAATGAATTGTGACGGAGATAAGGAGATTCACACAGTGCTGCCTCTATATAGAGGATTATTCTGTGTGAATCTTTTTTGTCTCTCTCATGATGTTAGTAGAAATAGAACTCATATTTAAGGGGAGTGTTGACCATGACTCCATTTTGGGGCGAGGTAATAGGTACGATGATTCTAATAGTTTTTGGTGCCGGGGTAGGCGCTGGTACATCGCTGACGAAATCGTTCGCGAAAGATTCAGGATGGATTGTTATTACCATTGGATGGGGACTTGCAGTAACATTAGGGGTATTTGCAGTTGGATCCATCAGTGATGCTCATTTAAACCCAGCTGTTACAATTGGAATGGCACTTAACGGATCGTTTGCGTGGGGTGATGTACCCGGTTACATTCTTGCTCAAATGATAGGAGCAATCATCGGAGCAGCACTTGTGTTCTTGCAGTATCTTCCGCATTGGAAAGCTACAAATGATCCAGGAACAAAGCTTGGCGTCTTCGCAACAAGCCCGGCTATACCGCACACATTTTCGAATTTATTAAGTGAAATGCTTGGTACATTTATGCTGGTTCTAGGATTATTGTATATTGGTGCGAATGAATTTACTCAAGGATTAAATCCATTTGCAGTAGGGTTATTAATTATCGCAATCGGGATATCTCTTGGCGGAACTACTGGATATGCCATTAATCCTGCGCGTGACCTTGGTCCTCGGATTGCTCACTTCTTATTACCGATTCCCGGCAAAGGTCCATCGAACTGGGGATATGCTTGGATTCCGGTAGTCGGACCGATTTTAGGCGGTTCATTAGGGGCTGTATTCTATAAATATATGTTTAGTGGAACCCTTGGGACATCATTTTGGGTAGTGCTAGGTGCGAATATAGTTATATTAGGCCTAGCGTACGTTCTTGGGGAAAAGAAACAAAGCGAAATGGATAGTTCAAAAATCGCAGTCTAAGTAAAATACGAGTAGAGAAAAGGGGAAAGCAAATGGAGACGTATATTTTATCACTGGATCAAGGAACAACGAGTTCACGGGCTATTCTTTTTAATAAAAAAGGGGAAATCGTTCATACTGCACAACGTGAGTTTACTCAATACTTTCCGAAGCCAGGCTGGGTAGAGCATAATGCAAATGAAATTTGGGGATCTGTTTTAGCTGTTATTGCTGAGCTTCTATCATCATCTACGGTTAAACCAGAACAAATTGCCGGAATTGGTATTACAAATCAACGGGAAACAGCAGTGGTTTGGGATAAAGAAACAGGGAATCCGGTTTATAATGCTATTGTGTGGCAATCTAGACAAACGAGCGGAATTTGTGACGAATTAAAAGAAAAAGGACATAGCGATACCATAAGAGACAAAACAGGTTTACTAATCGATGCTTATTTTTCCGGCACAAAGGTAAAATGGATTCTTGATAATGTTGAAGGCGCTAGAGAAAAAGCGGATCAAGGGAAACTTCTATTTGGGACAATTGATACGTGGTTAATCTGGAAAATGTCCGGCGGCAAGGCGCATGTGACGGATTATTCTAATGCATCCCGAACGCTGATGTATAATATCCATGAATTAAAATGGGATGATGAACTTCTAGAAATTCTAACTGTACCTAAATCAATGCTTCCTGAAGTTCGTCCATCTTCGGAAATCTATGCACACACCGTATCGTATCATTTCTTTGGTAAAGAAATTCCAATTGCCGGCGCAGCAGGGGATCAGCAGGCAGCTCTGTTTGGCCAAGCGTGCTTTACAGAAGGAATGGCAAAGAACACGTATGGTACAGGGTGCTTCATGCTGATGAATACGGGTGAAAAAGCGATCCGTTCTGAAAATGGTCTATTAACGACATTGGCTTGGGGAATAGACGGGAAGGTAGAGTATGCGCTTGAAGGTAGTATATTCGTTGCTGGTTCAGCTGTCCAATGGCTTCGAGATGGAATGAGAATGGTTAAATCAGCTGCGGATAGTCAAAGTTATGCGGACCGAGTTGATACAACAGATGGTGTATATGTGGTACCTGCTTTTGTCGGTCTTGGAACTCCTTATTGGGACAGTGATGTACGTGGGTCTGTATTTGGATTAACCCGTGGTACAACAAAAGAACATTTTATCCGTGCAACGTTAGAATCAATAGCTTATCAAGCAAAAGATGTGTTATCTGCTATGGAAGCAGACTCAGGAATTAAACTAAAGACTTTACGCGTTGACGGCGGGGCTGTTAAAAATGATTTTCTCATGCAGTTCCAAGGTGATATCTTAAACGTGCCTGTAGAAAGACCTGTTATTAATGAAACAACTGCACTAGGTGCAGCTTACTTAGCAGGACTAGCAGTAGGTTATTGGGAAAGCCGGGAAGACATTGCTTCACAATGGGCGATCGAACGTTCTTACGAGCCAAAAATGGAAGAAGAACAACGAGAAACCCTTTATAAAGGATGGAAAAAAGCTGTTCATGCTGCTATGGCTTTTAAATAATTTTTTATTCTCGAGGCTGAGGATTTTTATTTATCAGCGGTTTCTGGTATACTAAACTTAAGTTAATAAAGTCGGTAGGAGACATGGAGAGACCACGAAACACATTATCATATTGATAATGTTGATTTGTGGTCTCTTTTATTGATTTCTGCCAAAATGGAGGGGAAAATATAATGAACTTTTCAAATAAAAATCGTAATGAAATCATAACTTCTGTAAAGAAAGATAAATTGGACCTATTGGTAATTGGCGGAGGAATCACAGGAGCAGGTATTACCCTGGATGCTACAGTCAGAGGAATGAAGACGGCAGTAGTGGAAATGCAGGATTTCGCAGCTGGAACATCCAGCCGTTCAACAAAGCTCGTTCACGGCGGTTTACGTTATCTAAAACAATTCGAAATTAAAATGGTTGCTGAAGTAGGGAAAGAACGTGAAATCGTCTATGAAAATGGACCTCATGTTACCACGCCTCAATGGATGTTATTACCTTTCCATAAAGGTGGAACCTTTGGTAGTTTCAGTACAAATATCGGGTTGAGAGTATACGATTTCCTTGCGGGTGTTAAAAAAAGTGAACGTAGAAAAATGTTATCTCAACAAGAAACGTTGAATAAAGAACCTTTAGTGAAGAACGAAAATCTTCAAGGCGGAGGGTATTATGTTGAATACCGTACCGATGATGCTCGTCTTACCATCGAAGTTATGAAAACAGCTGTTGAATTAGGCGCAAAAGCACTTAATTATTCAAAAGTTGAAAATCTGCTCTATGAAAATGGTAAAGTTGTAGGTGTTTTAATTAATGACCAATTAACAGGTGAGAAACATGAGATTTTTGCAGATAAAGTAGTCAATGCAACAGGTCCTTGGGTAGATGAAATCCGTGAAATTGATAATTCTAAGAAGGGTAAAGCATTGCAATTAACAAAAGGCGTGCACTTAGTTATTGATCAATCTAGATTCCCGCTGAAGCAAGCTGTTTACTTTGATACACCAGACGGCAGAATGGTATTCGCTATTCCTCGTGAAGAGAAGGTTTATGTTGGAACGACAGATACCTTCTTCGATGAAGATGCGGTTAGTCCGAATATTACAAGCAGTGACCGAGAGTATGTGCTTAAATCTATTAATTATATGTTCCCGACTGTGAAAGTTACAGAGAGTGATATTGAGTCTAGCTGGGCTGGTGTTCGTCCGTTAATTTTAGAAGATGGAAAAGATCCTTCAGAAATCTCCCGTAAAGATGAAATTTGGGAATCTGAGTCAGGATTAATCACTATTGCAGGTGGTAAATTAACTGGATACAGAAAAATGGCTGAAACGATTGTTAATTTAGTTGCCAAGAAATTTGAACAAGAAAAAAATATTAAATACACTACCTGCCAAACGAAACATCTTCCGATTTCAGGTGGTAATGTGGGCGGTTCTAAACAGTTTGACAGCTATGTTCAAAAACAGATTGAAAGAGGTCTGTCTCTATCGTTGACACAGAAAGAAGCTGAACAATTAGCTACTCGTTATGGTTCAAATGTTCCAACCATTTTTGATAATTTAGATACAATTAGAAAAAATGCAGAGCAATATGGCCTGCCAATTGTATTAATGGCTAAGCTTCAATATGCTCTTGATCACGAAATGACTGCGACTCCAGTCGACTTCTTATATAGAAGAACAGGAGCCTTGTTATTTGATATCGACACAGTGAGAAGTTATAAGGAAAAAGTCATCGACTTTATGCAAGCTTACTTCAACTGGTCTGATGAAACCAAACAAAAAATGACTTCACAACTTGAATACGAAATTAAACATGCGACTACGGCTATCGATGAACCAACCGTAAAAGCGTAAATAAAGACTTTAAAAAAGCTGTCGAGAAAATTCTCGGCAGCTTTTTTCGTTAATTCATCACCCATTTATCCTTCATAAATAAGATTCGGGCGATGATAAAGATGACGCATAGGCTGAGGAGGTTGCTGCCAATCGTAATGAAAATATGCTCGTAATGAATGACACCTAATAATAGTTCTTTAAAAAGGCTGAACAAGTTCATAATCGGTGTAGCAAAATGCCAGAAAGCTAGTTCGTTCACGCTAGTGGTTGCTAGCATCATAGAAGGAAAAATAACGACCATAAGAATGGGAGTGCTATAACTTTGAGCTTCTTTTGTTGTTTTCCCAATAATGCTGGTCATCATCAAGAGCGAAGCAATAAACATCGCGTAGATGATGGAAAGAAAAATGGCGATAAGAATGATTAAATAGACCTCATTACCAAACGAGATGCCCTTTTTAAGATTTTCCGTTAAAAAGGTAATTTCAAGGGCAACGACGATTAAGGTGATCATACCCGTTAAAGCACCAATCGTTGAAATCGTCAACCATTTAGCTGTTAAGAGTGTTGAACGGCTTACCGGTGACATCAGCAAAGCTTCCATTGTTTTCTTTTCTTTTTCACCTGAAAATAAATCAGCTGCTGCAGGACCAGCTCCTACTCCAATTGCAAGTGCTAGCATCATAGGAATCAGAAAGGCAATTAAATGGCCACCGAAATTATCCTCAGACATTTCTTTCTGCTCAACTGAAAATGGCTGGATCAGCGAAGCATCGGTTCCTTGAGCCTGTAGTCGTTCAGCGACAATCCTTTTTTCGTATTCTGTCAGGGCAGTTGCTACCAAAGACATTAAATTAGATGAGTTTTCACTAGTTGAATCACCAATCATCGTAAATGATGCTTCTTTCCCCATTTTGACCGTCTCATGAAAATTAGGATTTAACACTAGAGCGCCTTGGGCGTCACCATCTGCAAATGTTTGTTCAGGATCAGCTGATATTATAATATCTATGGCTGCATACTCCTTAAAAATAGCTGCCTCGTCGTTACTAAACGAAGAGTCTACCGCAAGTTTGTACGTTTCTCCTTCTCCACTTGATCCTATGCTTTCATAGAAAAAGACTAATCCAGACATCATCACAATCGGTAGAAGAACGGTCAGAAGTAAGGTTCTGCGGTCTCTGAAACAATCTTTCATTTCTTTTAAATAGATATTAAGAAGCATGTTCGTTCCCCCTCACAAGCTTGCTCATGAAAATATAATTTAAATCACGGCTGGCTTCTGTTTTATATAAAGCTTCTAGGTTTCCGTGAAAGACTAGCTCACCTTTATGGATCATTGCGACTGAATCACAAAGCATGGAAACTTCGTCCATGATATGACTTGAGAAGACAATCGTCTTTCCGTCTCGTTTTAATTGATGGACCAGTTGCCGAAAGACGTTGGACGAGGTGATATCAAGCCCAGTGGTTGGTTCATCAAACAAAATAATGTCTGGGTTGTGGATAATCGTACGGGCAATGGCCACCTTTTGCCGCATCCCCTTAGAAAACCCTCCTACCTTACGATCAAGATAATCTCTCATCCCGAACATTTTTGCCAGGTCGTCAATGCGTACCTTCGTTTCATGTTTACTCATGCCATATAACAGAGCGAAATATTCAAGGTTTTCCCGGGCAGTCAGTCGTTCATACAATCCCGTTTCACCGCCAAATAGAACACCGATTCTTTTTTTTACTTCATTTGGACTTTCGACCGTATCGTGTCCAGCGACTAACACCTGACCGTCGGTGGGAGATAATAGGGTAGCAATCGTCCGCAGCAGTGTTGTTTTTCCAGCGCCATTTTCCCCGAGTAAGCCAACAATTTGACCTTGTTTAACGGTGAACGATACATGCTTTAAAGCGGTAAGGAACACTTTCTTTTCTTTAAATTGTTTCGTGACACCTTTTATTTCAATCATTACTTTTCCTCCTCATTGTCTTTTGATAGCTCTATCATATAAATAATCACAAACGAAATCTGTACTTATGTCGTGAATATCCCTTTTAATGTCGTAAATAGGTCATTTTTCCATTATTTGATGGTAAAATGAAAACAACAACGGTATGTGAGGCGAAGAAGAATGAGAGTAGGACTCGTAGATGATCGGTTTATCGATCTGGATAAATTAAATGGAATTGTAGCAGGGATTCCTGAAGTAGAGGTTATTTTTTCAACTTTATCAGCAGAAGAGGCATACGAGCAGATTAAGAAACAGACCATTGATTTATTAATTGCGGATATTGAAATGCCCAATCTATCAGGCTATGAGCTGGCCGATATCATTCACTCGCATGCGCTGAATATTTCGGTCATTTTTGTGACAGGCAGCAGCGGCTATGCAGTTCATGCATTTGAATTAAATGTTCATGATTATATTATGAAACCGTATCAAAAGGACCGGCTTGTGAAGTCTGTTGAGCGCCTGTTAGAAAAATCAAGGTCGAGTGAAATGGTGGGCAGGCTGTATTTAAAACAGAAAAACGAAATACATATTGTACAGAAAAAGGATATTATTTTTATTGAACGTTCTGGGAGATCAACGACGATTTATACAAAGACGGGTCCAATTAAAACCTATCAAACGTTGAATGAATTGGAAGGGGAATTGAGGGAGCGGGATTTCCTGCGTTCACATCGATCCTTTATTATCAATATCCATCATGTGAAGAACTTTTCGCTATATGCAAAAAACTCCTACATTGTTACCTTTGAAGGGATGGAGGAACAAGCTATGATTACAAAGGAAAAAGTAGATTTTTTACAAACAAATTATTTTTAAAAAGGTGGATTTGATTTGAAATCGTCTATTCTTTATTGGGTGATGATTACTATTTTAGGAGTAGTACACCTTCATATGCTTTTTAGCAAGATACCAATCTATCTAACTTCTATTGTTGTAATAGGGTTGGTTGGTTATCTAGCTAAGACAAGACAAGTAGATGTTTCTACATTAGGAAACAGTCTCAACAGTAGTTTATTTGTTCTGCAGATACTTTTATCATTCGTTTATGTACTAGTGAATACTTACTGGTTTTTTATCTTGTTCATCGGGATAGAAGTTATCCGATGGATGATGGTGAAAAAACTCACTCCTCTGCTTCAAGAATTAAGGCAGGTCGAAGAACAGCATACTCAAATGAATGAGACCTTTCGCCGTGTAAGGAGTGAGCGGCACGATTTTCTTAAACATATATCGGCGGTGCACTTTTTGCTCGAATCTGATCAATCAAAAGAGGCAAAGCACTACCTAGATAAATTGGTGGAAGGGTATGAAGAGACGAATCTATCGATTAAAGGGGAGCGGGGTACGGTTGCAGGTGTTTTACATCAAATGTACCGGCGTGGACAAACAGCGGGAATTGATGTGGTTTATGATTTGGACATTCCGCTATCTACTTTGCCGCTGCCTGACAAAGATATAGTAATATTACTTGGCAACCTTTTGTCGAATAGCATGGATGCCTGTGAGCAATGGCAGCAGGTATATGACGAACAAGCAATGCTCTCCTTACAATTTTATAAACGAAGCGGTTTATATTTGCTTATTTGTAAGAATACGAGTCTGCCAGTTCCCGCTAATATTCTGGATGGACTGTTTAAAAGGTACGGACAGACTACAAAGGGGATAGGTCATGAAGGGCTTGGAACAAAGCTCATCGCTGATGTTGTTTCCAGCCATCACGGGTTATTAGACTATATTCATAAGGATGGAGCGTTTACTGTAAAAATTAAAATACCGGCAATCCGGTCATAAATGAGTAATGTGAAGGGTCTTCTATGAAGATCCTTTTCCTTTTTTAAACACAACCTAAATATTACTAAAAGTTTAAAGTTATTTACCGATAATAATTTGTACACGTTAAAGTTGAAAAGAAGGAGCAGGAGCCATTGGAAAAGTTAAAACGAAAAAGTAAGGAAAAGAGAAAAAAAAGGGTATCTATTCGATTGAAATGGATGTTCTTTATTAGTATTATCGTTCTGCTCGTGCTTGTAGGATCTGTCTCTTCCGTATATATCAAGGTGTCATCCATATTTGAAGAAGATACGAAAACAGCTAATATTAGCTATGCAAAAAGTGCGACAGCTCAGATTAACCTAGATTTGAAGAGTTACGAAAATTCGCTTGAGCAATTGGCTCATATTGTCACCGATCAAATAGATTCTACATCAAAAGAACGTATGTCGGACCTACTAGAATCGGTGCAAACAAATAATAAAAATCTTATTTCCGCTTATTATATGGATGGAAATGATGGCAGTTTAACGATGTATCCGCCGATTGACTTTGCCAAAGATGCGCGAGAGACCTTAACGTATAAAGCGTTAACCGAGACTCCAAAAACAAGATGGATGGACGTTTATAAGGATGAATCATCACAAAAAATGATGACATCTGTTGTGACACCAGTCCGATTAGAAGGAAAAATGGTTGGCGCATTAGGATATGACGTCGATCTTTCCACTATAGGCAAGACAAGAAAAGATATTGAAGACCATTCCAATAGTCGGTTGATCATTCTAGATTCACAAGGAATTATTGTTTCTTCCTTTATGGAGGGGATGGACGGAAAGAATATCAACCCTAAAAACAGCGGGACGGTAGAAGGTGTTGAAAATTTATTAGCAGATTCGAAACAATTTTCTTCACAGTTTGATTGGGTAACGAAGATGTATGAAGGGAAGAGTATTACTTCGCAACCGTTGAAATGGGCAGGTATAGAGTATACCGGTCAGGTCAATAGAGTGCCGGAATTGAATTGGAAAGTGTTATCGTTTACCTCTGATGAAATCGCCGCTTCTAAATTAAATGAAATTAGCCAAGCTGCCTTATATTCTGAAGTATTTGGCTTACTATTTGGCGTGTTATGTGCGCTATTCTTGGCCAATGTGTTAAGAAAAATGATTGCTAACCTACAAGGTGTGATAGGCAAAACAGCGAGTGGAGATTTAGTGACAGAATATCACTATGAAGCGAATGATGAATTTGGCGATCTATCGGTGAGTTATAATGCCATGCTAAGCAGATTGAGGGGACTCATTAAAAAAGTTAACGTAAATACACAGTCTGTTACAAAAGCAACAAATGGATTAAGTGTTATTGCTGCTGAAAGTAGTACAGCGATTTCTGAGGTTTCACGTTCAATTGAAGAAATTGCTATAGGAGCAGCCAATCAATCAGAACAAGTTGAGCAGGGTGCAAATGCCATTCGAGAACTAAGCAACGAAATGGATGAGTTAATGGAGCAATCTAATCAGACTCAATCCGTGTTACAATCCGCTTCTAGAAAGTTAGAAACGGGGAAAGAACAAGTAGATAGACTAGAAACTTCTTATCAAAAATTAGAAGCGGCTTTCAAATCTGTTACACATATGAGTACAAGTCTAGTAGAAAAATCAAAAACGATTTCAAATGTGACTCATGCCATTTCTCAAATTGCAGAGCAGACCAACCTATTATCTCTAAATGCATCCATTGAGGCTGCAAGAGCCGGGGAACATGGAAAGGGATTTGCAGTCGTAGCAAATGAAGTACGTACGCTTGCTGATGATTCCAAGAAGGCAACGATTGATATTCAAAACATTATTAATAGTGTTTTATCAGATACAGAGGACCTGTTGAAAACAACGAATGAAACCAACCAAATCAGTATGGATCAAAAGAGTGCCGTCCTTACTGTAAGAGATTCGATGGTTGAGCTCGAGACTTCCGTCATACAGATATCGCAATCTATAAATAAAGAGACAGAAACAATCAACATGCTAAATGAGCAAAAGAAAACAGTTATGACTATGATTGATGAAATAACAGCCGTATCTCAACAAACCACAGCAGCCTCAGAAGAAATTGCATCCTCGATGGAGGAACAAGCAGCATCATCTAATGAGCTAGCTCAATATACACAAAACGTAAACGAATTAATTAAGGAATTAGAACTAACGTTAAAAGAATTTATTATCAAAAAATAAGTGTAGATAAAAAGACATGGAGCTGCCATTCCATGTCTTTTTTGGAGTGATCTACGTCAAAAAAATACCATTTTATTACTTTTTATACTATAATTTTTGACAACAAGTAAGGGAGATATAAAATCAAAGACTTTTTATCTGTACTAAGTATGTGGAAATATAGAGAGGCAGGGCCAGTTAGCATGAATACATTAGGCTGGGTTGGATGCGAACATCCTTTTGTGGATGAAGTAAGTGTTGTACAGGTGAATCAGGTAACAGTGGGGCGGTTTGGCGGAAATTCGGCTGCTGGAGCATATAAAAACGAAGATGGCTGTATCGTTTGGGCGGATGTCCAACAAGAGTGGGAATTTGCAATGGTGCTTGATGCGCATTATTCAGCAGATAGTGCAGCGCTTATCGTTAATCGTTTTCAGCAAGAACAAATGAACGTGAAAACTATCCTTTCCCAGTCAAGCCCCGTTGCACTCAAACAAATAGAGGAGCACATATTAACAGTTCTTCAAAACCATGACTTTTTACAAGCGTGCCGAGAAGTGAAGGGGGAAACCGCCTGCTTATTCGTGGTAAGAAAAGAAAAATATGTTTGGTGGCTGTCAGTGGGAGACTGTATGTTGTATCTTCTGCATCCAGAACTAGCAGACTTGGGTCAATATTTACTGAATGAGCGGCAATTTTATGAATGGATTGGACAAGTGAATACCTTTGACCAGCCTGTGCCCTGTTTTACCAGAGGAACTCGGGAATTAAGAACGGGCAGCAATCAGATTTTTTTAACCACCGACGGGCTGACAGAATGTCCAGGGGAGCCTTATGCTGAATCGGAGGCAATCTATCATGCCTTAATGGAGATATCAGCTGATATAGCCGTAATTAAGATGCTCTCTACCATTCAGGAGCATCATGTGAGAGACAGTACGACGATTATTACTTGGAATGTTCACGTAGTGGAACAAGCTAGTATGCCAAGTGATTTATAAAATAGCTTAGGTAATTTCACCATTCTTGTAAACTTGTTAAGACTTATTCCGATAAAAGAATAGAATTCTTTCTACACCAGATTTCTTTTGTGAAATGGGTAAAAAATGATACAAAAGATGTGAATTTACACAAATAAATCTGGAAATTATTGAAAATTCTCATTTTTTGTAATAGAATTCTAGCAAAGCCAGAAGCAAACAGAAAGCAAAAATACAAAAAACATAATAATAGAGATAGATTCGGGATAACCTTAACAAGGGGATGGAATGTTTGCATATCGGCAAAAGATTAAAAGAAATGAGGAAAAGAAGTGAGAAATCTCAGGATCAAGTAGGTCATGGAATCATCTCCACTTCACATTTCAGCAATATTGAGGGTGGTCGATTTGTACCTTCTCAGGATATACTATACTTACTAGCAGATCGATTGGCTGTCCCGTACACTTACTTTGAAGATATACATATTGATGATCCGGACCTAGCTGTTCTGCTAAAAGAATATCAAAGAATTATTGAAGGGGGCGAGCTGGCACAGATTGAGAGCTTCTATCATGAAAATGAATCGAAGTTTGAATTTATCCCTTCCTTAAATCAAGAACTATATTTCAGCTTGCTGCGAATTCTCGATTTAATCAATGCAAACCGAATTGAGGATGCCAATCAGCTCTACAATAATAAAGTAGTTAATTATGTGGATCCAAGTCAGGTATACATGCTCAGTGCCGAAATACGCGAAAAGTACTTTTATGTAACCGGCTTAATTCATTACATTAAAAAGAACTACGAAGAAAGCATTCATAATTTTCGTAAAACAATAACATTGACTACCGATCCAAAGTTAAAAGCACGTTTAACTTTTAATATTGCGTTGTCTTTGTATTATCTTTATGAATATACAGAAGCACTAGAATACTCAATTAAAGCAAAAGACCTGTATTTGAACTTGCATGACTGGGTAAAAACGGCAGATTGCTATAATTTAATTGGTCTTCTTTACAAAGAAAAAAAAGATTTGATTAAGACTGAAGAATATCTTAATAATGGGTTTGATATTTTAGATGAAAATGAGTCCGTCAGAATGTACCCTATTTTGCTTCATAATTTAGCTCTTTTAAAAATTGAACAGAATTTAGGGAAAGAGGCTTTAGAAATTTTAGATCGTTGTATTGTAATAAAAAAGAGGCAAAATCATGAAACCCTTTTTAATTCCTATAGGGCTAAATTAGAAATATACGTGAGAAATAAAGACTTTGAATTATTGAACTCTGAAATAGAGGAAACAAAAAGTACTTGTAAAACAGATTCTGATTTCACGCATCTTTCAATACTAGAAGCTCAGTTGCATAGGTTTAATCAACAATATGAACAATATGAGCAGTTGATGAATAAAAGTATAAGTTATTTTTATGATAATGAAGATTGGAAAAATCTAAAGTCTATTAGTAAAGAATTTACTGAGTTTTATATTGAAAGAAAACAATATAAAAAAGCTTTTCAGATACAAAGTATGGATCTACATGCTACAAAAAAAATACACAAGGAGTTGTAATTAATATGAAAAAACGTCTTATTATTACTTTGTTTGCTATTATTTCACTTTCTTTTTCTGCAACAACAATTGCTAAGGCTGCAGAATCGGAAACTACAAGACCACATAGCGTTTTACCAGGATCTGGCTTGATTAGTCCATATGCTGATGCCGAAACAGGTCGTCCACATTAATCCAAAATTACTAGAAAACCAGCGATGCAATAGGCATCTTTCAGTTTGTAGACAAAAGAGGTTTGGAATGGTTTCATTCTAAACCTCTTTTGCATTTTTCGGATCAAATAGGCCGGGGGAACAAGTTGGTCTATTGTTACCATTTCTAGATGGTTTTCGAAAATACTCCTTATCACCTTGGAATTCTATATCATTTATAAATTGGCTTTTTACTTTTAAGTTTAGAAAGTCAGTTGATTGAAGTGAAAGGCGTGAAGACTCCTGCGGGAACAGCGGGCCAGGTGAGACCCCGCAGGAGGGTAAGATTGATGCGGCTCACCGCCCGCCCGTGGAAAGCAAAGCGCCTGGAATGGAAATCAACATCTCGATTTTAAAGATATTACCCGAGTTTCTCTAAAGTCTGAGAGATGCAGTGAGCATCTCTTTTTCTTTGTCCATAAATAGCTTTTAAGGAACGTTCGTTCTATAATGAAATAAATACCAAATAAAGGAGGCGGTTGTTTGCGGCCTGTACTTGATCGTAATATGGCATTTGAAGACTTTCGGAATTACTATTTTCTTAAGACGGAGCTGCAGGAGTTTTGCCGGGAGCATGAATTGAGTCCTGCTGGTTCGAAGGGCGAGTTAGCCGAGCGAGTCGCTATTTTTCTTGAAACGGGTGAGAGAAGAAAGCCGGCTGTGAAAAAGGTGAGAATGGTTAAACATGAGGTGCTTAGCCTAGACACGGTTATTACGGAAGGGCATCGCTGCAGCCAGGATGTGCGGGCTTTTTTTTCGTCTGTCATCCCTGGATTTCATTTTTCAACGTATATACAATCCTATTTTAAAGGGAATGTTGGTAAAAGCTATCGTGATGTAGTGGAGGCTTGGTATCAGGAGGTCGAACGGAAAATGGACAAATCCTATCAAAAAGAGATTCCTCCTCAGTTTGAGTATAATACGTTTATCCGTGATTTTTTTGCTGATCACAGGAATAAGGGAAAAACGCAAAAGGATGCCATTCAGGCTTGGAAGGAAATTAAGCGGCTTCCAGGAAGTAATCGGTATCGTATGTTAGCTGACTGATTCATTTTTTAGGATAATTTATCATTTTTTTCTAGAAGTGAGTTTGCTATACTAGGAGATATATCGATTTATGGAGGGTTTTACCATCAAGCAGAATATTTTGTTGTATACGATTGCGCTTCTTATCGGGGGAGCATATGGCTATTTTGATTATCCACTTTGGATGTTCTTGGTAACGGTGATTCCATTTGCTTTGTTTTTCCTATACATTAAGCTGTATCCTGTCTTCTTTACGGAAAATATGAATCAGGTGGAAGCGTATTTACTTGCGAATAAGAAAAAGCCGATGTATGCGTTTTACTATGCGTTAGCCAATAGACATAATGAGGAGGTAGAGGTTTCCTTTACCCTTACGATGTCAAAAGTAAAATCTATACCTGGAAAAGCTCAGTTGCAGACCATCTATCATCTTTATAAAGGAAATCCAGAACAAGCGAAGGAGTATTTAGCTGAATTGAAGCCGATGGACGTGAAGCATTATTATGATGCGTTAATTTCGGTTGAGGAAGGTCAATTAAATACTGCTCGATTCCTAAAGGAGCGGATTAAAAAACAATGGTATAAAGATGCCATTGAAGTGGAGATTAACCTCAAGGAAGGCAATTACTTAGAAGCCTATAAATTTTCGGAGCTTGCGGTAGCAAATACAAAAGGACTGCAGCGATACATACTCATTAAAAATTATGAGCAGGAAAAGCTTAAGGAATTATTCACGCAATAAATCATACATATGTTAGTAAGACCGACAATTTTGCTTGTCGGTCTTTGTTTATTTACTCAAAAGAGTGTGAACGGACATAAACCATTTTTACGACATCATCTGTTCGGTTATACCAATTGTGAGGTTTAGAAGATTCAACATGAAAACTGTCTCCTGGAGTAAGATCGACCTCTTCCTCTTCATACATGACGGTTAGCACACCAGATAGTACGTAGATGAATTCTTGTCCATTATGGGTGAAGGTATGTACCTGCTCTTGATTAGGGAGGACGGTAACAATCATCGGTTCAAAATCGGGATTCGGTATGTCGCCTGCTAAACTTTGATAGCTGAACCTGGATTGTTGAAAATCAACTTGATCGTTAGGTGTCTTTCTTCGGATCACACTTCTGGGATGGTCATTGTCACTGAAAAAATACGTGGGGCTGACATTCAGGGACTCAGCAATTTTTGTTAATGATTCAATGGTCACAGAAGATTTTAACCGTTCCACTTGAGAGAGAAAACTAATGGATAGACCCGTTTTCTCGGCAATCTGTTTGAGAGTTTTTTTTTGTTCGCGACGGAGACGTTTTAAAGATTCTCCTATTTGGTGAGCCATATGTATTCCCCTTTGTCTTTTGTAAAAATAATGTAAGTAGTAGAAAAAAATGTTTATAAAACTATTGACTGATTTTTCTTAATCATCCATAATATATCATTAACAAGGGAAAAATTAAAGTGACACTTCAATTTTAGATAAAAAACAGTTAGTAGGGAGAGATAATTATGACTACAACAGCTAAAAAACTTTCAGAATTTAAGAATGAGCCATTCACAAATTTTTCTACGAATGAAAATAAACAGGCAATGGAACATGCATTAGCGAAAGTCTCAAAGGAACTGGGACGTGAAATTCCTTTATACATAGGCAGTGAGAAGATTTCGACTGATGAAAAAATCATCTCAATCAATCCAGGTAATATTGATCAAATCATCGGTAAGGTCAGCAAGGGAACTAGTGAAATAGTTGATTCAGCCATGAACGTGGCATTAGAAGCCTTTGGGAGTTGGAAGAAGGTACCGGCTTCTGAGCGTGCAGACTACTTAGTTAGGGCAGCCGCTTTGTTAAGAGAGCGCAAACATGAATTTTCTAGCCTATTAGTTTTAGAAACTGGGAAGAACTGGGCGGAGGCTGATGCTGATACGGCTGAAGCAATTGATTTCTTTGAGTTTTATGCGAGAGAGATGATTCGTCTTAGTGAAACAAGTATTCATCGCCCGCTTACAAAAATTGAAGGGGAAAATAATCAAATGACGTACATTCCTCTTGGGGTAGGCGTAATTATTTCTCCTTTCAACTTCCCGCTGGCCATAATGGCAGGTACAACGGTAGCGGCAATTGTGTCTGGAAATACGGTCATTCTGAAGCCGGCAGATTCTGCTCCAGTCATTGCAGCGAAGTTCGTCGAGCTGATGAAAGAAGTTGGGCTTCCTGATGGAGTATTAAACTATGTGCCAGGGGATGGAATTGAGGTAGGAGAATACCTGGTTGAACATCCTAAAACACGGTTTATCTCATTCACGGGCTCTCGTGCCGTTGGCTGTCGAATTTATGAGCGGGCGTCTAAAGTACAGCCAGGTCAGATTTGGCTGAAGCGAGTCATTGCTGAAATGGGTGGGAAAGACGGAGTGGTTGTGGATGAAACATCCGATTTAGATGCGGCAGCAAAAGCAATTGTTGCATCAGCTTTTGGTTACCAAGGCCAAAAATGTTCAGCCGGATCACGCGCCATCATCGTAGAGTCTGTGTATGATCAGGTGGTTGAAAAAGTTACTTCATTAGTGAGTGAATTAGAGGTAGGTGCTCCAGCCGAAAATTATCCTGTTGGACCGGTTATCGATCAGAAGTCTTTTGACAAAGTAATGAGCTATATCGAAATCGGCAAGGGAGAAGGCAGATTGCTTAACGGTGGAAATAAAGCAGATGGCAATGGCTATTACATTCAACCAACTGTTTTTGCGGATGTTGATCCTAAAGCGCGTATTATGCAAGAAGAGATTTTCGGACCTGTTTTAGCCCTTGCTAAGGCAAAGGATTGGCAGGAAGCTATTGCCATCTATAACGATACAGATTACGGTCTGACGGGTGCTTATTTCTCTGAAAATGAAGAACGAATTTCATTTGCGCTTGATCATATGCACTGTGGCAATTTATACATTAATAAAAAGTGTACAGGAGCATTAGTCGGTGCGCAGCCGTTTGGCGGGTTCAATATGTCAGGAACAGATTCAAAAGCAGGCGGATACGATTACCTCTTGTTATTTACACAAGGAAAATTAACGTCAAGAGTAAGTAAATAAAGAAGTCATTCTCTTCTTAGAGACCGGATGCAGTGAACTTAGTTCGGCATTCGGTCTCTTTATGTTGTAAATAATAGAAAAACTCCCGATGTGTTTATCGGGAGTTTTAAGTAACAGCTAGTATTTAATACCCTGTCCAGCCAGCATCAGCTGTGATGGTCGTGGCATTGACAAAGCTTGCATCATCACTAGCAAGGAATAATGCGACTTTGGCAATTTCAATCGATTCACCGGACCGCGGGTTACCGGCTGCGCCGCTCATTGCCTTTTGCATGCCAAACTCGTTTGGCTCACTCATAGTGGTTCCAATGTTCGTATTAACACCACCTGGAGCAATCGCATTGCAACGAATACCGTTACCAGCGTATTGGAAGCCTACGTTTTTGGTGAAGCCGATGACTGCATGTTTCGAAGCTGTGTATGCTGCACCGGCTCTTGAACCGAAGAGTCCGCCGACAGAAGCGACATTAATGATGATCCCTTGTTCTTTAGCAAGAAAAATGGAAAGTGCTTTTCTTGTTGTTCGCATAACAGATGTCGTATTCACCGCGAAGATTCGTTCCCAATGCTCATCTGTAAGTTCAGCAGCAGGAATGAAGTTATCCATAATTCCAGCATTGTTGACAAGAATGTCCAGAGTCCCAAACTTTTCAACAGCCAAATCAATCATGGCTTGAACATCTTCTTCTTTAGCCACATTAGCCATTACAGCAATGGCTTTTCCACCTTCTTTTTCAATTTCTGCAGCAACTGATTCCACAGCCTCTTTATTAATATCTGAAAGGATAACGTTGGCGCCTTCTTGTGCATACAATCTAGCAATCTCTTTTCCCATTCCTGATGCGGCACCTGTAACAATGGCCACTTTGCCTTCTAATTTCATGATATTTCCTCCTAATTACTTTTTTTACTTATATTTACATTAAGTATATACGTATCTTTGATTGGGTACAAATGATAGGCGGATAAAATAGCGAATAGCTCACTAGAGTGTGTCGAGTATATGAATAACTAGTTTAAAAAGTGGTAAATATGTATAAACTTAAAATGAAAGATATGTATTTTAATAGGTTCTTATTTATTTGTTACTTTCTATTAAAAACGATTTGGACACTGAATCTAGCCGTATATGGTTCAGAGTCATTTCTAAAGGAGTCTTAAATGGATACTAAGCTAAACCACTTACAAAAGGATGTTATCCAAACCGCAAAAAAAGGGTTTCCACTTGTACTTTCTGGAGCCTTTGTTTTTTTTCTTATTGCTCTTTTTCCATTCTTTTTTTCAATGAAGATCGTAGGCGTTATTTGGATTCTTGCCTTGATTGTTATCTTTCCGTTAGGGGTAGCCGTTGGCAGATGTATGAAAATCAATGTATTAGTTATTGAGAATCCAATTGGAATGTTAGCGGCAGTAGTTGCAGCTCCGCAGGCTTTTTTTATCCCGGTTTTTATACTTGTCTACCTTCAAATTCCCGAGTATTTACCTTTTACGATTGGTTTATTAACGGGTTCTCACTTTTTTCCTTATATTTGGATTTATAAAAGTAAGACATATGGATTTATTGCCTTCACAACGAGCGTGTCATCACTCATTCTAGGATGGTTTGTGGTCGATCAAGCGTATATCGTCGTTCCTTTAATGATTTCCATCGTGTTTACCATCGGTGCATTTTGTATCAGTAGAGAGCTTAGAAAAGAATAAATCCATTAACAGGGACCTTTAATAAAGAGGTCCCTGTTTTTTTAGGTAACTTCTCTGAGAATAAATGGTAAAATTAAGCAAATTGAATACGATTTTATACATAGGACCGTAGTTCATTCCAAGTTTATAACAGTTGACTCCCGTTCTTCTACCTGTCATCCGTTTATTGTTACAAAGGCAAGAAAATTCGCAATAATATATATAGAACAGGGGGGACCAATCATGAAAGTGAATATCGACTTAGATGATCAATACGACGAGTTGACGATTACCATTCAGGCTAAAGAAATGACTCCGGAGTTGGCAGAAATCATTCGGAAATTACACATTCAATCGTCAAAGCGTCTCGTAGGCGTTGAGGAGGATAAGACCATTCTCTTAAGCCCGAGCGAGGTAGATTATGTATTCGCTGAAAAACGCAAGGTGTATGGTGTCAGCGGCCGCCGGAAGATTGAAATGAAGTTGAAGCTTTACGAGCTGGAGGAACTGTTAGTCCCCCAGCGGTTTATGAGATTTTCGAAATCAGTTATCGGAAACCTCGACCAAATTGATCATTTTGAATTGACCTTCAACGGCATTCTTTGTGTACATTTTAAATCAGGCACAAAAGAATATGTCTCACGCAGTTATGTCGCTGAGCTAAAGAAAAAATTAATTCTCGGAGGTGGAGAGGATGGGAAGTAAGCTTTTAAAGCGAGCTTGGGCGGGTCTTGGATATTCGATGGTAGTCGTATTTATCATACTCACCGTGATTGTCGTAATTAAGGCGGAAGTTAGTGTACAGGAAATTTGGCTAAGTGTAGTAGGTGCGATGGTAATCAGTTTATATTTCTGCATGGCTTCGTTAATTTTTGAAAATGACAACTGGAGTCCGCTGAAACAGTTAAGTGTTCACTTTTCTTTATCAGTCCTTGTTTATTTTCCCATGGCGATGTATATTGGCTGGCTTCCAGCCGGGATATGGCCTTTTGCAGCTGCTTTTGTTTGTTTCATCATTACGTATACGATTTTTTGGTTGAGCTTTCGGGCGTATTTTAAAAAACAAGAAGAAGAACTAAATCAAACAATTGGAAAAAGGGAAGAGAGTGGAGAAAACTAACAAAGGGATTTAAAAGAGGTCCCCCTTTGGAGTTAGTAATCAAAGGGGGAATGGCATAACTGTGGAAAGGATAGTGAAGTTAAGGAGAACCAGAAAAATAATGAAAAAGAATGGGAACCAATAATACAAGAATACTGCCTATAATAGAAACGGATATAATGAAAGCTAATTTTCTCTTTACCTCTTTATCCAAAAACAACACCTCCCTAATCAGTCGATTAAAGATGATAAATCTCTCGGCATATACCCTGTTTATTCAATAGCTAACAATAATAAAGATAGTTCTTCCTCAAGCGAAGTACCACTATTTTTTTTGGTTATCTCAAAGGGTTTTTTATAAAGATACGCATATTTCAGTGCAAGAAAACCATCCATTGGAAATGTGTAGTTTTGCCATTCTTGTCGATAACCTAAAATGCCTCGTGTTTAATAACTCGATCTACTTCTTTTATTACACATAAAACAAAATCATCAAACTTGCATGTAGTTTTCACTATTATTTTAGGTAAATGGGTATTAACTTTTCTATCTACGGTAAAGTTTTGTTTTTCGATGATGATAATTTCTAAATCCTCGAAATCTCGTTTGAATTCCCAATTTAGTAAAGATGGTCCGGTTTGCCAATGAATCCCACCATTTATTTTGTGAAAGGCACCTTCTTTCCAACTCAATTTGCATAAAGGATGTATCGAAGCAAGATACGAAACAAAATCCCCTAGGGCATCGGAATGAAAAGAAGGGTGGAACTCAAACTTTTTATGATTAATCTCCAAAACACAGGTTGCACTACCACTTCTACTATCTATAAATGAAAAATTCAAAATAGCTCACCCCAATAAGTTTATAATGTCTCACTGCTATTAATTATGTGTGATGTATCACAAAAAATGAAAAACCCGTAAGATACTTACGGGACCTAAAAGATACGCTTTGTCTGTTATGGAGCAAAATCAACCATACCAGTTACGAGTAAAAAGATAGTTACTATCCAGAAAATAAAATAAGATGATGATAAAACTAACGAGATAATTGGAATTAGGTTTCTCTCGGATTTCTTACTGATACCTATGAGGGAAGTGATAATACCTAAAGCTGTAAGGGCAAATGTAACATAGTCTCCACCTGCCATACCAATATTTGCAAGCCGTGTAGGTGCTACAAATACAATAAAAAAACAAACGATCCCTATTACAATAGAAATGTAACTAATTACCCCATGTTTCTTATATTGATTGACACTTGCGATAGCCAAATACTAGACCTCCCTTTTGCTAAATCGAAATTGAATAATAATCCTTATTTTACCATATATGTAATTAATGTAATATACTAGTTTATTATATGCTGCAGTTCGTTGTGGGAGGTGTAAAGTAATGTTTGAAGCATTAGGAAATTTCTTTGGTGCCATAGCGACGGCTTTAATGGGAAAAAAGAAAAAAAAAAATAAAACGAAATTATAATTGAACTGCTTTTTTCTTCAATTTAAATGTAGGAAGAAGGTACACTAATCAAAACTAATTTACACTCTGAGGACTAGTTCTAACTTCATCTTCAGGTACATATACTTCATTAGTTTCTCCATCTTTGGACAAGCCGATGAAATTGGATGAATGGAGTGGTACTCCTGAGTGTAAATATACTGTTTAGTTATTTTGTGTTAGGTCTTACGCTTGCGGCACCTATTGGTCCAGTCAATTCAGCGAGATTGGACAAGGGACTTAAAAATGGATTTTGGCATTCGTGGAGTGTTGGTATAGGTGGAATGATGGCAGATGCCATTTTTATGTTGATGGTCTATGTCGGATTAGTTAAGTTTTTAGATATTCCCATTGTACAGACGTTTTTGTGGTTATTTGGTGGATTTGTCTTGCTTTATTCAGGAATTGAAGGGATGTTTGCCGCTAAGAAATTAACCATTGATTATCGAAGCAAGCCTGATTCATTGTTAAAGTGCTTTATGGTTGGCTTTATTATGTCGATAACCAGTCCGCTTTCCGTTTTATTTTGGCTGGGGATATACGGATCAGTATTAGCAAAAACAGCGGTAACCTATGGAACAAGTTCGTTACTTGTATATACCTTAATGATTTTTATCGGCCTTACATGCTGGGATATCTTTGTGGCATCATTGACTACCGTTTTTAGAAGATATCTTAATGATACAAGTATAAAAGTTATCTCCATTATATCCGGTCTATCACTAGTAGGGTTTGGTTTGTACTTTGGTTATCAAGGGATAACGGCTTTATTGGGTTAGCCATACCTTATTCTGTCACTCCTTTTTCTTTTACATAATTCTGAGTGGTTTTATTCACACTAAGAAGGATGTATGGAAGGGGGATTTACAGTGAAGAAGGCACACAGTCCAGACAGCCAAGGGTCCAATCAAGCAGATGAAACGGGCAGCATGGAGTGGTGGCAGCTGTCCCTAATTGGTGTCGGCTGTACAATTGGAACAGGTTATTTTCTTGGATCGACAATTGGGATAAAAACAACGGGGCCATCCATAATCTTTTCATTTGTTTTAGCTTCATTAGGTACATATATTGTTTACCGACTGCTTGCCAAAATGACAGCAGCAGATCCTCACGAAGGATCGTTTTGTTATTATGCAAATAAAGCATATGGACGTTGGGCTGGATTTAGCGCAGGTTGGAATTACTGGTCATCTAATATCTTAATTATGGGAAGTCAATTGACGGCGCTTTCCATCTTATCTCAGTTTTGGTTTCCAAAGATTCCGCTTTGGATTTTTGCCTCAGGTTTCGCCATTATCTCAATTATTGTCGTGTTGTTTGGGACTAAAGGGTTTGACAGAGTAGAAAATGTTCTGGCTGTAATAAAGACAGCAGCTATCGTGATGTTTATTATTCTTGCGTTTTTTGGGATATTCGGTTGGTTTGGTCTTAAGGGGGTTGAGCCGCCTTCATTCCCTAATACCTATAAAGAATTATTCCCGAAAGGACTAAAAGGATTTTGGACCTCTTTAATCTATGCCTTTTATGCATTTGGCGGGATAGAGGTCATTGGTCTGATGGCCATGCGTCTTAAAAAGAAAGAAGATGCACCAAAAGCAGGAACCATCATGCTTTTATGTTTAACGATTATCTATGTTATTTCCTTGGGGTTAGCGGTAACGATGGTTTCATTAGATGCATTTAGTGAAAAGGAAAGTCCCTTTGTAACGGCGATGGATAGTTATCATCTAGGGTTCTTTCCACATGTATTTAATGGAGCCATCATAATAGCCGGTTTTTCCACCATGACCGCATCTTTATTTGGTGTTACGAATTTATTAGTCACCATTGCGGGTGACGGAAATGCACCGCTTTTCTTTGCCAATAAAATAAGGAATTTTAAAGACTTGCCTTTGCCAGCACTTGGTCTTGCGACACTCGGACTCATTGGTTCGATCATTACAGCTTTATTGCTTCCAGGGAAAATTTATGAATACATTACGACTGCTGCAGGAATATTAATTTTGTACAACTGGGCCTTTATTATAATTTCTGCATTTAAAGTCCTTAAATTAAACATAATGAATAAGCTGACAGGCTGGATGGGTTTATTGTTAATTGCCGCCGCCGTAACAGGTACACTGCTTGAGAAAGAAATCAGGCCAGGATTCTTTATTAGCTTATTATTTGTTGTACTTATTGGACTGGCAGCCATTTTCATGAAGAAACGAGTCTGGAATAAAGAAAAGTCTCTGTCTGATCGGGCTCGCAAGTCGAATATGGATTAAATCGATTGCATCCTCCTTATCCTTGGAGGATGCTTTTCGCTTTCATTTCCATTCATCCTTGAGCAATCCATAAAGAATCCGATCATGATAGTCTCCGTTTACCTTTTCATAGTTGCGAATACTGCCTTCTTTAGTAAAGCCTAAACGTTCAGGGATGGCTCTGCTTGGTCCGTTTTCACTTGCCACATTTATTTCAACTTTTCTTAGATCTAATTCCTCAAACGAATGGTTGATGAATGCTTTGGCTGCTTTTGTAGCTAACCCCATTCCTAAATATTCGTCTCCGAGCCAGTAGCCTATCTCGGTCTTTCTTGCATCCCAGTCAATATATAAGAAGCCAATGGAGCCAGCCATTTTTCCTTTATACCAAATACCGGCCCAGTATCCATTATTTTTGGATAATCGTCTCAAGGATTTTTCTATAAATGTAAGAGAATCCTCTACACTTTTTGTTTTGTTAGGAAAAGTAAGCCATTTGCTTATATGGTCACGACTGTTATCTAGCAGTTGAAACAGTTCTTGTGCGTGTCTTGGTTCTAAAATGGCCAGATATAGTTCTTTATCGATCTCCGCTTTATACATGCTTGCCCCCCTTTAATGGTAAATATAGGGTATCATACGTTATACCTAATGGATAGCAAGTCCGAGTCATAGAAAAAAATAATCATTTTTATTGGCACGGACGTGCGCACGTATGATATGTTATGTGTGTGAACAAATACAGAAATGAGGTTTTAGTATGTTAAGTACAAAAGAGATAAGTGAAATGTTACGTGTTTCAGAAGAAACCGTTCGCCGGTGGATTCGAAATGGTGAACTTGAGGCTACACAAGACGGTAAAAGTTATCAGATAGATAAAGATTGGCTGGAAGAGTTTATTCAAAAGAAATCAGTTATTCCAGGTACTTCGTTAGCGAAGATGCAGAGCCTAATCGAAGGGATTATCGGAAATCCTAAGACTAAGGACGCAGCAGCAGACTTCTTTAGTAAAAGCATAAGTAAATTTATGCAAGGCGGAGATATTTTCGCTGATCTTAAACCAGAACCAGAATATAAAGCTGAACCAAAGGCTGAGCCGAAACCGGAACCTGAGTTTAAAGCTGAACCAAAGCCTCAATTCCAGTCGGAACCAAAGCTTGAAAAAGAGGATATTGAAGGCCAAATCGAGTCATTAAACAGACTTAAAAAGAAACTGGAGCTTGAGTATCAAATCAAACTTCTTGACCTTGAAGGCGAAATTGCTGTCTACGAAAGAAAACTACGGAACGCAGCTAAATAAGCAAAAAATAGAAAGGAGAGGGGATGTTTCCCTCTCTTTTTTTGATATGTCAAGACAGGGTGTGTTAAAATAAGGAATGATTTATTGACCGGATTAAATCTAAAAATTTGTTTTGTTAGGGTGTTGAATCGATGAAGAAAAGATTGGGGTGTCTTCACGCCCATTATTCAAATATAAATTACATAGAAAAGGCACTTTCTTCTTACGATATTGATTTAGTTCATTTTGTTGATCCAGCACTCATGTATCGTGTGACTTCAGATAAATCTTTTAAAAAAAGAGAAGCTCAGTATAAAGTCAGAGAGCAGCTAGAATGGATTTCTAAGAGTAAAGTGGACGCCATTCTCATTACATGTACGAATTATATAACGTTATTACAAGGGGAACAGTTGAGCATCTCGGTACCGATTATTAATATTGACGAACCCTATTTCAATGAAATTTGTAAGATAACTGAACCTCAAATCCTTTTATTTACGAATCCTCTTACAGTGGAAGGAACAATGGATCGTTTGCATAAATACGCAGACGCCCGTGGACTGACTTTAGACACAGAGATTATTGTAATTAACGATATCTTTGAACTGATGATGCAAGGGAAAAAGAATGTCTATGATGAGGAAGTCACCACTTTCATTACTCAACTTATGAAAGAAAACCAAAAACCTGTCTCAGTCGCTCAACTGTCCATGGTAGATGCCGCCATGAAAGCGGAACAAGAGCTGTCAAAGACACTCGAAAATCCATTAAATACGTTAGTGGACGTTCTAGTTAAACAACTGGAATTAGTACGGACTAAATAGAAATAACAAAAACAAGCCTCGAATCGTTGATTCGAGGCTTGTTTTTGTGGTCGGTTTTATTGACAATCTGATTTATCATCTTCAGAAAAGATCCAGAGCTTAAGCCCATCTTTTTAAACTCCTACCTTTGCGGAACGTTTGAATCCATTCTTAACAGCTAGGATATATTCATCTTTAGCACGAATTGATAGTTCAGCATCTGGATTGATTCCTTCGAACCCATGATAGGCACCAGGATATAAATGAAATTCTACATCAACACCAGCTTCTGCAAGTTTAGTTACATAGGTTAATGTTTCACTGCGAAAGGGGTCTAATTGTCCGACACACGTATACGTATAGGGTAAATGGCTATAGTCTGTTTCACGAGCAGGAGCTGCATAGGAAGGAATGTCATCTGTTCCATATAAATCACCTAAATACATTCTCCAGCCAGTTTCATTAGATTTTTGATTCCAGACAAATCCCTCTTTAATCTCATTCGTTGAAGGCGTAGTATTGCGATCGTCAATCATTGGATAGAGCGGCATTTGGAAACAAAGTGAAGGATAGTTTCGATCACGGGCTAATAAAGTTAAGGCTGCCGTTAGTCCACCACCAGCACTCGCACCAGCCACACCAATTCGATTCAAATCGATATGTAAAGCGTCTGCCGAGTCAGCAATCCACTTCAATGCTGCATAACAATCCTCAATGGGTGCAGGATATGGATGGTCGGGAGCTAAGCGATACTCTACAGAAATAACGACGCATTCAGCTTCTTTTACAAAATTCATACACAATTCGTCATCTTCATCTATCGACCCTAAGATATATCCACCCCCATGAATCCATAACAGGACAGGTAAGGTTTCACTACTGTGTTTCGGCCGGTAAATTCGTAAAGGCAACGGTTGATTATCTGGACCGTTAATAATTTTATCTGTGAGAGAAAGGGCATCATCTGCAACAGCAGACGGCCTCGTTTGAACTGAACGTTCTCTGATAAAGGGTAGATTCTCTGGACGTAAATCGAGATCTTGAAACAGCTCCAAATTAGCTGCTAACTCTGGGTTAACTCGTTTTTTCATTTTACCGCTCCTTTTTAAGATCGATTAATCAACTAATTATAATGTTGCGAATTTGTGATAGTCAATTAAATGTCTGAAAATTTAGCCTACTTAATTTAACAGTTGGGCATCTCAGCATACGTACTGTGCAAAATGGCGGGAAAAGTGTGCAAAATAGACAATTTTCTGTGCATTTGGAGCTGAATGATGTGCAGAACCTGATAATTTATGTGCAATTCAGGCCATTTACTGTGCAGATGGACTTTCTGAAGCGGAACAGTTTTAACAACGAAAAGGCGGTCGGGAAACCCTCGACCGCCTGTCAAATTTATAAACTTACATCAATAATTATCTTTCCGATGTTCTTATTTGCTTCCATTTGTTTATGAGCAGATTGGATATCGGTCAAAGGGAAGACAGAATCTACAATAGCTTTCACTCTTTTCTGTTCAAATAAAGGCAAGGCATTCTGAACAAATTCCTCGGTCAGTTCTTTTTTGTATTCGTCACTTCTAGGTGTTAAGAGAGTCCCTTTTAGGTGGATTCGTTTTAATAAAAGCTGCATGATGTTTACTTTTTCTACTTCTGTACCGCCCAAAATCCCGATAAGCACCCAGCGTCCGTCCGTTTTAATACTTTTCAAGTTTTTCTCCCAATAGGAGGCACCGATAAAATCAAGAATGACATCAACTCCTTGATTATTGGTTGCGTTCAACACTTCCTCATCAAAGTCTTGTTCTTTATAATTAATGGTTATATCTGCACCGAGTGAACGACAGAATGCTAGTTTTTCTTCTGATCCCGCTGTCACAATGATTTTGGCCTTGGTCATTTGCTTAGCTAATTGAATAGCTGCACTGCCTACACCGCTTCCGCCGGCATGAATGAGGACCGTATCAGCATCTTTTAACTGGCCTAACCAAAATAGGGTTTGATAAGCCGTTAAATAGACTTCTGGGATGGCTGCCGCTTCTTCAAAAGAAAGGGTATCCGGAACGACGATTGCTCGGTCAGCAGGCATGGTGACATATTCAGCGTAACCTCCGCCATTAACGAGTCCCATAACACGAGTACCCGCTGTAAAGGTGACTCCGGGGGATGCATCCACTACTTCGCCAGATACTTCAATGCCTAAAATAGGGTTGCTCATATATCCGGTTTTTCCTTCACGTGAAAGAATATCCGTACGATTAATCGCTGCTGCTTTAACATGTATTAAGATTTCTCCAGGTTGCAGCTTTGGTTTTTCGTAATCCTGTATCTGCATCTGTTCAGCACCGCCTGGTTGGTTAACTATGACTGCCTTCATCGTCCACACTCCTTATAGAATTACTAAATATGGACCAAATATTACGCCCAAAAAAATCATTCTGCAACTAATTGAATTGAGCTTCCTCTGGTCTGTTATATAGGTAAAAATATGGATGTCAGACAGTGCTTCGGCTTGGTACTTAAGGCTCTTTTCTATGAAAGCAGGTTTGGCAGCCTCTAATTATGTGAACAATTAAGAATATAAATACATAAGGAAAGAAGGGCGAAAGATGAAACGTTTATTTTTTTTACCGGTTTCGTTAGGAATTATGCTGACGTTAGCAGGATGTGGGAGCAGCGAAGATACAGAAGATAACAAAGTGGTAGAAGATTCGGAAGAAACAAGTAGTCAACCAACTACTGAGAAAGAAAGTGCGGTTGAGAAAATCACTGTCGATCTGAATAATGCCGAAGGTGACGAAGTTGGAAAAGTTAATCTGGAAGAAACCGATGGTGGTGTCCGTATTTTGTTAGATGCTGCGAATTTACCAAAGGGAACACATGCGATACATATTCATGAAACAGGCGCTTGTGAAAAACCTGATTTTGAATCTGCAGGCGGACATTTTAATCCGACAAATGCGAGTCATGGAACGGAACATGAAAAAGGAGCACATGCAGGAGATTTACCTAATATTGAGGTAGCGGATGACGGAACAATCAAAGAGGAACTGCTAGCTAAAGGTGTTACGTTGAAAATGGATCAAGAAAATACATTGTTTGATTCAGATGGATCAGCACTTGTCATTCATGAAAAAGCGGATGACTATAAATCACAGCCTTCAGGTGATGCAGGAGATCGAATTGCTTGTGGTGAAATCGGGAAATAAGAAAAAAGGCAGCGTTCATGACGCTGCCTCTTTTGTCATTTAGGCAACTAGGTCTCTAATTAGTACTATTTTCCATCTTAAAATTGTTTCTGCTTTCAGGATTACTTGTGTTCTACTTAATAATCCTTAATTTTTCGTGTCCAACGGACTTGTCGGATAGAGTTTTCTTCATAATTCCTCCGATTTGAATGAATCCCCTTCTAAATCTGCTATAGTAGCACGTGTTTCCATTTGATCTTCGGACTAAAATACAAATTAAATATAGAAAGACTGCTGATGGGAGTGTTGGCGTGAAGACTCCTGCGGGAAAAGCGGGACAGGTGAGACCCCGCAGGAGCGTAAGCATTGATGCGGCTCACCGCCCGCCCGTGGAAAGCGAAACGCCTGGAACGGAAATCAACAGCCGCATTTTAAAAACTAAAAAAGAAGACTGTAGACAAACTCGATTTTCACCCGAGTTTGTCTACAGTCTGAGGCAGCGTTCAAACGCTGCCTTTGTCGTTTCGTATAACTTGAATTAATTCGTCTAGTTTCTGATTGCGTTCTTTGTCTAATTTTGTTTTTCGATTCATGAATAGGATCATCATGATGACAAAATAAATGCTAAAACCGATTATAAATAAATACAGTAAAATAGGGATGAGTAATAAACCGCTTGCCGAATCCATGATTGTTTTGCCTCCAAACGTTTAAGTCCTATCATTATTATACATGTATTACCAATTTTAGGATATCGAAATAGCTATCGAATGTTCGACAGCTATTTCTCATTTGTTTACTTCATACTCAAGATTTCTCGTATGTCCTGTTCGGTTAGGGTGGAGGCAGGTTCTTTGCCAGGCTGAATGATTTCATCAATCATGTTTTTCTTTCGTTCCTGGAGTTCGTATATTTTCTCTTCGATGGTTCCATGAGCTACGAGCTTAATGACTTGAACGACATTCTTTTGTCCCATCCGATGTGCTCGGTCTGCCGCTTGCTGCTCAACAGCGGGATTCCACCATAAATCATAGAGAATCACCGTGTCCGCTCCAGTTAAATTAAGACCTGTGCCCCCAGCTTTTAATGAAATTAAAAAGATGTCCTGCTCGCCTTCGTTAAACCGGTCGCACAGCTCAACCCGTTCGGCTGCGGGTGTCTGACCATCCAGGTAGAAATAAGGAATGTCTTGGCGTCCTAAAGTTCGGCCAATAATGTCAAGCATTTTGGTGAACTGTGAAAAAATGAGAACCCGTCTGCCTAAGCGCTGACATTCATCAAGGATTTCCAGCAGCTGTTCAAATTTAGACGAGCTCCCTTGATAGCCTTCTACGAACAACGCCGGATGACAGCATAGCTGACGAAGACGGGTTAATCCAGCTAGAATCCTGATTTTATTTTGCCCGAAATTGTTTTTATCTAAATGTTTTAAGGTTTCTTGTTTCAACTTGGCTAGATAGGCAGCATACAACTTTTTCTGTTCTGGAAGCAGTCCAACGGATTGAATAGTCTCAATTTTCTCAGGCAATTCATTCAATACATCCGTTTTCAAGCGGCGCAGGATAAACGGGCGAATACGCTTCGCTATTTTTTTCCGAGGCAAGTGAAGAAAGTCTTCTAAATTCGGTAAATAATTAGGGAAAACGACATCAAATAATGACCAAAGTTCCTCAAGTGAATTCTCCACAGGTGTTCCAGTTAGGGCAAAAATGTAGTCAGCTTTTAACTTTTTAACCGCTTTTGCCGTCTGGGTGGTCGGATTTTTGAAAGTATGTGCTTCGTCTAAAAATAAACTATGGAACGATCGACGGCTATATTCGGTCAAATCACTCCGCAACAACGGGTAGGAGGTAATAATCACATCTACTTCGGTTGCTTCACGAAGTATTTGTCTACGCTCCGCTTGATCTCCATCAACAATGACCGCCTCAATCTCAGGGGAGAATTTAGTCAGCTCATTCAACCAATTATAGGTAAGTGATGACGGAGTAACGACTAGTATCGGTAGTTTGTATTTTCTAATTTCGGGCAGAACGGAAACCATATAAGCAATACTTTGTAATGTCTTACCGAGTCCCATATCATCCGCAAGAATTCCACCAAACCGATAATGCGCAAGAGTCTTTAACCACTGAAAGCCCTGCTTTTGGTAGCCGCGGAGGACATGTTCAAGGCTTTTAGGCAGGTCAAAGGTTAACTGACTTGGATTTTTCATGGTTTCAACCAGTTCACGGAAAGAATCTCCGATGCTGACAGATGGATTATCTTCTAATGAATCAAGCAGCTGGAATCCCCTTACCAGCGGCAGGCGAAATTCTTGTGCCAGATCTTTTTCAGCCAGGTCTAATTCTTTCATTAACCGTTTAATTTCTGCTAATTCTGTACTTTCGAGCGTCATTAGCGATCCATTAGGCAAGCGGTAATATCTATGCTTTGCTTCAAGTGAACCAAGCAGATTACTGATTTCAGATTCAGGGATCCCTTCTAAGTCAAAGCGAAACACGAGCCAATCAGTTCGATTATCTGCATCGACTCGAATCCGAGGACGAGGAGAACTCCTATGAATCCGGGCTTTTACAGAAGTGCTTGCAAATAGTTCGACTAAATCCTTCATCTGGGGCACGACATGATAAAGAAAGTGATATTCCAGCTCTTCGTTATGCATGAAGTAACCGCCTTCTGTTTTAGCGAAGGAACTGTCATCCATAATTTGCAGAATTTTTGCCTCTGTTTCATTATCTCGTATAAGGATGGCACCGGATTTTCGTTCATGATTTTCTTCTTCTAATGGGTTAATGACAAGCTGACCATAGTGGAACTCTAAACCTGCCAATAAATTATTATTAACCCGATCTAAATATAGTTTGGCTTTCAGTGACTTTTTGACAAGCTGTCCTGTCACCGCCTCTGAAATATGAACCGTACCAAGCTTTCGTAAACCTGGGATGACTTTTGCTAGATAATGCTCCATTTGCGATTCATGAATTTGAAATTGATGCTTTCCTGTGCGATCAAGCGTTTGTTTTAACCCGCCGACCGTTAGACAGTCTTCAGCAGATAGCTTAAGAATCTTATCCTCAGAAAGAATATACCCATAAGCTTCCATTACCGTGATGTTCGTTAACCCGAGAACGCTTAACTGAAAACCACTGGAAGGCGATTCATCAAATTCAAAATATAACGGTGTTTTTTCAAAGACAGGGAAAATTTCCTCGATTGTGTGACCGTTATGTTCAATCTTAGCGAATGGAGAGCTAATCAGCAGCGGGAGCATGTTTTCCCATGAAGCAGGAGGAACAAGCAGCAGTCTTTTCCCTGTAACATCGATACTAAAGCGACGATCAAGATAATCTTGTTCGTTATGATGGATGAGTATTAGCTGTTGCAGAATCATCCCGATTTCTTTAGGAATATAGTGTTCCTCAGGATCATAGCTAAAGGAAGGAGAAAAGAAATAGCGTTCTTTTCGTTCTATTTTTTCAAGAAATTCTCTAAGATTTTGGACAATAAGTTTTCGCTTAAGTCCTGCTTTTATTTCAACGCCAAATAGGTATTTCCCATCATCAATTGGAAAGGGCTTAAAGATCATTTCAACGTCAAACGGCTGTCTAGAATCAAAGGGAGTCTCAATTGTTTTAAGTTTTAGCTGTTTTTTAGAAAAGAGGCCGAGTATATCGTTTGTAAGCTGCAGGTCCACTTGAGAAATCGTGTCCTCTTCGGTGGTCTGGGTGTTCGTTGATTCAAGCGAAAGAAGATGCTGTTGGACATACAGCATGACAGCAGCTATATGTTGGCAATGCTTCGTAAAAGAGCCGAGTGTCGGACAGGAACATTGGGCATGGGCATCGCCGCTTTCATTCGATTCAAGGATGACGTGAAAGTCGCCCTTTACAGCGGCCTCACAAATGGTAGAATCGTAATGCTCAATCACAACCTGATTAGCTTTGAGGTAGGCTTCTCCTCTGCGATAAGCAGTAACTCCGCACATCTCCTTTATTGATTTTTTAGTCAAATGAAAACTCATTGCCGTGTTCACGCCTTTCAGAAATAAATTATGTAAGTAAGTAAATAGGTAATCGACGTATTTACCTTATCAGCATCAGACCATTTTAACAACAAGGACATTGATGTTTTATGTTGAAATAGTATATAGAAGATAAAGGAGGAGATTGTAATCAAGCTTGGTTTGAAGAATAATGAAATGAAATTAGTTCCATATACAGACGAATATCACTGTGAATTTTGTACCGTAAAAGATGAAATTCTTCGTACAGTTCCCATCCAGGAAAATCGAATCGAACATATCGGCAGTACCGCAATAAGGGGAATTGTTTCGAAACCGGTCATAGATCTTGTGATGGGCGTAGACCACCTGCAAAGTATTGATTCAGAAATAATAGCTGGTCTCAAGAAAAGTGGTTTTTTGAGGCTGAAGGTAGAACGACCAGAGGAAATCATATTTGCAAAGTTTACGGATGATACCTATCAAGAAAAAACACACTTTCTTCATCTTGTAGCATATAATCATCAGCTTTGGCATGATTTGTTATTTTTTAGAAATTATCTAAATGCAAACCCAAGTGAAAGAGAGGCCTATCAACAGCTTAAAAAAGATTCTATCCATTTACCTGGGATTGATGATTATACGGCCTCCAAGGAGTCATTTGTTAAAAGGATCTATAGTAAGCGGAAATGAAGTTATTGACTTAGTTGATCCGCTAGAATCACAACAAAAACAGCTGCCAAATGGATCATGGCCAGTCCTACGAAAACCGTTCCGTCTATTCGAGGGATAAGCTGAAAGATGATGGGAAACAAGACCGTTTCAATCCCGAATAAAACGACAACCCAACTTATTCTTGACGCTAACTTTTTCTCATCTCTTACATGAAAAAGTTGACGATGACCTGCAATAAATGAAGTTTTCTCTTTTTTACGTTCATATAGACCAACTTTCCGCTAAAAAGACGAGTAACGACGGTATAAGCATAGTTCACCTCGTTCAAACGAATTAATTTAGTTTACCATCGATGGTAAAAAAAGTAACGAAACAACTTAAAGGAGGAGAGTTATTGAAATCTTTACAAGGAAAAATCGCGATTGTTACGGGTGCTAGTCGATCAGGAGGAATAGGTTCTGCTATCTGTTTGGCACTCGCAGAAGCAGGAGCGGATGTTTTCTTCACCCATTATCGTGCGTTTGATCATCTAGAAGGAAATGGGGAAGAGCCAGAATGGCCTGATATTTTGTGTGAGAAAATGAAGCAATTAGGAGTTCGTTCCAATCATATGGAAGTAGATTTATCTGATCCGGAAATGCCTATCGCTATGTTAGAGCAGATTGAAAAAACGTTGGGTACACCATCCATTTTAATAAATAATGCGACGTACGAATTACGAGCTGATTTTCGATCACTAAATAATGCTATTTTGGATAACCATTATAAAGTGAATAATAGTGGCACTATATTTTTGAGCTTAGAGTTTGCTAAACGATTTGAACAAGTTTATCCCGGCCAAAAAGATGGCAGAATCATCTTTCTCGTTTCAGGAGGACCAGATCCAACCAATTTGGCGTATATTGCAACCAAAGGCATGTTGATTGCGATTACTGAACCATTGGCAGTTGCACTTGCTCCTATCGGAATCACAGTCAATTCACTAAACCCAGGTCCCACCGATTCGGGGTGGATGGATGAGGAGCTTAAGAAACAATTTATACCCCTGTTCCCAATGGGAAGGGTAGGGACACCGCAAGATGCTGCAAACGTACTAACATTTCTTGCAAGTGATGAGTCAGGTTGGATGACGGGACAACACCTTAAATCTGATGGCGGTTATTTAGGGAAATAAATGAGGCAGATGTATAATTTGCCTTTTTTGTTCCTAATGGGCTGAAAGATGTGGATTTTTTATGAATTGTTTACAAAATAAGTATACTTAGATAAGATTAAGAAGAATAGAAATACAGAAGTATTTTTTTTTTGGAGTTTTTTTACGATTAGTTTGGTGGATACTTGATTAGAACCTAAGTTGCGTATGAGTTTCAGCCTATGTATTTACTTGTTCGCTATCTTGTAACTTTTTCGTCAAATATAGACAAAAATAAGTGATAAGATTACGTATGAACTTATTTCACAAAGAAAGCGGGTTTCTGCATATGGAAATAGAAACGCTGAAGCAAGTTGAAGAAAAGGCAATACATAAAAAAGAATTATTTGATATTAGCCCACTTCGTTATATTCTAAGATCCTTATTGGCGAGTATGTTTATTGGTTTTGGAGTAATTGTAGCTTTCAAAACAGGAAGCTTTTTCTATAATGAACATTCACCATTAGCGTATCCAATGGCCGCTATTACGTTTGGGTCTGCAATTATACTGATTGCTTATGCTGGAGGAGATTTATTTACTGGGAATACTTTTTACTTAACCTATGCGGCTTTAAGGAAAAAGCTATCTTGGATGAATGTTGTGAAATTATTAACCACAACCTTTACTGGAAATGTAATAGGAGCATTTTGTTTCGCTGCCCTCATTTATTTAACAGGATTGTTTGATGAAGCATCCGTAAATACCTTCCTATTGAGTGTGGTCGAAGGCAAGATGAATACATCAACCATGGAGCTTTTCTTCCGTGCTATTTTGTGTAACTGGCTCGTCTGTTTAGCCTTCTTTGTACCAATGACGCTTAAAGGTGACGGAGCTAAAATGTTTTCCATGATTCTCTTTGTTTTCTGCTTCTTTATTTCTGGTTACGAGCACAGCATTGCAAATATGTGTACATTCGCGATTGCCCTCGTCCTAGATCATGGACCGTCTATTTCATTCTCAGGTCTAATGCATAATCTTGTTCCCGTGACAATTGGTAACATCATTGGCGGATCTGTCTTTATGGGCTGGATGTATTATTATGTAAATAAACCATATTTAAAAGAGTAACATATATAACTTAGGCAGCCTATTGGCTGCCTGCTTTTGTGTTGTTTAACTTATCCAGGAGTAGCCTTCTTCAATTATTAAGAAGGATATGATGGAGCGAATGTATGTCACGAAATCATGAAATTAAAGTTATTTATCTACCGAAAAGTGAGCTGATCTTCACGACGATTATTTATGGGAGGCACCCTCTTCAACTTGAATTAATTAATAATTTTCCGGTGTTTTTGCGATAAGATTAGTTTCCAAAAGGATACTTCGTTATTTTGTCATTACTGATTGGAGCCTGCCCTATGAAATGTCATTTTGTCACCATCAACAAGCAAAACGAGTGTTTTACCATCTTCAGTGATGTCAATGAACTTCATACTGCATGAATGAGTATCAAACGAAAACTCATAGCTTTCTGCATTGTATGTATAGTTCTCGCACAAATCAAAATCATTATATGGGTTGCCAGCAGAGGGACTATAATAGGAAACGGTACCATCTTCCCCTAAAAATAATTTAAAATCGCGTCCATTATCATCTTGGAGCCAATTTACACCTGCAATGCCCGCTGGTAATGGAGTTTGTTCATGTGTTTCCTTATCTCCACAACCGTTCAAAAGGGCGATACATAGGATCATCCACATCCATCTTTTCATTATTAATCTCCTTTTTGCTTAATAAGCTTTAAAAAAAGCTAACTTATTTCACACTCGTATTGTGACCGTGTTTCGTCTGGGCGGGCGAAAAAGCTGTCGAGGATTTTTCGACAGCTTGGTGAAACGTATAATTAAAAAAATAATGGAATTAGACTTCCGATGATCGCACCAATGATGGCTGTTAATGCCATGGACACGGAACTCATTGAGAAACTTAGTTCTCCGTATTCGGAAGCTTTGGATGTGCCAAGTGCGTGTGAGGCGCTGCCAAGCGCAATTCCTTTGCCAATCGAACTTTTGATATGAAAGAGTTTTAAGAGGATTGGTCCAAAAATCGCTCCGATCAGTCCGGCAATCAAAACAAAAACGACTGTAATGGCCGGGATTCCTCCCAATTCTGAGGATACCTCCATGGCTACAGGCGCCGTAATCGATTTAGGCATCATAGAAAGAATCATGACTTTGTTCAAGCCGAAAAGGGAAGATAGTAACACACCACTTGCCATCCCGGTGAAGGCTCCGATGCCTACTCCAGCCATAATTGGTTTGATATTTTTTCGTAAAATCTGCCGTTGATTATAAAGTGGATAGGCAAGTGCTACAACGGCTGGTCCTAATAAAGAATTAATCCACTTTCCCCCGATTAGGTATGTGTCATACGAGACATGGAAACTAATGAGCAGGAGAATGAGGACAATCCCTGTTGTCATCATGGGTACGAGGAAGGGAGAAGGGAAGTAGGTGTATAAGTAATTCATGCCAAGATAGATAAGTATAGTTATAGAAATAATAAAAAGTGCGATAAGAATTTGGGTCATGACTTCTCCTCCTGCCTTCTTTTTGATTTGTTTTCGGAATATTGACTGGCACGGCCAGCAGCCCCGATGGTGATAATCGTACTGATGACTACAACGATGAGTAATAAGAATCCTTTGTTAGAAAGTAATTCTGGGTAGTTGATGACTCCTATTAATGTAGGAATGAAAAGAAACGGCAGGAATGCCAGCAAGAATCCGGCTCCTTGATCAATCCATTTCACAGAGAAAACATTTGTACATAAAGCAAGGAAAAGCAGAATCAACCCGATGATACTCCCTGGAAGGGGAATGTGTAGGTAAGTATGAAACAACCCTCCTATAAAAGAAAAAGCAAATAAAATAGCAATTTGCGCCAAAATACGTAGTATGTTCATCACAGAAAGATATCCAATTACGGAATATCGTCACCTCCAAATCTCGTAGGAATTTTCAATAACCCCTATTATACGACTTTTTTTCATAACCTGTAGGTGTGATGCTTGGAAAAATTGCAAGAACTTGATAAAAGTCATCTAGTAAGGGGCAAAAGTCCTGTAATAAAATAAACCTAGTTCTTCTTTAGTGAAGAGCTTTTTTTGATGTTATAGGTAATTATTCTTAAATAAAAGTAAAAAAAGCCGATAGTAACTAAGTATTTAGTTGGAATTATACTGAAATTATATTGAGTAGGTCATTAGAACTTCAAAATCTTTTTTATTAAAGGAGTAATCAGAAATGACGTTGTTTCAAACGGATCATAAGAACAAAGCATTTATTATTACCATTGCCGGATTTGCAGGAGCAGAAGGAGCTGCATTATTTGTTGAAGGCTTAAAAAAAGAAGTAGCCCAAATTGATGTAAAAACGTTTACCTTGATTGCCGATGGAACGAATATGAAAACATTTAAACCTGAAATCTTGCCGATTCTTGAAAAAAGCTATCAATTGTACATGAGTTTGGGATTCAAAAAAGTGTTAGTTGTGAGTCCTGCCAGTGTGACACCTCGATTACAGATTAAACGAGTGGCTAAAAATGTCCATTTTACAGGAGAATTTATTGGAAGTCTTCGAGAGGCCCTCACGGAATCAGCACAAGATTGAGTTTGTGATAAAACATGATACATAAGGAGAAAAGAAATATGACAACAGGAATTATCTTAAAAGAAGCGGCTGTTTATCATCCTAGTAAAATCGTTAATAACGATTATTATCTAAAACATTTCCAGGAGCAAGGAAAGAATATTGAAGGTCTGCTTGAAGCATTAGGCCGAGAAAACAGATACATAGCTGATTACGAAAAAGAAAATACCTTAACGATGGCCATCGAAGCATCTAAAAAGGTTTTAAAAAAAGCTAACTTAACAGGTAGTGATATAGATAGTATTATTTTCGTGTCAAGCACCCCAGAATTTTTTGCTCCACCAAGTGCTATTGCCATTCATCATGCGATAGAAGGCAAACCGGATGCAGTCGTAAGCGATATGAATGCTGCTTGTGTTGGTATGATTATCGCAGTGGAACAAGCCAGTCGTACGATGATTGGCAACCCTAATCTTCAGCGTACATTAGTTGTGGCTTCTGAGCAGCTTCACCGTTACGCAAGTAAAGAAGAAGCTGTAACATTTGCTAGTTTTGGTGATGGTGCATGCGCAGTGATTTTAGAAAAAGAAGAAAATAAGAGTCGTGGATTTATTGACTCGGCATATAAAATTGATACCGATTCTATTGATAAAATCGTTCTGCCGGCATGCGGTGTTTCAAACTTATCAGACGTAACGATTGATGCCTATGATAAGCGGGTCAAATGGGAAAATGTCAATAATGACAAGGCCTTTCTTTCAACTGTGGAACTAATTGAAAAACTCTTAATCCGTCACGATCTTACGACGGCGGATATTCAGGCATTCTGTTTTTCACAGCTTTCCAGGAAAAATATCTATAAAATTCAAGAAGCATTTAATGAAGATATCACCAAGTTTCCAATCGTAGGAACTGAGTATGGTTACACGGGTTCAGCAAGTCCCTTTATGGCTTTCGAACGTGCAGTCAGCACAGGTCAGTTGAAACAAGGCGATTACGTCATTTTTTGGTCAGTAGGTGCGGGTTCAGCGGCTTCTGCGATGTTGTTTAGGTATTAATAAGGAATATTCATAGATGGAGTTGGAGACATGGAGAAGATAACAAGTCGGTTAATGCCAGGTGTCACTATCGGTACACCACATCTACTAATCGGAGTAGTCGTCATCGCTTGTTTATTTATTGAAAATCACTATTTACAAAGAGGATTAGCGGTAATAGGAATCCTTGCCATGATGGGCATAAGTTTATGGTCACAGAAAAAAGTAAATAAGCAATTATCAATGATCAATGAGTATGCAGAAAGTCTCGAGTCAGGTGATGAACTAAGAGAATTAGACGAAAAAAATGGTCATGATTCATTACAGAGGATGCACCAAGCTGTGAACAAAATGGCAATGCTGATAGGTCGCTTGAAAGCAGGAATTACAACAGCTGACAGCCATACAGAAGAATTGTCTGCGACAACGACCGAGCTGATTTTTATTATGGAAGATATGAAAGAAACGATTCAAACCATGTCTGAGGGTTCACTTGAATTAAGTGCCTCCACAGAGCAAATTAGTGAGACGGCCAATCATATAGAAATGGCGACAAAAAGGCTGTCTGAAAAGGCTGAAGAAAGCGGCCGGGTAGCGCTTAAGATAAAAGAGCGTGCTTCTCAAGTGAAAGAAGATGCAAGCAAATCGGCTGAGTCTTCGTATGCGATGTATATTGAAAAAGAAGCCAATATTATAGAAGTAATTGAGAAGGTAAAAGTGGTAGAAGAAATCAAGTATTTGGCAGATACGATCGGCAGCATTGCTGGTCAAACCAATTTGCTTGCGTTAAATGCATCGATTGAGGCAGCTAGAGCAGGAGAAGCAGGCAAAGGATTTGCCGTGGTTGCTGAAGAAATCCGTAAGCTTGCTGAACAGTCTGCACAATCCGTTGATAATATTCATCATGTGACGGACCAAGTACAAAATGCATTTGCCAATCTGACCATAAATTCAACAGGTATTCTAGATTACATGAATATGAAGGTAAAGCCCGATTATGATCAATTCGTCGAGGTTGGGATCCAATACGAGAAGGATGCAGAATTTATTAATAAAATGTCAAATGATTTGGCAGGTGCGTCTAAGCAAATGGCCCAATCAATAGAAGAATTAAACCGAGCTATTCAAAGTGTGACAACAAACAGTCAGCACTCAGCATCTTCTAATGAAGAAATTCTATTTACTATTTCCGAAGTTTCCTTAGCGATTAAAGAGGTGGCAGATAACGTTCATGCACAACATGAGCTCACTTCAAGCGTGAATCAATTATTCAATTCATAATACTGGACAACAGATTGTAGAGAACATAACGGTTCTCTACAATTTTTTTGTATATGATTAGGTAACACTATGGACAGAGCGAATGAATTATGATATCTTTAATTCAAGATAAATGTATTCAAGATAAATTCAGGAGGGTGACGGCAATGAATGGTTTAAAAGGTTTACATCACGTTACAGCGATTACAAGCAGCGCGGAAAAGAATTATGAATTTTTTACTTATGTGTTAGGGATGCGATTAGTAAAGAAAACCGTCAATCAAGATGATATTCAAACGTATCATTTGTTTTTCGCAGACGATATTGGCGGAGCGGGCACAGATATGACATTCTTTGATTTTCCTGGTATTTCTAAAGGTGTACATGGAACAAATGAGATATCCAAAACATCTTTTCGTGTTCCAACGGATGAAGCCTTACAATACTTTGCAAAAAGGTTCGATCGTTTAGATGTAAAACACACTGGAATCAAAGAACAATTCGGGAAAAAGACGCTTTCCTTTGTCGATTTTGATGATCAGCACTATCAGTTGATTTCTGATGAGAATAATGAAGGCGTAGCAGCTGGTGTACCGTGGCAAAATGGTCCGATTCCATTAGAATATGCCATTACTGGATTAGGACCAATTTTTGTTCGAATAGCCGATTTTGATTATTTTAAAGAAATGCTCGAGAAAGTCTTACAGTTTAAAGAAATTGGGAAAGAAGGACAGTTTCACCTATTTGAAGTAGGAGAAGGCGGGAATGGCGCGCAGGTTATAGCTGAGCACAATACGGTTCTTCCTCAAGCTCGTCAAGGTATTGGTACCGTTCATCATACGGCATTCCGCGTAGACGACCGAGCAGTTTTAGAACATTGGATTAAACGGATGGAAAGCTTTGGTTTTCAAACATCCGGCTATGTTGACCGCCACTTCTTTGAATCCCTTTATGTAAGAGTGGCTCCGCAGATTCTCTTTGAGTTTGCAACAGACGGCCCTGGTTTCATGGGAGACGAACCGTATGAAACGCTAGGAGAAAAATTATCACTGCCGCCATTCTTAGAGCCAAAACGGGAACAAATTGAAAAGCTGGTCCGCCCGATTGACACAGTTAGAAGTACGCGAGAAATCATAAAAGAATAAGAAGAAAAGCCAGTGACGCTGACAATATGCCTCACTGGCTTTTCTTTTCTTATTTATTGGATTATTATGAATATATCGAAAAAATCCATGAGGAGAGTGAATAGGATGACACTTACGCTACTGCCTGCTCAAGTAGCAGACAAACCCATTTTAGCTAACCTGTATTCTCTCTATTTACATGATTTATCAGCCTATACGGATAGACTCACGATCCACTCAGATGGTTCCTTTGTTTTTGATGACCTTGATTATCTTTGGGAAGAAGAAGGGATTTCCCCTTTTCTAATTAAGGATGACGATCACTTAATTGGATTTTTGTTATTGCTAGAAAGACCCTATCTAAAAAAAGAAATAGATTATAGCGTCAATGATATTTTTATTCTTAATTCATATCGAGGAAAAGGCCTTGGACTAAAAGTAATTGAAAACTTATTTCAAGTAAAGCCTGGCAGCTATTATATTATCGAGCTGTCAGCCAATAAACCCGCCGTTATGTTTTGGAAGAAAGTATATCAGAAGCTGAATATTTCTTTTAAAGAAGTGGTGGAACATATTGATGAGGATGCCTGCTTAATTCAAACATTTGATGTTGTAACCTGCAGCGAAACTAGTTAAACTTCGCTGCATAAATGTTCGGTATACAGAAAAAAGACAAGGAACGAAAAGAGTAAATAGACGGGAACATCCCGTGCGTCTAGGATTTATGAAAACCACTTACATAGAGAAATAGAAAACGGTTTTGTTTTTTAACCCTTTTTCGAATTAGAAAGACATAAAAGCGATCGTAACCATCCTACATAGAATCCCTCTTTTATTTTATCTTTTAGCACTTCTTATGGCTTCTGCGCAATCCCGCGTCAAACAGAAAAATTCAGCTAGATTACTAGAAGGGAGTTTTGGTAACATGGGACTGTTATTTGAAGATAGACCAAAAGTTAAAAGTTGAAAGCTGTTATCGTACTAAAGTGTTTGATCTATATTGGCTTGATCGTTGTGGTAGTCCGCACATTATTTATGGGGTTTTCCTTTAAAAATTTTAGTGTCGTTTTTTTACTGTTTGGTTTTGTTTCCCTGATAGATGGAGTGGAAGGGTACTTGCATAAACAAAAACGAAAATACTATCTTTTTGACCTTGTGCTTGCCTTGATGTACTTCCTGATCTATATCCAGTATCAAGCTTTTAATTAGAGGAGGGAGTTAGAGATGAGACAAATTATTGCTATGGGCGGCGGCGGATTCTCAATGGAACCTGAGAACTTGCTGCTTGATACCTATATTCTCAATCAAAGTCTTAAAGATCAACCGAGTGTTTGTTTTGTACCAACGGCAAGCGGGGATCAAGAGCTTTATATTAAACGGTTTTATCAATCCTTTATAAAAATGAAATGTGTACCCTCACATCTATCCTTATTTGAACCGAACTTCACAGACTTAGAGCGATACATAATGGAGAAGGATATTCTCTATGTGGGTGGCGGGAATACCCGAAATATGTTGGTATTGTGGAAAGAATGGGGAATAGATGTCATCCTAAAAAAGGCGTATCATAACGGGACTATCCTTGTGGGACTGAGTGCAGGATCAATATGTTGGTTTGAAGAAGGACTAACAGACCCCCTAAATGGCCCCCTTTATAAAATCAACGGATTAGGTTTTCTCCATGGGAGCCATTGCCCACATTATGATGGCGAAGAGAAAAGACAATCTTCATACCAAAGGATGCTCACTTCAAAAGAAATTAGTGCTGGATACGCAGTGGATGATGGTGCGGCCTTACACTTTATCAACGAAAAGGTTAGCCAAACGATATCCTCTAGACTAGAAGCAAAAGCGTATTATCTTAGTAATGAAAACGGTAGAGTTGTGGAAGAACCAATGGATGCCCTTTACTTAGGAAATAAAAAACTCATTCTTTGAATGGGTTTTTTAAGTTTAACCAGTTCTTTTTTGGGTGTTCAGAATATCGGATAGTTTAGACGATTTTGTGGATTGTTAAGAATCTGGTTTCCCAGTAAAGTTAGGCTATACCGAAAAGGAGTGTGAAGGAAATGAAAAAAAGCAAAAGCAAGTTATTATTTTTATGTTTATTAATGTTAGCGTTTTCATTAGTTGCGTGTTCTTCTAATGAAAAAACGAATACAGGAAAAAAGGCAAAAGAGTTAACCGTTTATTCGCCGCATCCTCTTGAATTTACAGAGCCGCTAGTTAAGGATTTTGAAAATGAAACCGGTATCAAAGTGGAGCTGATTTCAGCAGGGTCTGGGGAATTATTGAAGCGGGTTGAATCCGAGAAAAACAATCCATTATCTGATGTATTATGGGGTGGATCTATTTCTACACTTGATTCTAATAAAGAATTATTCGAAAAGTTCACATCTAGCAATGATGACCAGGTAGCTGACGAATTTAAAAACAAAGACGGTTATATAACTAGGTTTTCGGTTATTCCAAGTGTGATTATGGTTAATAAGAATTTAATAGGCGATATCAAAATAGAAGGTTACGAAGACTTACTTAATAAAGAGTTAAAAGGGAAAATTGCTAATGCAGATCCTTCAAAGTCTTCTTCTTCATTAGAACAATTAATTAATCAGTTGTTTGCTATGGGCAATGGTGATCCAGAAAAAGGCTGGGATTATGTATCGAAATTAATAGATAACTTAGACGGTAAGTTACTAAGCGGATCATCAGCTGTTTATAAAGGCGTTGCTGACGGTGAATATACTGTTGGATTAACGTTTGAGGAAGCAGCATTAAACTATGTTAGAAATGGTGCACCTGTTGATATAATTTATCCGAAAGAAGGTACAATTGCTAAGGCTGATGGCATGGGCATTGTTAAGGATGCCAAAAATAAAGAAAATGCTCAGAAATTCGTTGATTATGTGACAAGCAAGGACGTTCAACAAAAAATTACGTCAGAATTGAACAGACGATCCATCCTTAAAGACGTAAGCATCGATAAAACGACAGGTATAAAGGATTTAAGCGAAATTAAAGTGATTAAAGATGATGAAGAATGGTCAAATGAAAATAAAGAAAATATGTTAAACAAGTATAAGGATATATTCACAAGCAACTAAGAACAAAGATTTCAGCCGTCACACTCATTTTGAGAAGGGGCGGCTCTTCTATAGGAGGAATAAGAATGCCAACTCAAATAACATTTGATCATGTATCAAAAAAATATGGAGATTTGACGGTCATCAATAACTTATCTTTAGAAATAAAGGAGGGGGAACTCTTCACATTACTTGGTCCTTCGGGCTGTGGGAAGACAACACTGCTGCGGATGATTGCTGGTTTCCATAGTGTAGATGGAGGAACCATTTCGTTTAATAATCAAGTGATCAATTCAATTCCTGTTAATAAACGAGATATAGGAATGGTCTTTCAGAGCTATGCCATTTTTCCACATATGTCTGTTAAGGACAATGTGAAGTATGGATTGAATGCTCGCAAACTCTCAAAGGAAGAAAAAGCGAAGCGGTTAGAAAATATCTTGGAAACTGTTCAAATCACTCAATATAAGGACCGCTTGCCAGCGATGCTTTCAGGTGGACAGCAACAGCGCGTAGCATTGGCTAGAGCGATTGTCATCCATCCCAAGGTATTATTAATGGATGAGCCGCTTTCCAATTTAGATGCAAAGTTGAGAATTGATATGCGCCGGGCCATTAATGAAATTCAACAAAAAATTGGTATTACAACGGTTTATGTGACACATGATCAAGAAGAAGCATTGGCCATTTCGGATCGTATTGCGGTTATGAACAGCGGCGTTATTCAGCAGGTGGGAGCACCCACATCCATTTATTTGCGTCCTGCCAATCAATTTGTTGCCACATTCATTGGACATTCCAATTTATTTAAAGGAAAAGTGAGCAAAGAAAACAATAAAACGACGCTTACTCTTGAAGATGGCTACAGTTTCGAAATGAATAATATAAGCAGTGAAGCAAAAGATGGCCAGCTTGTTACCGTTGCTGTTCGTCCAGAAGAATTTGCTATTTCAGAAACAGATGATGGAATTGACGGACTAATTATTTTTAGGAATTTTCTCGGAAAATATATTAATTATGAAATTGAACTGCCAAATGGAAATAGAGCCGAACTAAGTCAGGATACCAATACGGCTAAACATTTCTTTACTGTAAATCAAAAAATAAAGCTTACTGTTTTAATAGATAAAATTAATATATTCACTGAGGATGGGGAGGAAAGTCTCATCGAAGGAGTGAAAAAATATGAATAGAAGTAAGTTTAAAATCAATTTAGATTTTTGGAATATCATGATTATCCTTTGTTTTGTTATCTTTATTATTTTCTTAGTTTATCCATTATCTTCGCTGATTTTTAACAGTTTTAAGGATCCGTCAAATGATGCGTTTACATTAGCAAACTATAAAACGTTTTTTGAAAAGAAGTACTATTACCAGTCGTTATTTAATAGCTTCTCGATTACGATTTTAGTCACGATATTTGCTGTATTACTCGGCGTGCCATTAGCTTACTTAATGACAACGTTGAAAATTAAAGGGAAATTTATTTTGGAAATGCTAATTATTATTTCGGTATTGTCACCGCCGTTTATTGGAGCCTATTCCTGGATTCTATTATTGGGACGAAGCGGGGTTGTTTCGAATTTCTTCAGAGAAAACTTCAATATCCAAACTCCTAGTATTTATGGATTTGCTGGAATATTAATTGTCTTTACCTTTAAGTTGTTTCCTTTCATTTATCTTTATGTGTCAGGTGCATTAAAAAAAATGGATTCATCCCTTATAGAAGCAGCTGAGAGTCTTGGTACAACAGGAATTAGAAAAGTATACACACTCATTCTTCCATTAATTCTACCAACAATCCTGGCAGGGGCTTTATTGGTCTTTATGAATGCATTAGCGGACTTTGGTACACCAATGTTAATTGGTGAGGGATTTTCCACGATGCCTGTTCTAATTTATTCAGAATTTATTAGTGAGGTAGGCGGGAATGCATACTTTGCTGCGGCTTTAAGCTCCATTATGATTGTTATAACCGCTGTTATTTTCATTGGACAAAAATATATTGTCAATAAGAAATCTTTTGAAATGAGTTCACTTCGTCCAATCAAACCAGTGAAAATCAAAGGAACAAAAAATCTATTGGCACATGTTTTTATCTATCTTACGGTTGCGATTGCGATTATTCCACAGGTTACTGTTATTTACACATCATTTTTAAAAACACAGGGCTCAATATTTGTTAAGGGCTATTCATTTGACAGCTATATTACCGTTATGGATCGAATGGGGGACTCTATTTTAAATACCTTTTTCTATGGCGTGATAGCGATTATAATCATTATTATTTTAGGAATGTTAATATCATATGTATCGGTGAGAAGAAATAATTTTTTTACTTCACTATTGGACACGATTGCCATGTTTCCATATATTATCCCTGGTTCAGTACTCGGGATTACGTTGTTAGTTACGTTTAATGACCAGCCATTAATGCTAAGTGGCAGTGCTGCAATACTTATTGTTGCCTATGTAATTAGGCGTCTGCCCTATACAATGCGATCGAGTGCTGCGATCATTTATCAGCTAAGTCCGAGTCTGGAGGAAGCTTCTATCAGTCTAGGGTACTCTCAATTTAAAACCTTTATCAATATAACGGCAAAATTAATGATGCCTGGTGTGTTAGCAGGTGCCCTTTTAAGTTGGATAACGGTCATTAATGAACTGAGTTCTTCTATCATCCTTTATACAGGAAGTACTAGGACCATGTCAGTAGCGATTTATTCCGAAGTTATCCGTGCAAGTTACGGTACAGCAGCAGCATTGTCAACGATATTGACTATAACGACGATTATTACTTTATTAATTTTCTTTAAATTTAGTAAATCAAAAGAAATTAGTATTTAAACTTTTGACACCTCATAATAATTCTGAGGTGTCTTTGTTCCTTCTGACAGAATTGTTGGAAAAATAAGTCTAGTCATTATAGGGATATATAATTATACTATGGTAATACCACATGAAACGATGCGCAGTGCAGTTTGGAGTTTTTAGAATGAAAGATAAATTGTCAATAAAAAAAATGTATCGTGAAAAATTGAGCCGTTCTCTTTTACTATTTGCCATCATTCCAACTGTCTTAGTGACAGCGTTATTTTTTCAATTGTTTTTTTCGATTGGGATTTATATCGGCAATCATGATTTAGTAAATAAAAACAAGGAATTATCTGATTTTCTAACAAAAGAAATTGTTTCTTATAAAGAAGATATGCGGATTTTGCAAGCAAACCCCAACCTGTCTTCTGTTTTTGAAAGTAAAAAAATGCACACTCATACTTATGAAGAGTTGTATCAAATTGTGGCCAATCACCATTTAAAAAGCAATTTTTATATTGTTAGTCGAGATGGTGATGTTGTATTGACCAATGCTTATCAAAACTCAGCAATAAAGATATACCATAAGCAATATTTAGCTTCACTTCATCTGAAGCCAAAAGATGAAATTACGATTTATAAAGAAAAAGATACTGAACTGTTAGATTATGCTTTTTTAAAGCTGACAACCCCTGTATATAAGGGTGAAGAAGTGGTTGGATTTATTATTTTTGATTTACAATCTACCTATTTAAAGCGTTTTTTCGAAGAATCCTATTACACGGATATAGTCATCACTGACCCTTTTGGTAATCAGCTCTTCACATCGAAGAAATCTCTTATTCTCGGCAGCGGTAAAATGATGACTTTCAACGAAAAGGAATATAATGTGGCAACAACAGATATTGTTAATGACGAATTACGTGTACATTCTATTCGATATATGGGGTTAATTAATAAACTATATATCATTGGTTTTTTAGGGTTATTGGTAATCAGTATATTGTTAATAGGCATTACAAGATTATTTGCAAACAATGCAGCTAAACGAAAAACAAAATCCATTGACACGATTCTTTCGACTATTTCGGAGGTAAACGAAGGGACATATAAAGGATATAAAAAGTTAGAAGATAATGACGAATTAGAATACATTAATTATTATTTGAATGAAATGATCCAGTATAGGGACAGCTTATTATCGGAAAACAAAGAAATTCTGGTCCGTAAGACAGAAGCTGAATTGAAGGAACTTCAGATGCAATTTAATCCTCATTTTTTATTTAACACACTTGAAAATATTAAATTTATGATTCGATTGAATCCTAGTTCGGCTGAACAACTGCTGCTAATGCTTTCTTCTATCCTTAGATATTCTATCAATAATACCGAACAAAACAGCCCAATCAAACATGATTTACTGTATATAAAAGATTATTTAGAAATACAAAAATATCGGTTTGAAGAAAGGCTCCATTATACCATTGATCTTCCTGTAGAGCTTGAGGAGTATAGTATTCCTAAGTTGATTACACAGCCATTAGTAGAGAACGCAATAAAATATGGAATTGATGAAGTTAGTGAACTGCGTATTACGATTAAACTATCAAAAACTAAGAAAAGTTTACTGATTATCATCGCAGATACAGGCATTGGTTTTACAGCTGAACGTCTGCAAAAGATACGTAGATTATTACAATCATCTGCTAATCACTCGAATCATATAGGAATCTATAATGTACATAGAAGAATTCAACTGAAATATGGAACATCTTATGGTGTAAGAATTTTTAGTGAAAAAGGAAAAGGAAGTCTATTTCTCATTAAGATTCCTATCAACAAGGAGGATAAAGCATGATAAACCTGTTGATTGTTGAAGATGAACGGATGATTCGTCAAGGTCTCCTCTATACAATTGACTGGACAGCCCTTGGCGTTTCTATTGTTGGGGAGGCAAGTAATGGGCAAGAGGGGTATGATAAGATTATCGAGTTGAAGCCTGATATTGTCCTTACTGATATAAAAATGCCGAAGATGAATGGTATTGAGATGCTCGAAGCGGCCAACCAGTCACATTTTTTTTACAAAATTATTTTGTCCAGTTACAGTGATTTCACCTATGCTCAAAAAGGGATAAAATTAGAAGTCTTTGATTATATTTTAAAGCCAGTAGATGAGAAAATTTTAAATGCAGCAATATCAAAGCTACTATTAAAAATATCCTACGATCGCGAAATGAAAAGTAAAACTAAAAAAATTTCTTATTATGAAGAGTTGCTGGAGGGAGCCGGTATAACTAAGGATGAAATGAATATCTATGTGAGGCAAACTATAGATTACGTGAGAGAAAATTATCAAAAAAAAATAAATATTGAAGATATGGCGGAACGCTTTAACGTAAGTGCCAGTTATCTAAGCCGTGTTTTTAAAAAAGAAACGAATCATACAATTACAGATTTTTTAAACCGGTACCGAGTGATGAAGTCGATTGCCCTTTTGCTGACGAATCATTATCGAATTTATGAAGTAGCCTACGAAGTTGGATTTTCTGACTATAAGCATTTTTGTACAGTCTTTAAAAAGTATGTTTCCTGTTCACCAAGCGAATTTTTACATAGGGATAAGTAAGAGGAAGATTCAGGTAAAGTAGTTTTAAATCTTTTATAAGAACATGGTCCCTTTATTATGTTCTTGCTCCATTTTTTTGCTGGCTGTGGTATATTTAAACTACCTAGCATGAGAAGTAAGTGAGGTTAGTATTTTTTTCCATTCCATACATAGGCATTCATTTACTTTACAGTATAGTGTAAATGAGTGATTTTTTATTTAATTAGGTAAATAATCAGGTACATATTATAGGAGTGATGTTAGTGTTACGAGCAGCAATCCCCAATGCGTTTACATTAAGTAATTTATTATGTGGATTTCTTTCCATCCTTTTTGCAGCCAACGGCGATTATAGAAATGCTGGGATCTTGGTGTTAATCGGGATGATGTTAGATAGTATGGATGGACGAATTGCCAGGATGCTAAAAGTCCAATCTGAAATGGGTAAAGAACTTGATTCACTTGCAGATATAGTGACGTTTGGTGTAGCTCCAGCTGTACTAGTGTATTACTATTCTTTTGCCATCTATGGATTTACAGGCATGTTCGTTGCTGGATTATTCCCTCTGTTTGGCGCTTATCGTCTTGCAAGATTCAATATTAATGCCTCAAAGTCATCTATGAATTATTTCCGCGGTGTTCCAATTACGGCTGCTGGCGGTATTTTGACCTTATTAACACTGATTCACGACTGGATTCCCAATATCGTGATTAGTGTATCATTTACGGCACTTTGTTTTCTGATGGTGAGCCGTATTCGAATACCTAGTCTTAAATCCATTCCTTTACCAAAGTACGGTACTCTTGTTACAGTGTTTTTAGGGATCATTATTATTTTAATCTTTAAAACGAAACACCAGGAATTCCCTTACTTCATCTACATCGCCATTCCATTATATATTGCATATATAAGTTATCAATTTATGAAAAATAAACACTTAAAGCAGGACAAACTGAACTAGGCGGGAAAATTCCCGCTTAGTTTTTTTGTTTACATTGTTACAGTAACTCATTTATTAGAGGGATTTGCACGAAACATGTAGAAACATAAGATATAAGAAGGAGGGATTATTCTGACGGAAAAGGTGGTCACATTCGAAGGTCGCATTAAGGAGCTTGGAGAATTAAAGTTAGTTGGATTGCGTGTTATAAGCACTGGGAATGAGTATCTAAGAGACATTCAAAAAACAGCTAAGACTTTAAACATTCGAATGAGAGACATTCAACAAATCCTCCAGCCTGAAAATCAAATTGGCGCTTTTATTGTCGAAGAAACCTGTGCTGAGCAAGATGGGTATTATGTTTGCGTCCAAGTTGAAGACTTCCATCAAGTACCTAAAGACATGATCACATTAACCATACCTTCACAAAGGTACGCCGTTTTAATCCATGAGGGATTAAACAACCAGATTAAAAAATCATTTGAAATCATTCATATATGGATTGAAGATCATGGTTATAAGCAATTGAAAAACAAATGGCATCTAGAGTGGTTTACCTATCAAAGGGGATAAATAGAAGCCAATTATCCCCCCTTTGGTTAAGTTGTGCGGTGATGGGAATGCTTTTTTACTTTATCAGTGAGTCTCAAATAAATAAGTAGACATAGTAAGCCCATACAACCAAATATGGAAGACATCACGGCAGCTGACAGCCAGGTACTTATCAAAATAAAAATACCTGCAGTGCTAATTCCGATAAATGAAAATAATGAATAGGCTGCCATATATGTGCTTCGTGCGTGATTTGGAATGAGATCTGCTAACAAGGTCTGTTTTACAGGTAAGTAAATCATTTCACCTAATGTTGCGACAAACATTGCAACGATTAAAAGAATGGGTACATCACTTAAACTGATCAGTATATAACCAATGAAATAGAGACTAACGCCTAGTAGTATAATAAATCGGTCATTATATTTTTTAACAAAATATGAAATGACAAGGGTGAGAAGGACAATTAAAAGCGTGTTTTCTGACTTAAGGATTCCAACTAAATTGATTCCATCTGCCCTAAAGAATAAAAAGGCTTGCGGCTCCGGTATGTTGTTCGTTAAGCGGATAGCAATATAATTCGTCAATTGTTCTTCCATCGAGATGAGAAGTAAATTAGCTACAATAAAGGCAGTAAAGCTCTTATGTTTGAGGACCTGACTATATCCTTTTAAAAAGGTGTTACCCCGTTTAGGTATAGTCTCAAGCGGCACAGGAGTATAGGTTTCTTTAATGCAGCTTATTGTAATGATTAGAGAAATAAATAAGCAGAAAGCGATTCCTATATATAAGAAGAAATGATAGTTAAAAAATAGAAATGCACCAATAATGCCGCCTATTGAGATAGCTAAGTTTCGCAGCCAATAGGAGTAGGTGTAAATAGAACGTCTATTATCTAGGCTGCTGACATCGATCAAAAGAGCTTGATAGGCTGGTTCAGCGGCACCGCTAAAAAAGTAAATGACCATAAATAAGAAGAACGTTATATATGGCATCGTAAACAAAGAAGAATTAACAAGGGCTACACAGGCAAACCCAATACTCACGATTGCTTCAGATAATACAATGACTTTTTTTCGACCGACGTGATCAGCTGCATATCCACCCGTAAGCGAACCGACCATACTTGCAGTTAAAACAAATATAAACATGAAACCTGTTATAAAGGTTCCTACTGTTTTGGAGAAGTAAATAATAATGTAAGGCAATACGGTCATAGTGGCCAGCGTGGTTAGAAACTGCAATAAGAGTCTAATTTGAATGGTTTTATTAAAGGTTAAAAAAGTCATAAATTCCTCCTTGGTTTATGATTGATTAATCAATCACTCATGGGTTAAAAAAAACTCGAACCTTACTGTCGCTCAGGTCCGAAGAGCTGGATCGCAAAAGGTACGAAGTCCTCCCATAGAGTACTTTGGGGATCATCTATTAGATTTAAGCGCAGTCCCATTAATAAACTAGTGTAGGAAATAGCTGTATAGGCAGGATCTTGGATTTTTAGCAGCCCTAGTGTTTGACCTTTTTTCACAAGGACAATCAGTTTATCCTTAAGTTTTGCATGAAAATCATCAAGCTCTTCAAAAGTACTTTTATGATGTTTGTTTTGAGCAATGACAAAGACAACTAAATTTAGATAATTACTGAGTCCTGAAAACACATCAATATGATGAATAATCATATTTTTAAGTTCGTTCATGAAATCTTCTGCATCAGGATTAAAATTAAGAAGCTGTTGTGAGTAGGTATGTAAGGGTTCAATAACCGCAGAATGGAAAAGATGCTCCTTGTTGTCAAAGTAGGTAAAGACGCTGCCAAAACTAACACCAGCAGCTTTTGCAATGTTTTGAACAGTGGTTCCTTCATAACCTTTTTCAGAAAAAAGAATAATCGCAGTTTCTAAAATACTGTTACGTTTTAGTTTCATATTCAACAATTGTTCATCAGAAAGCCCCATCATATATCTCCTTATCAATGATTAATCAATCAATCATTTATTTAATAATATACTAACTGAGAATGGAATAATTGTACAGATATTTACATTTTTATGTTTTATAATAAATGGAGCATACATTTGTGTAGTAAGGAGGCGGGAGTTTGGAGTTTCGTTCGAAAATAGACAAGTACTTTATCGCGACTATATCCATTGCTTGTTTAGTGATACTTGCTGTATTCATCATTCCTCTTAGTGTAGATAATGAAAGAACCAAGACTGATATTCTAATTGTTCTCTCTTTATGTGTTTTATCCGTTGGGTTTATTTTATGGATTCCGTTCACTATTAAATACGTTTTCTACCCGGATCATTTATTGGTTAAAGGCGGACCCTTTAAAAGTCGAATTCCCTATGACAAAATAACAAGAATATCTCCAGTAAAAGAAATTTTTACAGGTTATCGACTGTTATCTTCTAAAGAAGGGATGGAACTTTTTTATACCTCGGCAGCTCTTGGCAGTGTGAAGATCTCACCTAAAGATAGTGAGGCTTTTATAACTGAATTAAAGAGGCGTTGTCCGACCGTCCAGATTAAAAAGTGAGAAAGCGTTTATCCATTGGTACAGAGGGAAGTATATAACTATAGACATTTCAAGGAGGTAATAGATAATGGCAAATAAATTACTCGGTGTTGCGGCATTAGGCGCGGCGGCTTACTTCATGCGTAACAAAGAAACTCGCGAAAAAACAATCAATCAAATAAAATCATATGTAGATCCACAAACTGTTGAAAAAGTAAAAAATACGTTTCAAAATATGACTAAATCAACGTCTACTGACTCAGTGGTAACTGATAAAGAGGTACCTGAAAAATCACCAACCTTTTAATTAATAGAGAGTACTAACGCTTGGAGAAATCCAAGCGTTTTTTAATTCCTAAAATTAATTGTACACTTTTTATTAAAAATGTAAGAAATAGGTCGATATAAAGATGTGGATAGTCTTTTTAACTAGCGATGCAGCATTTAAAAATGAGAATGATTAACTTAAAGAATGTGTTTGAGAATTACAGAAGGGGAGTACAAACGTCCGTATGGATTTGAACTCCTTAAATCAGGAATTAGGAGAACTCTTAGAAGTAAATTCCATCAGTAGACATCATCATCAAAAGGGAGAGTTACTTTGAATGTATAATAATATTGAATCTTTAGATAGTCTGATTTCCATGGTTCCTATGATAAAAAAAGCCGTACCAGCTGACTTGTCCATCGCGATTTGTGATTTAGAAAAATTTATTGCCATTTTTCCCGGTGAAACAATCAATTTAAACATTCGTGTTAATCAACCGTTAAACCCAGATGAGCCACTTTCTTTAGCTTTACGGGAGAATAAAGCTTTGAAGGAAAATGTGCCGGCAGATTTTTATGGTTTTGAGTTCACTGGAACGGCTGTGCCTTTACATAATAATAGTGGTGAAGTAATCGGTGGAATTGCTGTTCAGTTACTGAGACAAACAGAGTTAAGAAAAATTGCCGACCAAATCTCTGATTCACTCATACAAGCCAATGAACAAATACATAGTGTTAGGGATGGATCAAATTCATTAGCCGAGTTTTCGCAGCAACTCTTACTTCAATCACACAATGCTGGTGAGGATGTAGAGAAATCTACTGAAGTGCTTTCAATCATAAAACGTGTTGCTGATCATACAAATTTACTCGGTTTAAATGCAGCAATTGAGGCGGCTCGCGCTGGAGAAAAGGGCAGAGGATTTGAAGTGGTAGCTAACGAAATTCGCAAGTTTTCAAGGGAGACGGTAGCTTCGACGCAGACAATTAATGAAACAATGAATGATATCAAGGAAGTCACCCATTTAATGGGGACATCTATACAAAAAATCGCTAATATCGGACAAGAGCAAGCTGTTTCTATTTCCCAAACATCTACCTTTATTGAGGAAATTCAAGAACTGGCAAAAAAACTAAATCAATTTGCTAATAAGTTATAACCAAAGCTGCACAATATTTTGCGGAAAATAAAAAGAACTCCTTTTGAATAAAATCAAAATGAGTTCTTTTTTACGTTATAGGAAGTTGTTATGCGTTTTGCAGTGCTTGTTTTGCATGCATCTTTTTCATGACAAATCGTGCTATGGGTTGTGCGATTAAAAGTTCAATCCAAAATGCTATGCCAAAATTTCTAGGCCAAATATGAAAGTAGTTTGTAAATGGCTCTAAGCTTACTTCACCTGAACCTACCCATGTACCTATTATCGATAGACAGATTGATAATACGGTAACATTCATGAGTGTATTTAATAAAATTCTAGCATTAAATCCATCCGTTTTTCCGACGAATTTCGGCAGGAGTCTCCCAACAATTGGTCCTGAAACCATCCTTACTAATACAACAACAATAATCCACATAAAGGGAATAATCTTTAAGGTATCAAAATAGACATCCTTACTAAATCCTCGTTCTAATCCTACAATAATGGGCGCGATGGTGTTTACTGAAATGATTGAAATAATGAATAAAAATAGGATGCCTTCTTTTGCATTTTGCGGAAGCCTAGCTTCTTTGTGCATGTTTGTCATCTCCATAAATTAATATTTCAGATGGCAGACGTTCGTAATCAGCACGAAAAAAAGTGAGACCCATTTCAGATGGCCTCACTTTGTCGCTGCACACTGCTAAGCTGATTATACCATTTGAGAGTAAAATAGTCATCATTATCCTAGATCATTCATCCAGCAGTCTCAGGGTTTTTATCCTTCGATTTCCTTTCAATTAAGTTAACAGCAGCCGCCTGAGGTGCTATTACATACACCGGTCTCCGGCAGGCTTAATTCAACCCGATTAGCACTTTCTTCATCTCCGGCTAAAAAGGCAGTAATCGAGCGAACTTGTTCATAGCCAGTAGCCATTAAGAACGTTGGAGCACGACCGTAACTTTTTGCACCTACAATATAAAATCCTTTTTCTGGTTGACGTAAAACTGCTTCTCCGTGCGCATCAACTGTCCCGCAGCTATGTTCATTTGGATCAATGAGTGGAGCTAGTGCTGCCACACTTTCTGTGGTTGGATCAATAGTTAAACGAAGCTCTCCGTTTATCGTATAATCAGGGCGGCTGCCTGTATTAACGATTAAGCGATCAAAACCGTCTAAAACTTGTTTTTGACCTTGCTGAGTACCAATAATTGAAAGTTTATCTTTTCCATCTACAGAGGAAGTAAAGAATGCAGTGACAACGTGAATGTCCTCTTCATCCACAAGCTGATGAATACGTGAACCGAGTGCTCCACGTGCAGCCAGCTCATCATTTTGTTCACCGCCATACGCCATTTCTACACGTTCTTTTCGTAAAATCCATGTAATGTCTGTAGCTGGGAACTTTTCTTTCAATTCAACTAAATTTAGTAATGAATGAATGGCTGAATGCCCGCTTCCGATAACGGCGATTTTTTTATTTGCATATTGTGAAGGGGCTGCAGTCACATTTGGAATATGATAATCAATGTTTTTGGATAAGGCTTTTTCAGATGAAAGCCATACACCATTTCCTTGTGCAGGATTTGGATTTCCCCAAGTACCAGTTGCATCTAAGACTGCACGAGCTTCAACTGTTTTCATTTCTCCGTTATCCTCTAGATAAAGGATAAATGATTGCTCGTTACGATCTTTTGACTTCATTTTATCATTGTATTTTCGCGTAATTGCTTTAACTTGATGATTAAGATGAATATATGGTTTCAATTGTTCGAGATCGGCTAATGGTTGTAAATAAGTATCGATTAATTCTTGTCCTGTTGGAATAAGCTCTCCGTTTGGTTCTTTCCAGCCTGCTTGTTGCAGCAAGGCTTTCGCGGACGAATCAATGTTATATTGCCAAGGAGAAAATAATGTGACATGTCCCCATGTACGAATATTTCCACCGACTTCTTCACATGCTTCGAATAGGATAAAAGGTTGTTTTCGTACGGCAAGATGTGCAGCGGCAGCTAACCCAATAGGTCCTGCTCCAATAATAGCTACCGGCAGTGAAGATTCCGGAGTACAACAATTCGTTGAAGAATCACAACAAGTCTCTTGATTTAAAATTTTAAATGTTTTCATAACATGTGCCTCCATAAATAAGGATTTACTTATATATTTTCGAGAAATTTTTTTATTTAGCAGCTTTTCTGTTGATAGCCTAGTAATACTAATCCGATTTCGCCATTTTCTTCTTCGGCATGAATGGTTACTCCAGCGAGCTGAGATTTAACCTGGGGATCAATAGCGACTGTTAGTCCATCGATGGTTATAATTTCATCGCTTTCGTGTGCTTCATCTAATCCAACGCCGAAATTCACTCCACAACAACCGGAAATTCCATAGAATCGAAGGGTCTTAGCTTCGGACGCTTCGATGACTAGTGTTAAATAGTTCTTTCCATCCAATGAAACATCCATTAACCTAGCTCCTTTGCAAATTGTTCAATGCGAGCACCAATTGCATCTCGTACGTTTTGGAATACTTCCCATTTTTCTTCTTCTGTTCCGGATGCTTTGGCTGGGTCATCAAATCCCCAATGCTCGCGCTTCACGTGTGGAGGGGTTAGTGGACAATGGTCATCGGCATGTCCACAGAGTGTGACAACAAGTGTAGCCGTATTTAAAATGTTTGAGTCAATGATATTCGATGTATGCGATGTGATATCAATGTTTACTTCATGCATTGCTTTTACAGCATTCGGATTTAATCCATGAGCCTCAAGTCCAGCACTCTTGACGTTCCAATTCTCAGGCAAGAGCTTTTTCGCCCATCCTTCAGCCATTTGGCTTCGGCATGAGTTACCAGTGCATAAAAAATAAATTGTATTTGTCATCATTAATCTCCTTATAAACGAATCGCTTTATTATATTTCTGTCGCCAGTGTAAAAACAGCCCTTACGATCATACAAGAATCTATTCACATTCAGTAGTACACTGGCAGGTACTTTTGTTCTCCAACTGCGAAAGAATCGCCTGCATGACAGGGGTTTGCTCCTCTACTAAACGATAGTGCTTCCATGTCCCAACCTTACGAGCTGTAATAATACCGGATTCTTCAAGTTTCTTTAACTGCTGACTAACTGCAGGCTGCGATAAACCAAGTACATCGACTAAATCACAAACACATACTTCGCCATTTTTTAAACAAGAAAGCAGGGTTAATCGATTTGCATCTGCAACGGCTTTTAATTGTTTCTCCAGTAAAAGAAAATCCATGTCAACACCTCTTTATATTTATATATAAGAATATACTTATGTTATGACTATTCCATTCAAAATGCAACTGAATTGAATCAATATTTTTATTGAGCCTGAACATGCTATACATTTATCCAGAATAGAAAAGAATGATTCCATTTAACGATTTCCACAGTGAAACTATGGAAGCTCTCCCACAAAAAACGACACGAATTGAAAGGATTTAAATAACTAGATAGGGAAGAATAGCGGAGTGTTGCTTATAAACGAGGAGGAATAAAGAATGAACAATCGTTTTGAAGATAAAGTCGTACTGATTACAGGAGGAGGTTCCGGATTAGGGCAGGCATCCGCTCTGCAGGTGGCAAAAGAAGGCGCCAAGCTAGTCCTGGTGGATGTAAGTAGTGAGGGCTTGAAAGCAACAGAGAAAATCATTCGGGAAGATGTACCAGATGCCGAAGTCCTCTTAATTACGGCGGACGTTTCAAAAGAAGAAGACGTGAAGAAATACGTCAATCAAACGGTGGATAAGTTTGACCGAATCGATAGTTTTTTCAATAACGCAGGTATTGAGGGTAAACAGAATCTGACAGATGAATATGGGATTGATGAGTTTCGGAGAGTCGTTGGCGTCAACTTGAACGGTGTTTTCTTCGGAATGAAATACGTTCTGGAAGTCATGAAAAAGCAAAAGCTCGGCACGATCGTCAATACTGCATCTGTCGGCGGAATTCGTGGCGTGGGGAACCAGTCGGGTTATGCGGCGAGCAAGCACGGTGTTGTCGGACTGACACGTAACTCCGGAATCGAATATGGGCAGTATGGGATTAGTATCAAGGCAATTGCACCAGGGGCCATCATGACACCGATGGTGGAAGCTTCCTTGAAACAAATGGGAGGCGACAATTGGGAGGAAGCTGGTAAAGAATTCGTCAGCGTTAATCCGATGAAGCGGTTTGGAAAACCGGAAGAAGTCGCGTACTTGGTTGCCTTCCTGCTCTCTGAACAAGCAGGCTTTATCAATGCTGCAGTCATTCCAATTGATGGCGGACAATCTTACAAATATTAAGGATGCTAAAAGAGCCCTAATGGGTTCTTTTTTTAGTGTGAAGGTTAGCTGCTCTCACCTTCTTGTAGGTATCGGATATGTTCATCCATTTACGCTAAGATTCGATTTCACTATAATTGTACGTTATAATGAAAGGAGTGCTCACCATAAAGGAGGTGGCTTGTTAGTGTTTAATCGATTAACTAAAAAAACAAAGATAGCTATGCTCGGCTCTTTGTTATATGTTCTTTTACCGACGGATTTCATCCCCGATTTTATAGTTGGTTTTGGACAAGTAGATGATGCAGCTGTGCTGTTATATCTAGGTAAATGTTTATACAACGATTTAGCTGGCAAGAAATATCGAGATAACGTTATAAAAGGGTAGTAGATAGATAGAATACGAAAAACGCAATGTGTTCAATTGAACACGTGCGTTTTTTGTTTTCGTTCGTATTTGGGAAAAACCATTTTGACCATCAGGAGGACATAGCTACCAAGCCTTTTTATCTCATTGGTCATAGGGTAACTCATATCTACAATGCTTAGTTTTCGCTTGTGTACTGTTTAAAAGTTCCATAGTTTTCATGCAACTAACATAAATGCAGGTTTTTTTCATACAATAATTTTGGGGTGAAAAAAATGCCGAGAGTAAAATACCGAGATTCAGATATTGATTTAATGGCAAGGATGATGAGAGCGGAAGCCGAAGGTGAAGGAAAACAAGGGATGTTATATGTTGGAAATGTTATAGTGAATCGAGCAATTGTAGATTGTTTAGATTTTAAAAATGTAAGGACAATACCACAGGTTGTGTATCAGGTACAAGGTGGGAATTATTCCTTTGAAGCGGTTCAAAAAGGAAATGTATTTTATAACAGAGCCAGATCGGCTGAAAAAAGATTAGCAAAACAGGCTTTGGATTATTGGAGAGAACAACCAGGGAAATACGCTCTTTGGTACTTTAATCCTTCTGGGGAATGCCCGCCCACATGGTACAATCAGCCCTTAACTGGTCAATATAAGCAACATTGTTTTTATGAACCAATTGGAGGAACATGTGATAGCGTTTATTAATGTCTTATTATTGATGAGTGACCTCGTATTTAGTAGAGGTCATCTTTTTTTTGTTAATATCTTGCATTACAAGATACTGGAGGTTATGATTGAATCAGTACCTTGCAATGCAAGAGTAAGGAGGGGTTCCCACTATTTGTCTACCACGCAGATGTTAAAGGGCATTATCGATGGTTGTATCTTAGCCATCATTCATGAAAAAGAAATTTATGGGTATGAACTTGCAGAAAAACTTGAACAATATGGCTTTGATTCTTTTAGTGAAGGGACGATTTATCCGCTTCTTTTACGGATGCAAAAAGAAGAATTGATTGTTTCGACCTTGAAAAAATCAACCGCCGGCCCGAAACGTAAGTATTATTCACTGACTCAAAAAGGTGAAGAGGAATTGCAGCAATTTATCAGCAGATGGAGTAAACTCCAAAGCTCGGTAAACTCCGTGCTGCCTTTGAAATGAAACAACGATAAGGAGATGAATGATGGTGAACTTATCACGAAATAGTCAGTCGTTTTTAGAAAATTTGCGGCTTTATCTAATTTCCAGCGGGAAAGAAGAAAAGGAAGTACATTCTATTGTTGAAGAATTAGAAGATCATTTAATGGAGGCTGAAGCAAGAGGGAAAACAGTCGATCATATTGTGGGTGAGTCACCTAAAGAATATATGAAACAATTGTCGAATGAAATGAATACAAATTGGAGAAGCTTGTTTAAAGTGATGGTGATTATTGTATTAGGGGCCCTGTCCTTTTCCATTTTAACGAATGCAGTCAAAGGCGAATTATCCTACTCCTTGTTAGAAATGATTGGAACTGTGGCTGTGAGTTTAGTATTGATCTTTTCAATCGGAATTGTATTTAAATACATGGCTGCAGCAAACCTATCAAAAAGGAAAGAATATGGACTCTATTATTTAATGGGGATGTTGCCAATCCTTTTATTCGTAGGACTAATTTATTTAAATCGTCTCATAGAGACACCGATCTTCGCGTTTGGTCGTTATGGAACGGTGATTACTGTAATCGTGACGCTTGGTTTTTTGATTGGCGTTTCATTCTGGTCTAAAACATGGGTTGTCCTCATTATGTTAGCTTTACTCGTATTGCCGGATTACGTAATAACATTCGTCGAGCTTAAACCAAGTACAGAAATCGTCCTATCAAGCAGCATTACGTTTGGTGGAATCGCGATTTATTTACTTGTAACTTATAGAATGACTAAACATCAAAGTAACTAGGTTAACTTAAAAGTGCGCTAAGGCAGCCAATTGGATGCCTTTTTTTTGTTTTCTTTCCATTTCGAGCCCAATCTTATTTAATCGACACATTACGGCAGGAATTATTCATTTTGATAGAGAATTTATTGGTTAGAAAGAAAGTGGAAAAGGGGTTGGGTATGTTTTATAGAAGAAAGTCTTATACCGTGAAAAGTGATTTTGTCGAAGAGTTTAATAGGCATTTTAACCAAACAAATTTACCTAGTCAATTAAAATACGGTTCTCGATTAATAGGTCGCTGGATGAAAGAGAATAAGGATCATACCGTAGAGATATTTGCTATTTGGGAATATGACAGTTATGAAGATTATGTAGAAATTGAAAATAGAGTACGCTGTGATGAGGCGCACGTTAAACGAGTTAAAGACTGGTATGAAAAAAACGGCGGAAGAGAGTATGTGTATAAGGAGTATATCTTAGAAGTTAAAAATGAAAATGTAGAATCGACTTTGGAAGTGCTAGGGCAATAGAAAACTCCTGTGACGGTGGTGGTTTTATCAACACATACAATCTAACTAAAATACATATTATAGGCTCAGTCGGCAGTGGAAAAACAACCTTAGCGAAAAAATTATCCAAGACGTTTTCTATCCCACTTTATGAAATCGATAATGTTGTTTGGAAAAGAGATAAGTCAGGAGACAGCAGGAGAACTGAAGAAGAAAGAAAAGCGTATTTTACTAGAATACTTCAGACAGATACCTGGATTGTAGAAGGAGTCCACAATGAAGAATGGGTAGCACCTAGTTTTGAAATGGCGGAAGTTATCATTTTCTTAGATACGAATTATTCAGTCAGAACCTATCGAATTATAAAAAGATTCATCTTACAAAAGCTAAGAATAGAACCATCAAACTATAAACCCACATTACCGATATTTTTCAAAATGTTTAAGTGGAACCGCTACTTTGAAGACGTAGGAAAACCTCATTTCTATAAAAAATACGGGATATACAATCACAAGATAGTGGTGGTTACAAAAAAGAAAGAAATTAAAAAGTACTTTAATTGTTAAGGACATAATCTTTGAAACAAACTAACGATTTTAACCTGAATGGTGAATCTGGTATTAATAGATTCACCATTCATCATAGTGAGATTGCCGAGTGATGTACTAAGTATTTCTTATATAAGGAAGCATGATTGTAAACGTCGTTCCTTCTCCAACTAGACTGTCAACGGTTATTTCCCCCCCATGTAAGTCGATAATTTGTTTTACAATCGACAAGCCTAACCCTGTGCCATTTTTTTTTCGGGCGGAATCGACTCGATAAAAACGTTCGAATATTTGGGTGAGGGCTTCTTGGTTCATTCCTATTCCGGTATCTTTTATAGTGAAGGCAACTGAGTATTCTTTCTCGGATAAATCAATCCAGATTATACCTCCGTGTGTATTATACTTAATGGCATTGGTGAGTAAGTTGTCCCATACGTTAATCATGAGCTCGGCATCCGCTTTTATGGTCACTGAAGGCAGTTTATAGGAAATTTCAATTTCCTTGTCTTCAAGTAGCCATTGATATCTGCGAATCGTTTGTTTAATTTGTTCACTAATATTGACGTCTATCAGCTTCATCGGATAATCCTTCTGATCAAGAGACGTTAATAATAAAAGCTGCTTTGTTAAATTGGATAGGCGCTTTGATTCAACATCGATAATTTGTAAATAGTCGTTTCGCTCATTTTCTGTTAAATCATTCGCTTTTAGCAGCTCCGAATATCCTTGAATATTCATTAGTGGAGATTGAAAGTCATGAGATACGTTGTTAATGAAAGATTTACGAACTTGGTCATTATGCTGTAATTGTTTTTGCATTTTGTTGAAGCTTTTCACCAACTCGCCTATCTCATCGTTTAGCTCAAATGGTAAAGGGTAGTTGAAATTTTCACGCGTAATTTCTTTCGTGGCCTCCGTTAGTTTGGTGATGGGGTGAATGAGGCGTTTTGTAAACCAGATGACCCCGCTGATACCAACCACAGCGATGGTGATAAAAAAACAGGCCAGAATCATATGAATATCGGAAAAAATCAGCTTATTATTCGGACGCATGAACAATGCGTATGATTGTTCGTTGATAGTGAATGGAACACCAACCGTATTTTTAACATCATTTGAAAAATGACCCATCATTAAAAGCTGCTGTGAGGCATCATTCATACCATGATAGATATCCTTGTCTTCAATGACCTTCATCGCTTCCTGCGGAAGATCTGTCTTGGAAAAAGACTGGCCGAAAAACTCTCCTTCTCCTGACTCATTCAGTAGATAAATCTGATAGCCTAGATTACCCATGGACTCTAAGTAAGACGTGATTGAGGAATGATGCTCATGGCTGCCCTCAAGATTTGATGCAATGACTTTGGCAATCTTTACGTTTTCCTGATCAATTATTTGTTTTGTGGAGGTCATGTAAACCAAGTTGGCTAATATGAAGGCAAGAGTGGTACTAATTAATAAAATCACAAGAGTGGCTAAAATAAACTTCCGATATAATGTTTTCATTGTGTTACCTCGAGTTTATAGCCTATTCCTCGAACTGTTTGTATTTCTACCGTTGATCCATGTTTTTTTAATCGGTCACGAATTCGGTTTATATGGGTATTCAACGTTTGTTCGTTTCCCTCATAATCGTATCCCCATGCATGTTCGATTAAAGCGGCTCGGGGTGTAATCTTACTCACTCGTGAAGCAAGAAGGCTAAGTAATTCAAATTCCTTTAACGGCATAATAATCGTTTGTTGATTGATCACGACTTCAAAACTTTTCCGTTCCATCATGAGATTGCCCACTTTAATGACCGTTTCCATTGCTCGTTCAACACGTCGTAAAACTACAGCAACACGGAATAATAATTCCTTTACTTCAAATGGTTTAACAATGTAGTCTTCTGAACCCGATAAAAAGCCGCGTTCTTTATCGTCCAACTGTCCCTTTGCTGTTAACAAAATAACAGGGATTTTCAAATCAGCCGACAGGATCTTCGTCAATTCAAAGCCGTCCATCCCAGGCATCATGACGTCGACAATCGCTAAATCAACAGTGTTCTCTTCTAAAATAGCTAAAGCTTCCTCTGCATGCTCTGCTTTAAGAACCTGATAACCTTTCCGGATTAAATGTATGGACACAAGCTGTTGGATATAGACATCGTCATCCACAACAAGAATTTTCATTTTTTTACCTCCTAAAAGGAAAAATACAAAGGGAATTATACCCTTTGTATTCTCTACTTATTACTTATTATGAGCGGTTTGTTTATCTTTTTCAAAAAATAGGATTAACGCTGGAAGAAGCATACCACGCACAAGGAATGTATCAATTAAAATTCCAATCGCCACCATGAAACCAAAAACGAATAGATCGGCGATGGGCATGGTCATTAAAGCGGCGAAGGTTGCAGCTAAGATGATACCTGCTGATGAAATGACACCGCCCGTATTGCGGATGGCTATTTCAAGTGCTTCTTTCACTCGATGGTTCTTCCGTTCCTCCATGAATCTGGAAACAAGGATGATATTATAATCAATCCCCAATGCCACGAGGAAGATGAAGGCATATACCGGTACACGCGTACTTAATGCATCGTAACCGAACAAGACATCGACCAGGAATATCCCAAGTCCTAACGCAGATAGATAGGAGAGCAAAATAGTAGCCATCATATATATCGGCATTTTAAATGAACGGGTCAGAACAAATAGCAGAACTAAGATTAAAAGAGTTTCTAATAGGACAATTTTAATAATGTCGCTATTATTGGTATCACGTTCATCGACTAATTTTGGCGTAATGCCGCTATAATGAGATTCACCTGATATGGATAAATCCTCTAATAGCTCAGGTGTTTCATCGCGTAATTTTTGGATAAAATCAATGGATTCATTTGAATAGGGATTCATTGATAATGAGACGCTCAGTTTAAGAGCTTTTGAATCTTCTGATTTTGCAGTAGGACGAACAGATGCAATTTCATCATATGCTTGCAGTTTTTCGATAACGGAATCTGCAGCCTTTTCTGTCAGAGCCTCTTTGCTGACAACTAGTAGGGTAGATGGTGCAAGTTCCCCTTTATCAAAGTTCTCTTCTACAATTTCATAGCCAACTCGAGAAGGCAGATCTTCAGGGAAGTTCTTAACAGAGTCAAATTCAAAATCCAGATTAAAAACATTCAATGCTGTAACGATAAGGAAAATCGCTACAATTCCACCAGTTAAAAGCGGCTTATTAACCACAAACTTGGCAAATGGTCCCCAAACGCCATGTTTTACTTCTTTGCTATCTCCAAACTTCGGTACTTTAGGCCAGAAAGCCTTTCTGCCAAATAAAGCAAATAAGGCAGGCACCAATGTAATAGAAGCAATCATAATGAAGAATATGGCTAATCCGAAAATTGGAGCAAAGTTTTGATAATCTCGGAAATCAGCAAAGAATAAAATCAGCATCGCTGCCAGAACTGTACCGCCTGCGAAGAATACAGGTTCTCCTGTAGCCCGCATAGCGTGCTTCATGGCATCATACTTGTTTTCAAATTTGTTGAGTTCCTCACGATAACGGGAGAACACAAATAATGAATAATCAATTAGGGCTGCAAAAAGTAAAATACTCATGATTGATGTGGTTGAGTTGTTAATTTCTAAACCAGATGCACCCATTAACGCAACGCTTTGATTGACTACTTGATAGACAATAACCGTTGCAAGAAGAGGGATAAACGCAAGTAATGGTGAACGGTAAATCACGATTAATAACACTAATATAATGCCGATTGTTGCTAACAACAGCTTAAAATCCGCTTGTTCAAACAGTTTTACTGTATCCCCTGCAATACCAGCGGGACCCGTTATGTAAAAGCCTGTACTATCCAGATCTTTGGCAATATCAGTGCCTATTGCAGTAGCTTTATCATTAATTTCAGCATATTTGTTATTGCCGATTCCTACTTCTAATTCCATTGGAACGATCATCGTAGAGCCGTCTTCAGAAATAAAGGACGCAATCGCTTGTGGAGGAAGTGCACTAATATCGACAATCGTTTCAATTCCTTCAATATCTTCAGCAAGAATTCCATTCAGAATCTGTTTCACTTCATCAGTATTGATGTCACCCTTTTCATTGTGGAAAACTAGGATGCCAGGTGTTCCTTGCTCGTTTGGAAACAGTTTTTCTGTCTCTTGTTCAGCAATAATTGATTGTGCTTCATCAGGAAGCGACTGGAAATTGGTTACCTTGTAATCGCTAAGCTTCGGTCCGGCACTTAGGCCAATCATCAGAACAAGCCAAGCAATAAGGGTTATCCAAGCGCCTTTCTTTGTTGAAACCCAATCTGTGATGGGAAATAGTAGTTTTTTCACAAAAAAATCCTCCTTTAATTTAGTACTCGTTCATCATACATTGTGAAGATAAATTTAATATCAACTTTCAATTCCACATTATTGAATCAATCGTCTATTAAAGGTAAAGGAAAGTGGCAAACATAGAATTGCGCCATACTTATGACCAAGAATAAGCTACTTGAAGACAGTAAGATGACAGAAAAGAACCTATCAATTCGTAAGAGATTTTTTGTAAAATTGATGTCTCGAAAGGGATTTCATTATATCTACAGAATATAAGAGTAGGATACAACCTTTAATCCTTATAAAAAGTTTTAAAGGTATACATAGACAAATGTGAGGGTCTTACCTAATGGGGTATTCGGAGATTGCGGTAGTACTAGTAGTTTAGAGCGTACTCTTTGTATTTTTTTAATCCCTTCTGATAATGAAAGGAACTTAATAAACATCAAAACCATTTTAAAAGATACTTAATTAAAATGGTTTTCCTAAGAAAGCGATCTACGTAATGTGCGGTGTGCTTGTGTTTACAGTTGTTCTTTATTTTCTCACTCACATTAGTGATTAAAGTTCTTATTAAAAGCTATATAACATTATATTTTTAATTTGAAAGGGAGGAAGGAAGAATATGAAAGAAACCTTTTATCTCAAGCTAAATGGATATTTGCTGCTCACAATCATACCGTTATCTATGCTTGGATATTATTTTGCCGTCCACAATGAATCCATGTTCTTCTTATATGAGTGGCTTCTTGTCGCATTAGTAATAATGTTAGCAGGGTTTTCGATTAGAAATATTGTATTAATCAGAGAGACAACAAGATGGGTGGCTATTTCTATCTTAACGTTTTTAATGCAGTTCTCGGTACTAGGTTTATTTTTGGGACCTTTTTCATATTTTCTAATGATTTATCTTTATTATGCTGTGGCAATCCTTTCTATCATAATCTTCATCATAACCATGAGGAAAAATAAAACCTTAAAAAGTATTCCAATCATTTTCATTATATTAACTGGATTCTTCACGTTATATATGGTATTTCTCAATATGATATGGGGAAGTAGTTTAAGCTGAGAAATTGACTTGTAGGGAATCTTTCCAACAAATAAAAAAGGAAAATCTCAAGTTGGAGAACGGAGGATATTATATGTTTAAGAGTGAGTCGAAAACCGTTAAGGGGTACAAAGATCTTGATATTCCATTTACAATGCTTAGTAAGGAAAGTAGTTCGAAAAACTTAGCGATTATTCTTCCAGGGATGGGCTATACTTCGCAAGCTCCTCTTCTTCATTACTCGACCGGTGTATTTATCAATAAATCCTTTGATGTTTTGCACGTGAATTATCAATACACTAACAAAGCATATGATGGGTTTCATGATATAAGTGAGGTAATTAAAGCAGATGTAAAAAATGTTATTGATTTTGTTTTAACTAATAAAACATATAAAAATTTCTATTTGATTGGGAAATCAATTGGAACGATCGCTATGAGTTCAGAGTTAACTAGAGAAACGTTTAAAAACGCTAAAGCTATTTGGTTAACACCATTAATTCAAAGAGAAGATGTTTTACATGCAATGGTTACAAGCGAAAATAAGGGATTAAGTATAATGGGCGACAAGGATCCATGTTACTCCGAAGAAAGATACGTGAAAGTAGCAGCAAACTCAAATATTACGTCGAAGTTAATTCCTAATGTTAATCATAGTTTAGAGTATGTCGAAAACGCAGTGGAATCTATTAACATATTGAAAAATGTGATAAACGACATTGAACAATTTTAACAAATATACTCGATATACCCTTTGATTAATTGGGGGCTATGTTTCATTTTTGTTAACTATGAACTTTTGAAAAACAGTTTAATGTGGATAAAAAGATTCATTTTATAATAAAATGAAAACTAGTCTTACTAAAGGGAGTTTTTTACATGATTAGTTCTTTGAATTATAGTAGTACTCAAGTATTAGATGAATCATCTGTTTTAGCTGCATTAGAGTTGAATTTAGCCATGATTGAATTTAATTTGAATAGAGAAGTCATTTGGGTAAATGAAAATTTTGCCAAGACATTAGGCTATACAGTAAATGAGATGAAACATATGCATCATAAGCAATTTTGTACGGTAGAGTTCAGCAACAGCAGGGAATATGAAAAGTTATGGGACAATCTCGCAAAAGGGACGAAGTTTCAAGAGAAAATTCAAAGGGTGGGTAAATCAGGGGATTTATTTTGGCTTGAGGCTACCTATATTCCGATTCTAAATGAAGAAGGTACAGTAGAGGATGTTCTGAAGATTGTCACGGATATAACAGATCGGGAAAACAATACGACCAAAGTTATTTCTCAATTAAAGGACATGCCAGAGAAATTAGTTAATATCGTAGTAGAAAACTCAAATGAAAGAATACAAGCGGTTGAATCACTAAAAAAACAAATTGATTTAATTAGTGAAGTCTCTAAAATCATACATACTATTTCTTCTCAAACCAATGTATTGGCATTAAATGCAGCCATTGAAGCAGCTCGGGTAGGCGAACAAGGAAGAGGATTTAAAGTGGTAGCGGACGAAGTTAGGAGATTATCTGGTCGTGTTGATGATGCAATTAAGAATGTATATTCGAATGTTGAAAATATTAAAAGAGAAGTGAATAAGGTCAGCAAAACAACCGATGATCTGCAACAAATAATTAAAGAAACACAATTAGAATTTAATAGAACAATTGAAAAATTTGAAGGGGTTACACATTAAAGGGGAGAGCTCTCATAATGCTTTTTTTAACCGATATTCGCCTTGATCTTTATGACGTTTAATTCGATGATTGTTTTGGATTTCTCCTGGTTTCGACATTGTTTAACTCCTATTCTATTAGGATTTTTAATATTAACAACGTCTATCCTAACTAATGAATCTTTATGGCAAGGTAAAGTGTACTTATTATTGGATTGATTGTCAGAACACAGGGGCTATGGATAGTCATACAACGAGAAATGGATATTTATCATTTCTTTGTTTAATATAGATTTATTAAAATTAACTTACCTCTAAATATCTTTATTATTCAATACCCTAAATTGGGTTTAAACGAAGAAAGCAATAGACGATAGACCATATAGGATATCTCCCCTAAAACATTGTTCAGTACGGTGTTTTATTTTTGAATTAATAACTCAAATAAGTCATCTTGAATGGCTTTTCGCGTTCTTTTAACACGTAATTTCAATCACACAAACAATCGCTCTCCTACGGTTAAATAGTATGTTACAAAATTCCAGAAAACGATTTAATAGAAGTAGCTTTGGAAAAAGGAGTGGATAGTTTTTTATTTAAAGTGTATATGATAAACTATTCAATAATACATAATATTCCGACTAGTTGGATTTTCATATACCAGTTTCATAAAAAGGAATAAACACCAATAACAGCAATAGGATAGAAACGTTGAGCAGGAAAAAGTTCGCTTTGCACTACGTGAACACATTAAATTAAAAAGGCTGGGATCGAAGATGATAAATAAGGTTCAACTTGGTTCATCCGATGTATTTGTGAATCCAATCGGAGTCGGAACAAACGCAGTAGGCGGGCATAATTTATATCCAAACTTAGACGAAGAAGCAGGAAAGGAGTTAGTACGCACAGCGATTGAATCCGGTGTTACCTTGCTGGATACAGCTTTCATGTATGGAATGGGTCGTTCTGAAGAGTTGATTGGTGAAGTGGTAAAAGAACTAGGCCGTCGTCAAGATGTGGTCCTAGCTACAAAAGTCGGACCAAAATTTGTTGATGGAAATGTGGTTATGGACAATTCTGCTGGCTTTTTACGTGATGAAGTAGATAAGGCTCTGCAACGTTTGCAAACGGATTATATTGATCTGCTGTATATTCATTATCCTGATGAAAGCACACCTAAAGATGAGGCAGTGGGTGTCTTAAAAGAGTTGAAAGATGCCGGGAAAATCCGTGCCATTGGCCTTTCAAACTTCTCTCCGGATCAATTAAAAGAAGCGAATAAAGATGGATATGTCGACGTATTTCAAGGCCATTATAATTTATTAAATCGTGGTGCCGAACAAATCTATTTACCGTACACACGAGAACAACGCATTTCGTTTATTCCCTATTTCCCGCTAGCTTCAGGCTTACTAGCAGGGAAGTATTCAAAAGATGATACCTTTCAAGATTTTCGTGCTGGACTACCACATTTCCAAGGGGAAGCATTTGCAGAGAATCTCGCCAAAGTTGATCAAGTACGAACCATTGCGGAGACAAAAGGTGCGGAAGTGGCAAATGTTGTTTTAGCATGGTATCTAGAACAAGATGGAATTGATGTCATTATTCCTGGAGCGAAACGTGCTGGTCAAGTGCAAAGTAATCTAAAAACACTAGATGTTCAGTTAGATGCTGAAGATATTCAAGCGATTGATGAAATCTTCAAATAAACAATGATTACTTTACGCATGGAACTGACAGTTTCATGCGTTTTTTTATAAAAAGGGGGAGGGAAGATGACAAACATTATTCAGGCTTCTATGCAAGATTTAGACGAAATCATGTACATAGACAGCGAAGTGATGGGTGACACAAGCAGACGAAGTTATATAGAGAGAGCCATTGAATCAGGGGGATGTATCAGTGCGAGAGAAGGAGATGAAATAGTAGGGTTTTTACTTTACGATACGCATTTCTTCGAATGTTCATTTATCTCCCTAATAATGGTATCCCCTTCAAAAAGAAGAAAAGGATATGCAAGCAAGATGTTGGATTTTATGATGAAGATATCGCCGACAGACAAAGTGTTTTCTTCAACAAATCATTCCAATGCTCAGATGCAGGATGTATTTACTGAAAATGGCTTTATTCAAAGTGGAATCGTAGAAAATTTAGACGAAGGAGACCCGGAACTTATCTATTTTAAATCTAGATTCAAAAAAAATCTCCTCTAATGCTAGTAGAGGAGAAAAGCCTTACTTTTGCTTCTGGCTGTGTTCAATTAATTTATATTGTAAGCGTAAATACTCATTTAGTTCAGATTCTGAAAAGGAATCAAACAGGTCAATGTAAATTTCATTGCCTATTTTTTGTGCTTCCTGTAAGGCAGACACGCCTTTATCTGTAATTTCTAGTCGGACGGTACGCCGATCTTCTTCTTCCTGTAGTCGTTCTACTAGTGCTAATTTCACAAGCTTATTGGAAATATTCGTAATAGCTCCTTTAGTATGACCGACAACCTCTGCCAATTCACTTTGCTTGCGGGGGCCTTTATTTTTCAATTCAGCCAGTACAAGGATTGGTGATATGCCTAAAGGATAAGAAAATTTCTGAGAAAATTGAATGATATTCAAGTTGCATAATTGTTCTGTGGCATTAATTAGCTGAAAGATATCAATTTTTTCCATACTCTCTCTCCTGAATATTAACGTAGTTGGGTAGTACCTCCATCAACCATAATGGTTTGTCCGGTAATGTACTTAGAATCTTCGCTTGCTAAAAAGACGGCTACACGGCCAATGTCTTCTTCCACATGTCCAAAACGACCTAAAGGAATTTTAGAAAGGACTGCTTGATAATATTCCGGCTGTGCTTCTGCCCATGCACGAACACCAGGTGAATCAGCCACAGGACTAATGATATTCACATTGATGCCATCACGGCCCCATTCGTTCGCTGTTACGCGTGAAATACCACGAATGGCTTCTTTCGCTGCAGCATAGGCAGCTTGTGTTTCATGTCCATTAATCCCAGCGCCGGATGCAAAGTTAATAACATTCCCTTTGGATTCCTTTAAATAAGGATAAGCAGCTTGCATTAAATACCAAGTTGGATAAAAGCCTGTATTGAACGATAAATCTAATTCTTCTTTAGGCGTGTCTGCAAACATGGTTTGACGAGAAGCATGTGCATTATTAACTAATACATTTAGTCTGCCATATTTCTTCACAGTTTCTTCTACAATATTTTTTAAATTCGCATGATCGGTTAAATCAGCTTGAATAAACATGGATTCCGGAGAGAATTCATGTAATTGTTTCTCCATCTCTTTGCCTAGTTGTTCATTCACGTCTACAATGACAACAATTGCGCCTTCTTTAACCATTGCTTTTGCCATGCCGCCGCCGATACCGCCAGCCCCGCCAGTAATAATGACAACTTTATCTTGTAATTTCATATGTTCATCCCCTTAATAAGTAATTAGTTTAACGTAAGATAGTTTAACACAAAATAGTTTAGCGTTAAACTATTTTTCATTAAACTAATTGAGTAAAGGGAGTAGATGTTAATGCAGATGGACAAAGGGTACACTTTTTCCATCTGCATTAGTGAAAAACGATGTGGCGAAAACAGTATGCCGTTACGGCAAAAACACTTATTGCGTACGAGCCCCCCTAATAATATGGTTTCACTAATGTGCTATTTGTCGTGAAGAGTGGCAAATTATTCACTGGCTTTGTGCAGGTGGAAAGATATCTAAAAACCGGTGGTTCCTATAGGAACCACCGGTTTTGCTTATTCTGAAGTTCCCGTTTGGAGAATATGCACTTCGGTTTCAACTGAAATGTCCATTTTAGGATAAACTTTTTTCCAATCGTTGTAGGTGGTATCTTTATTTTTTGCATGATACTTTTTCTTTAAACTAAGGGGATCGATATCTTTTTTTTGAAACTCGTTAATAAGCCGTGTTGCTTGTTTGGTTATGTCATCTTCTAAATCCCGTTCAATTTTGCTGATCAATTTTCTATTCGTAAGTGTTTTATTAACCAATGTTTCTTTAATTTGTCCTTTAATAACGAGCTTAACATGGATGGAGGGCTCTTCCTTTGAACCAGAAACGTCATAATTAGAGCGACTTCGGATACTTTCCACCACAACCTTACTTTGCTTTTTGTTCTTTAATTTGAATTTGTATAACCCTCGCTTATGAGATTGTACTAATGTTTTAAAAATAAACATATCACGGGAACTCACCTTACTAACTAATTTATTTTCATGAAATAGAGCCACTCCAGAAACAACAATGTCTTTGTTCTTTTTCTTAAATATAGGAAGATAGGCATCCCCTCCGCTTTCTAAAGAATTCCCTAAAAATAGGTGGAGGTTAGTATCTGGTCCGTTCCAGTTTACAATTTGTTGATGAATTAAATCAGATAAAAAAATGCCGATATTCACATTTTTATTTGGAGGTTTTGTTTTTAGGACGTCTTTAACGGAGCCTTCGACGACAGTCAAATATACCCTGTTCCCAAGCTGGGGTTCACGATAGAGAAAATCTGTCAATTCTGTTATGCCTATTTTGTGTACGACCTCTTCACTAAATAAGATAATCCTGGTCTGACCAAGAACAACCGGTTTATCGGCTTTTTTGGATACGACAGATTGAACATCACTTGTCGCCGAAGATTTGCCTGTTAAGATTTGATATTTCCCCATCTTTTCTTGTTGAAAAATGGGAATAACAAATATCCCTTCAACCCTATTGTCTTTAGTTAAATCATAGCCGATCGCTTGGGACATGTTCACTTCGTCAACCACTCGAGGTTGTGCACAACCAGAAAGAAAGAAGATAATCAATATCATCGTGAGTAAATTCTTCATAATAAGTTCCTCTTTTTCTTTAAATAGATGAAAATCAAAAGAAAAGGCAGGTAAACAACAAAGAATAGTACATAGTACGGGTTGATCAATTTATTCAATACATAAAGGGAATCGACATCAAAAAAAGCAATGTTGATAAAGAGAATAAAGATAGATAGTACCCAAAAGGGATACTTTTGTTTTACATTTAATAAAAGTTTTAATCCTCTGCTCGCTGCCCATAATGAGAGGCTCAGATTAGGGATTATAACAAGGGCCCACCAAGAAACAGTTATGTATTCAAATCTTTGAATAAAGGGTAATTGGATCACGCTGGTCATAGTGAGTGTGGGCCAAATCGTAAGTTCCAACTGTTTCTGTGAATAAAAAATGAGAGAAATGATATAGATAAATAGGGTTAATAGTGTCGTGGTCAGTGCTCCTCCATGCGCGAACTTTTGTGATGTCTTAGCATGTTTAATGAACGGATAAAACATCAAAATCACCTCAAAGCCAATCATCGTTAACGAAGTATCTTTCAGTCCTTTGATTATTTCTAGGATATGGTGATCAAAAAGAGGGAGCAAATTCGTGAATTCTGAGTACCTCATGGCATAGAAAAGAATGAAGGTAAGCCAAAATGATAACATGACACTTAAAAAGGCAATGCCTGTAATCGTCCGGAAGCCCCCTGTAAGGATATAATAAATCAGAATTAGAAAAACCAAGGCAAAAGCCCACGAACCTACCTCATCAAACAACCACAAATGGATAACATTGATATAGCTGATCATGACAATCAGTCCCAGAATTAAAAAGTAAAGAATGATGACGATATTAAAAAAATTCCCAATCACTTTACCAAATGCTTGATGATTCACGTAAATGATATCACCGGGTACAATACTGAAAATCTTATAGATAATCCAGATAAGTAAATGAACAATCAAGCCCGCTAGGAGGATGGAAATCCAGCCATCCGTTCCCGTTGACTTGGATAAAAGTCGTTGAAAATTTAATACGCCAACTCCTGTTTGCATGGAATGCACAATAAAGAAAACATAGAATGGCGATACTTGGTATTTTTCATTAACCGTTGCTTGATTCATAGAGGACCTCTTTTAAAATCAATCATTAAAATCATTCTTTTTAATGGGTGATTTTTCTTTCTTAGGTTGTCTTTCTGTATTCTGAGTGCGTAAATGTTTTGGCCGTGATTTAAACAGATCAAAGGGAAGCCGAATGACGCTGTCTCGCCAATCTTTTAACTGAAATGGGTAGATGGGGGCAAGGTAAGGCTGGCCCATCGATGTTAATTTAATCAGATGTGTTAACAAAAAGATGGCCGATATGGAAATGCCGAGCAGTCCCCATACTTGGGCTCCAATTAAAAAAGGGAACCGCAATAAACGAATCGTATTTCCCATTTTATAAATGGGTGTAACAAATGATGATAGTGCGGAAAGGGCGACGATAATTAATAATATATTACTGGTTAGACCTGCTACCACCGCTGCCTGTCCGATAACAATACCACCAACAATACCTAACGTTTGCCCTACTTTCGTTGGCAGTCTGGCAGCTGCTTCCCTTAATAGTTCAATTGATATCTCCAAGAACAAGGCCTCAATTAATGGCTGAAAGGGAATTAAGTTTCTGGAAGCGACAATCGTTTCTAAAAGATCTTTTGGAATTAATTCATAATGGTAGGTAAGTACGGCTACATAAATAGGGGTAGCAAATATAGAAAAAGTAACGGCGAACAATCGGATTAAACGGAATGCTGAAGCAGGTATCCAAGGCATATCGTAATCTTCCATGGTTGAGAAATATTCTAATAAAATAGTTGGAGCGATTAGAGCAGCTGAGGATCTGTCTATAATCATGACGACTTTGCCTTCAGCCAATGCACTTGAGATACGGTCAGGTCTTTCTGTATTGAGAAAAAGGGGAAAAAGGGTATTTGAATTATCATAGAGCATTTGCGCGAGGTGAGAACCATCAAGAATTTCGTCAAAATTGATATCGTTGATTCGTTGTATAACCGTATTCAGATTACTCTGATCGACAATACCTTCAATTGATAAAACCGCCACTTTTGTTTTAGATAGTGATCCAACCGTCAATTCAGTCACTCGTAACTCCGGGATCGGCAGCCTTTTTCTGACTAGATTTAAATTAATATCAATGTCTTCGACAAAGGCTTCCTGAGGGCTAATGATTCCAAATTCAAGTTCTGGTTTATCCACTTGCCTTCCTTGTTGGGAGGGGATACCGATTAGCAGGCATTCCTCAAGATTCGTGTCCAAACGAATCGAAATGTCGCCCTTCATCATTCGTTCTTTAATTTCTTTCGGGGTACTGGTGATGAGCATATTTTCGATCGGGATATTTTTCTTGATTTCTTCCAAATTAATCGTTTGTAGCGTTGGCAGGACAGATAACACACTTTTATGAAGTTCCTGTGTATCAATTAAAGAACGATAAAAAGAAACCCAATAACCTATCCCACTATTCGTTTCCTGATAATTTAAGAAATCACTAGATGCAGAAAGGGTAGTAAATAAATCTTTTGTCGTGTCATATGTAGTTAATTCGGTAATAGGTTTGTTACTGTTTTTTTTGAATTTTTTCCTGTTACTAAACAATTCTGTCACCTCAAGGTCTCAAGTATATAAACCTATCATCTGCAATTTATTTATAGATTAGTCGTTCCATTTCGAGAAAATGAAAGATGAATACTCTTCACTGTTCAACACATACTAGTCCTTGTATATGCTTGTCCTTCTAAGGAGTAGAATCATGACGTTAAATCAGATAAGGAGTGCGATCATGGGAATATTAAGTGGTAACCCTCAAGATGAACCTATGCATTATGGTGAAGTATTTGGGACGTGGACACACCTTATTACCAACAATGGGCTCATAGCTGCTTACCAAGCTTTCTTTAATCATGCTGGTGATACGAGTCTTAAGAAATTAATCCAAGAAGCCATTGAAGGAATGAAAGCTGAAAACAAGAAACTTGAAGAATTATTAAAAGAAAACGGTGTTGCTCTTCCGCCGGCTTCGCCGGAACGTCCAGCTGCTAACCTAGAAGACATCCCCGTTGGAGCGAGATTTACTGATCAAGAAATCAGTGCAGCTCTTTCAATGGATGCGGCTGCGGGCTTAGTAGCCTGCAGCCAGGTAATGGGACAGTGTATTCGTGAAGATATTGGTATGATGTATGGACAGTTTCACATGGACAAAGCTCAATTAGGGGCAAAACTATTGAAGTTAAATAAGGAAAATGGATGGCTGATTCCGCCTCCGCTTCATGTCCAAAGACCGGTTAAAGAATAAGGATGAAAACAGGCACATGCAGATGCATGTGCCTGTTAGTTTGTAGACAAAGTGGTTTGGAGTGGTTTCATTCTGAACCTCTTTTGTATTTTTTGAATCAAATAGACCTGCGGAAACAAGCTGGTCTATTGTTACCATTTCAAGATGGTTTTCCAGAATACTCCTTATCACCTCGAAATTCTATATTTATTATAAATAGGCTTTTTACTTTTAAGTTTAGAAAGTCAGTTGATTGAAGTGGAAGGCGTGAAGACTCCTGCGGGAATAGCGGGACAGGTGAGACCCCGCAGGAGCGTAAGCAACGAGGAGGCTCACCGCCCGCCCGCGGAAAGCGAAGCGCCTGGAATGGAAATCAACATCTCGATTTTAAAAATCCTACCTGAGTTTGTCTACAGCCTGTTAGTTATTGATTTCGGAATACTTTGTTCTCGAATTGGCTGCATTTTTCTAGCGATAGACGGACTAGACGCAAGTGTGGAGTAATCCGGTACATGATTAAGGCAGCAAGGGTGGCAAGCAAAGCTCCAACAGCAACATCAGCAGGATAATGAACACCCACCCAAATTCGTGAAAGACCCACAAGTCCTGCAAGCGGCAGCCAGATAAACCATTGATTCTTCCGCATGAGTGCAAAGGATACACAGATAGAGAAAAATACAATCGTATGATCACTAGGGAAAGAATTATTGACTTCTTTGACGATTAATAAGTTAACATCCTTCATTTCCACAAAGGGTTGATAGTTGCTATGTAGGGTACTAACCATTTTTCCGAAAATTTCAGCGAGAATAAAGGCAAGAAGAGCTTGTATCACCATCAAACGATTATGGTAAATCCGTGTGAACCAAAAAATTAATAAAAAGAGTGCAAGAAAATATAACATATAATCGGCTAGAAAAATAAATAATGGATTAATGAAGGGAAAATCTTTTCCTAAATCATTAATGGTTTGAAAAAGTGTAGAATTAACTGACAAGAAATGTTCCTCCTAAAGGTATTCATTGGATATTGGGGCATACAATGACGTGAGTATACCATACATTTTGATGCTAAAAATCAAAAATATGAATAAAAAAAAAGCCCTCAACCAGTAAATGGGAGGGATATTTGCTTTATCGTCAATTAACGACAGGAAATGTCGAAGAAAAGATGTAAATTATTTGAATTTTTTGTAAATTAAGCAGGACAAATGGCACTTTGTTTTTGTATAATTATTCCAAGATATACAATTAAACATGGCAAGGAGGTGAGTAGGATGTGAGAGGAAAAAAGTCACCCCTCAGGCGGCGTCTGGGATGACTAATAGCCTGAGAGGAAAGCATCAAGTGTTTACCGATGCTATTATCAGTATACCCCCATTACTTATAATTTGAAACTGGAGGATAAGCTAAAATGATAATAAAAACGAAATATATCATTTTTCATGAAACAATTAGTCTTGAAACGGTATTTAATGAAAGCGCTTACGAATTAACAAAAGTTCGGCAGGGGGAGCAAATCTTTTTAGTCCGTAAAACCGTTTCACAGGTTATTGATGACAGCTTAACCTACTACTTTTCAAATCGGCCAGGTGCAGTCAATGGTGCTAAATCCATCGTGGGCCAAAAATATCATATTCCAATTGTGCTCAATGCTGAAATGATTCTAATCTTAGTTCCGTTCGGAGGACCAACCAAAAAAGATACGATTTGGATTGTGAACAATCACATTCGGGAACATTGTAAATTAACCGCAAAAGAGACGTTTATTTCAACCAGCTATGGCTATAAGATCTTGATACCTTTAAGTGTTGCACAAGTCGAAGATCGTATGGGAATCGCTGCTAGAGTCCATTTACGGGCAATCACAACTCGGAGCAGGCAAATGAATTTCTTATTTGACCCAAACTGCGACATCATTGAAACAACTGAAACAGAGACGAAAATATACCGGCTAGAAGATCCAGTAAAGAAAAATTAATTAAACTAACAACAGGCTGTCGAATGATAAGACAACCTGTTGTTTTATATATCTGTAAAAATCACTGATTTAAGTGCTTTTTCAAGTTCAACAGATTGTTGTGAGCCGATAACAATGGTTTTTCCTTCAGCGTAGAATTCAATGCCTTCTTTGCCGCGTAAATTGTACGCACGTTCGCCGTGAAAATTATAACGAATGCCATATCCGCCAAAACGTAGAAGGGAGTTATACGTTATCGTTTTCACATTCCGTATGTAATCGATTGGAAAATGGATAAAACGAATATGAAAAGGGATTAAGCGAATATATAATCCATCTTCACGAATTTCGGTTATTAATTTCGATTTATATACGGCAATAGGAAAGAGAATGCCCATTACAAGGACAAAGAGAACAAACAGCCAATCCGGCATAGGCTTATCTCCAAATGGATGGCCATAAACAATTTGTTGTATAAATCCCCACCAAAAAACACCTGCTAAACATAACGCACAAAAATTAACAAACCAAAAATAGGGCAGCCGCTGAACTTCGCGAAATAGGATATTTTTGTTCAACATAATCTCCTCCGATTAGTTCTTCCATTCTTCGTTCAATATAGCGTAATAATACTCATCCCACCAGTCGTTTCCATTTGGGATACACTGTTTAAAATAACCTTCTCGCCTCATACCAATCTTCTCCATCACCCGATAGGAGGGAGTATTCTGAGGCTGGCAGGTAGCAATAATCCGATGTACCTTCATTTCTCCGAATCCAAAATCTAAAATAGCTTGTGCCGCTTCAGAAGCATATCCTCGTTTATGATAAGCAGGATTAAACACCCAGCCTATTTCATAGGTATGTTCACCAAAATATCGGTGAAAGACCATATGCCCAATGAGGATATTTTCTTCTAGTAATAGAACAGGAAAGTTTTTAGCATGAACACCGCTGTTTTTATGAACAAACTCTTTTGCATCTTCTTCACTGAAGGGCCCTTCAGGAATATACACCATTACGTCATGATTAGACGTATAGGTATAAACAGCTTCCCAGTCGGTCGCTTCAAAGGTTCGTATCCATAATCTTTTTGTTTTGATGTCCATTAATTGAACTCCGATCGCTTGAATAGATTGAATGAATTTTATTAAATACAAATAGGTCCTGTTCTTTCGTAAAACCAATTTTCTCTGCCACTCGAATGGATGGATGATTTTTTGGATCAATAATACTAATTAGCTTATTTAAGCCTAAAGTGTTAAACCCATAATCCATGCAGCTCATCGCCGCTTCCGTTGCATAGCCTTTAGACCATTCAATTTTGTTTATATGATAGCCGATTTCGACGTAGGTTTTACCGGCGATGGTTTGTTTAACCAGACCACAATCACCGATTAATTGATTGTTTTCTTTCAAAAGAACTCCCCATAACCCAAATCCATCCACATGATATCTTTCAAGATTCCGTTTAATCCAGCTTTTCGTTTGTTCCTCACTAAAAGGTGCAGGATAATAGGCCATGGTTTCAGGATCCGAAAAAATGGAGTGAAGAGAGGATAAATCGTCCATCGTAAAAGGTCTTAGACTTAAACGTTTCGTTTCCATAATCATCCGGTGTGATCGACTCGCTTCCTGAAGGTATATGATAATTTTACCATTTTTCAGTTATTTTGTATCAAAAAAAGTTCCCGTTGAAAGGGAACTTTTGAAGGAGATTATTGAGCAAAGCGAAAGGCACGACTAAGTATGGTCGGCACGACAGAGGCGTGGTTTTCATCGGGTGCGATGTAGAGTTCAGTGGGATAGTGGTGATTATTCAAAGCTAGCGAGAGTGCTGCTGCATCATCCACCATGAACCTTTCGTGTTCACCAACTGTGAGTAAAACCCGCTTTTGATCCGGGGTAGTATCCAAGTACGCTTGAGCATACTGAGTTAGTTCATGATTATTCCACCAAATAGATGGACTGGATGCTAGATAAACTTGAAATAATTCCGGCTTCGTAAATAAAACCCATAATGCAAAATAGCCGCTTAGTGAGTGTCCGAATAAGCTTTGTTTCCTCGTATTAATAGGGTACTTTGATTCAATATAGGGCTTTAATTCTTGTTCAATAAACTCAATAAATCTTACTGCACCGCCATGCGGGCCAAGGGTGCGGCCGTGTAGACGCTCGGGATAGAAGTAGCTTTCAGCTGGTGCGGTAAAATCATAAAAACGGCGTGCATGCATCGTTTCTTCTGCATGGCCAATGCCAATGACAATGGCTGGTTCTATCTGTGTTTTCAGGGTATTTCTAGATTGCAGCCTGACCACATCACGGGCATGCTGAAAATAGAAGCTGCCATCGAGTACATAGTGTACAGGAAATCCTTCTGCTGGTGGCGTTTGTTTGGGTATGGAGACACAAATTTCATAGCTGTATTCAGCTAAAACAGAAGGAAAGGTAAATTGTTCGCAATTTTCAAGAGTGACCGCGGAATGGTTCATGATTCAATTCCTTTCAGGTTATCGTAGCCAAAGCATACTGGTGTATTAGTAGCTGGGTCTTCCATAATCCGAGCGTTAATTTGAAACACGTCTCGCATGACTTCTTTCGTTAAAATCTCTCTCGATGTACCGCATTTAATAATTTTGCCATCACGCATCGCTATAAGTTCATCCGAGAAACGAGCCGCATGATTGATATCATGTAAGACCATGACCACCGTACACTGATGCATCGTATTCAGCTTTTTGACAATCTCTAAAACTTCCAATTGATGAGCCATATCTAAATAGGTGGTAGGTTCATCTAATAATAATATATTGGTTTCTTGTGCAAGGGCCATCGCCAGCCAAACACGTTGTCTTTGACCGCCGGACAGCTGGTCAATTTCACGATCACCGTACGTTTCTGTATGAGTGACTTCCATCGCCCATCTAATCATATTTTCATCTTTATCTGTTAACCGATTCACATTTTTACGATGCGGGTAGCGGCCGTACGAAATTAACTCCTTCACTTTCAACTGAGCAGGTGCTGCAGGATTCTGTGATAAGATCGCCATTCGTTGGGCAATTTCCTTTGTCGATATCTGCTTTATATCTTGCTCCTGTAAAAAGACTTTTCCAGACTTTTGCTGCAGGATACGTCCGATTGTTTTTAATAAGGTCGACTTTCCGCATCCATTGGGACCGATAATGGTCGTTATTTTTCCTTCTGCAATCGAAGCATGAAGATCTTCAAACACGTTGAATTTATCATAACCAGAGGTTAATCCCTCTAATCGAAAGGCATGTACCATATAGAGGCCTCCTAATTTTTTGATTTGACTAGTAAGAATAAGAAATAGGGAATTCCAATAATAGAGACGACGACCCCAACAGCAAGTTCAGATGGGGCAAACACGGTCTTTCCAATGAAATCTGAAAAGACTAGGAGAAGCATACCGACTGCTGCGCTTACAGGTATCACATACCGATGATGAATACCGACAAGCTGTCTAGCAATATGGGGCGCCATTAACCCGATAAAACCAATGCTCCCAGAAACAGAGACACAGGCACTAATTAAGCCAACGCTAGCAAGCAACAAGAGCTTTTTCTCACGTTCAATGGCTATGCCCAAGCTTTTAATACTGTCTTCTTCTAATTGAAAGTAATCGAGTAAATAAGCTTTTCTGTAGATGATAAAACTGAAGAGAATAATCCATGGAAGAATGGACCAAACATAAATCCAGTTTGCACTATAGATACTTCCGGCCATCCATACAGCAGCCATTTCAAAATCCTGCGGATTCATTTTAAGCGAAAAATACATCGATAGGGCGCCAAATCCGCTATTAATGGCAATACCTGTTAAGATCAAGCGCTGCATATCAATCCGCTGATTTTTGAAAGAAAAGAGAAAGATTAAGGCAGCGGCAAGGGTCCCGCCTACAAAGCCAAAGAAAGGCATCATCATGATGGAGAGATTGCTGCTCATGCTCACGGATTTTAAGGTAACTTGAAAGAAAAACATAAAAATGACAATCGCAGTACCAGCACCGGCATTAATTCCTAAAATACCGGGGTCGGCTAAGCCATTTTTGGTTACGCCTTGTAAAACAGCCCCTGCAATACCAAGTCCAATTCCGATAAGAATCGCTAAGATAATTCTCGGTAAGCGGAAGTCAAAAATGACAAGATCGAACTTCTCATTCGGATCAATTCGTAAAAATGTCTTAATTACTTCCATCACGCTCATATCGAATGAACCATTCGTGATATGCAGATAAAAGGCGCCAAACGTTAAGGAAATCAGAATGATCAGCGTGAAAAGAAAACGATAATTGGTTCGTTTACGCACGTTTTTCGCCTCCTCTAGTTCGAATTAAGTAGAGGAAGAAGGGAACCCCAATGATTGCTGTTACAACCCCAATCGGTGTTTCGAACGGAAAATTAATAAATCTGCTTACCAGGTCACATACGGCTAAGAATACCGCACCAATAACAGCTGAACAGGGAATAACAAATCGATAATCGACACCCACGATGAATTTTGTTATATGCGGAATGACGAGTCCGACAAAGGCGATTTTCCCAACGAGTGCAACAGCTGTACCTGTTAATAAAACAACCGCAAGCATACTGATCCCTTTTATCAAAGTCGTTTTTAGACCAAGGCCAATCGCGATATCTTCTCCAAGAGAAGCAATGGTGATCGCTTTAGAAGCGAAGAGAGCTAACAAGAGACCGGTCACTCCAAATGGAATGGATATCCAAAGCAAGTTCGGGTCTACCATATGTATTTTTGAATTATACCAAACACTGACGGTTTGAGAGACTTGAAAGTACATCGCAATCGCTGTCGCAATACTGCTTAAAAATGTCCCAATCACCGTTCCGATGATAGCAAGACGGACAGGAGACAAACCATTTTTAATAAGTGAGCCAAATCCAAAAACAAATCCGGCACCGAGTGCAGAACCAATCATTGAAAGAATAATCATTTGATAGTTTGGTAGGTTTGGGAAGAACACAAGGGCAATTGTGATAACAAATGCCGACCCGTCATTTACTCCCATTAAAGAGGGTGATGCTAAATAGTTTCGAGTGATCCCCTGCATGATTGCCCCAGCTACTGCTAAAAAGGACCCCACAAGCAAGGCGGCGGCTACGCGAGGAAGACGAGAGGTGAGGATAATTTGATGATCCACATTATTTTCATCGAACGCTGTAAAAGCTTGCCAAGCTGTAAGAGCACTAATATCTTTAGCTCCATATAGAATGGATAATAGTATAGCTAAAGCAATGAAGAAAGGGGAGGATACCAATATAAGTGCTGGTATCCTGCTAGTTTTCTTCATGATTAACACACCTTACTTAGAAAGATTTTCAATTGCAGCATCTAGGAACTTAATCTTAGACCATGCTGTACCGCCTTGAGCAAGCGGGTCAACCGAGTTTACAAACACTTTTTTATTTTTAGCAGCATCTAGTTTTGAGAAAATAGGATTAGCCATTAAGTCATCTAAAGCAGCTGGTGATTCTGGATTTTCTGATGTTTCAAACTGCAAGAAAATCACGTCTGGATTTATCTTAGTCAGGGCTTCAAGAGATAATTCAGCTTGTGCTTCAGTTTGTGTGATCACTTCAGGAACAGGTGCACCTAAATCTTCATAAATTACTGGATTCAAGTAAACGCCGGCAGGATAGGCATAAATCGCACCGCCACGGATGCGAAGGACTACGATATCTTTATCTTTGAAATCTGCACTCATTTCCGCTTTAGCATCTGCTGCTTTCTTCTCATAGTCAGAAATAACCGTGGATGCTTCACTTTCCTTACCAGTTAAGTCACCTAAAAGAGTCAGGTTATCTTTCCAGTTTGTCGATATATGTGAATATGGAATCATCGTTTGAACTTTATTTAAGTTGGCAGCCACTTCTTCTGTGTACTTAGATGATCCTAAAATTACATCAGGATCTAATGCTAAAATAGCTTCCTTATTTGGTTCACGTTTATCACCAATAAGTTCAGCGCCTTCAAGTTCCTTTTCTAAATACGTAGGGATTGCATTCCCAATCGATAAAACACCAGTTGGTTTTATACCTAAAACAGCTGCATCTTCCATAGACTCTAAGCTTGCTGCTACAATATTATCAACGTTAGCCGGTAGTGTATAACTCTCACCTAAATACTTAATGGTCTGTTCAGCGTCTGCTTTTTCAGAAGATTTATCTACAGACGAGCTTTCACTAGTATCAGCTTTTGCTGGCTCACTTTCTTTTTCGCCATTGCAGGCTGCAAGACTTAAGGCAAGTAATGCAGATGTACCAACTAACCAATATTTTTTCATAATGTATGTATCGCTCCTATAGAATATTTGTAATACATTCCAATTATAATGAAAGTGATAATCATTATCAATGATTATTTATACTATTTTTAATTTTATATTATTCTAGAGTAATTTGGTGATTGTTTAAATATACAAAGATAGGGAATAGTATGAAAAGAGCAACACATGAAAATAAAAGGAGGGAACATACATGCCATCGAATAAAATGGTTGGCGCGGTAGCATTAGGAGCAGCGGCCTTCCTCATGCGTAACAAACAAACCCGCGAAAAGACAATGAATACCCTAAAATCTTACGTAGATCCACAAACCATCGAAAACGTGAAAAGTAAGTTCCAGAACATGACCAAAACAGAACCCCGTAAATCGATCAACTAAAGATAAAAAGAGTTCCCTTCATCCGTGAAGGGAACTCTTTTTTGCGTTGAATCCAGCCAATTTTCACACGAGAAAAACCAAAGGGGAGTGCCCTAGCAGCAAGGGCCGAATCTTTTTGAGTTTGGGCCGAATCATCCACAGGATGGGCCGAATGATTGTCAATTTGGGCCGAATAAGTTAAGAAATGGGCCGAATCTAGGCCAGATAAGAGAAAATTATAAAGCCAACGGCCTCAACGAGAGCAGGTTTTGTTAAAAAGAGTCGCTAACTGGGAAAAATCGAATTCAGCTAAACAGAAAAGAGAAAGATACACTATTTTCATAAGAGCAAACCCTATGGGGTATTCAAGCTGTAAGGGCCGAATCTTTTCGAGTTTGGGCCGAATGAACCGCTGTTTGGGCGGAATGATTGTCAATTTGGGCCGAATAAGTTAAGAAATGGGCCGAATCTAGGCCAGATAATAGAAAATTATAAAGCCAACAGCCTCAACGAGAGCAGGTTTTGTTAAAAAGAGTCGCTAACTGGGAAAAATCGAATCCAGCTAAACAGAAAAGAGCAAGATACACTATTTTCATAAGATCAAAATCAAAGGGATGTATCCAATCAGCAAGGGGAGAATCTATTGGAGTTTGGGAAGAATAAGTGGTTGAAGGGCCGAATCCTAGCCAGATGAAAGAACATTGTAAAGCCAACATCCCCATCAAGAGCAGGTTTTCAAAAAGAGTCGCTAACAGGGAAGAAGCGAATCCAGCTAAACAGAAAAGAGAAAGATACACTATTTTCTAAAGAGCAAACCCTAGGGGGTATCCAAGCAGCAAGGGCCGAATCTTTTTGAGTTTGGGCCGAATCATCCACAGGATGGGCCGAATGATTGTCAATTTGGGCCGAATAAGTTAAGAAATGGGCCGAATCTAGGCCAGATAAGAGAAAATTATAAAGCCACAGCCTCAACGAGAGCAGGTTTTGTTAAAAAGAGTCGCTAACTGGGAAAAAACGAATCCAGCTAAACAGAAAAGATAAAGATACGCTATTTTCACAAGAGCCAAAGTATAAATGGCTTATTTTTTATGTGGTGGAAAGGGGCGGATCGTCTTATGGAGAGTAGTCAATTTTTTATAAAAAAGATGAATTTAGAACTATTTAAAATAGTTCTAAATTCATAGACAAATAATGTATTTTTATATAATATTAGGTATATAAGACTATTAGGGGAAAAGGTGATTATTTTGTATTGTTCTTCATGCAGCCAAGAACTGGATCGAAGTTCGAAGTATTGTCCAAACTGTGGAAAAAGTAGAAAGAAGTCAAAAATACTTCCATTCTTACTCGTATTAAGTTTGTTTACCACAACTGGATTTGCGTATTCATTGTATTACTATTTTGAGAAAACATCTGTCTCTCCAACTACAAAAATCGAAACAGTAAAAGAACCAAAAAAAGAAATAGTTAAGCAATTGAAAGAGCCAGCTCCAGTTAAAACAGAGGTGGTAAAAAAGAAGACTCCAGCAACACCTTTGAATCTACCAAAGTTGATTGCAGAAGCTCAGAATAGTGTTTTTACTATTTTTACAGAAACCAGCCAGGGTTCAGGCTTTTTAATCAGCGATAAGGGAGATATCCTGACAAATGCTCATGTTGTTGAGGGCAACGTAGATGGTATCGTAAAAGATAAACAAGGTAACCAACTATTTGGACAGGTTATCGGGTACTCTAACGAAGTGGACATTGCCATTGTCCGAGTGCCTGAGCTTGCAGGGAAAAAGCCGCTAGCTCTTGAAACGTCAACACCAGCTATGGTCGGTCAGGAAGTAATTGCGCTAGGTACGCCACAAGGCTTAGAAAATACGGCAACAATGGGTTATGTCACAGGTACTGACCGAAGTTTTTTCATCGGAGAACGTTCATATGATCATATTTACCAGATGTCGGCACAGATAGCACCTGGCAGTAGCGGTGGGCCACTACTCTCTAAAGATACCGGAAAAGCTATTGCTGTCAATTCTGCTAAAATGGTAAATGAAGATTCAGTAGGATTTAGTATTCCAATTAAGGATATTTATTCGCTCGTCAACGACTGGATGAATGCACCAATGAGTATAGATGCCATTCAGGATCTATTCTATAACGAAAATGGCGATTATTATTATGAAGACCTTTGGGAAAATGAAAACGAATGGTATTTTGATGGAGGCGATTTTTCAGAAGATGAAGAATACAATTCATCAGAAGAATATGGTGGTGATTTAACATATGAAGAAGAAAATGAAATAGATGAAAATACGGATAGCAACTACGATGAAGAATATACAGAAGAAGAACAAGATGATACTAATGAATATTCCGATGAAGAAAACAATGATTATAGTGATGAATATTCTGATGGAATAGACGAAGAGGTTGATGATAATGAATATGACAATAGTATCGAAGAGGATGATTCTGATTTAGTGGAAGAAGAAGATTCTGATGTAGAAAGTGTAGACGAAGAGGATTCTGATTTAGAAGGTTTAGACGAAGAAAATCAAACTAGTGATGATTATTAAGACTGATTAGATAAAAAAGGAGGAGTGCCGTATACTGGCACTCCTCCTTTTATTATTGTGCTTTTGAATAGTGAATTTCTGTTGCTGTCTTACGTTTTCGTTTCATCGATAGTGCAGCTGAACATAGGGCGATAAGGACGAATACGCCGCCGATTGTCGGGTTCAACTCGACTGAGGATCGTTCGATGATGATGCCGCCTACCATGGAGCCGAAAGCAATACCCAGATGAAGAGCAGAGTTGTTTAGGCTTTGTTGGATATCTGCAGTTTCTGGTGAAGCTTCAATTAAATAACTTTGCAAGGCAGGTGTCATTGCCCAGCTTAACATGCTCCAGATAAACATAACCCCTAGGAAAATAGGAAGGGAGAATGTTGTATAGGGAAGGATGAAAAGTGAGATAGCGAAAGCAATGATTACAGATAGAATGGTTTTCTTTGTTCCAATTCGATCTGAAAGATAGCCGCCTATGCCTCCGCCTGATACGGCTGCAATACCGAAAATGAGGTAGACAATGCTAACCGAGCCAGCACTTAATCCTAATTCGCTTTTTAAGAAGGGAGTTAAGTAACCGTACAATGTTAAGTGACCAGCCATAAACAAAAAGGTTGTCAGTTGAGCAAAGAAGATTTTCCTATTTTTTAATGTCTGAAGCTGAGCCGAAATAGAAATAGCTGGCTTAGGCGGGAATTTACCCATGAAAAAGTACACACCAACCATAGAAAGAATGGTTAATATTGCGATAAAAATAAACGGTGCACGCCAGTTAAATGCATTACCTAAAGCAAGTCCAATGGGCACGCCAAGTACTAATGAACCACTAACACCCATAAAGACAATTCCAATAGCACGGGCACGGTATTGAACGGAAACGATAGCAGATGCCGTGGTCACACATAAAACGATGAGTAAAGAACCACTTATGGCTGATATAATTCGAGCAAGCATCAGCACACTGTAAGTTGGACTTAATGCAGAAAGCAAATTGCCTATGAAGAAGACACATAAAGAAAGTAAAATTAATTTCTTTCGTTCCATCTTCGCTGTTGCAATCAATAGAATAGGAGCAGAAATAGCATAGACTAGTGAAAAAATGGTAATCAGTAAGCCGGCTTGACCGAGGCTAACATGTAAATCAGCCGCAACTAAATCCAGCTGCCCACCGATAATCAGCTCGACCATCCCGACTACAAAAGAAACTACTGTAAATAAATAGACGCGTTTATCCATAGATGAATACCTCTTTCATAAAAGTTACTACTACGATAGTAACTTTTATTTAGAAAGAAAACAAGAGGAAGTTTTTTTGTGCTATGATAAACGTACAAGAATGAAGTAAGGAGTAAAAAATTATGCTTCAGCAATTTGGTTTCACACAGTACGAAAGTCAAGTATATGAATGTCTTATTTCGGACGGAACGGCACTGGATGCTACAGCCATTGTAAAGCAGTCCGGCGTGCCCCGAGCGAAAGTATATGAAGTGCTGCATCGCTTGTCTGAAAAAGGACTGATTTTGGAGTCAACGATTGAGAAAAAGCGATTGTATACGGCGCTCCCCATTGAAACAACAATTGAAAAACTGAAAAAAGACTTTGAAAATAATGTCGAAAAACTCAGGAATAGAAAAAGAAAAGCTGCGCCTGCGGATGATCGGGTTTGGACTCTGAAAGACAACTCCTCCATACAATCAGTGTTGAAAGATATGATTGTACAAGCAGAATCCTCTGTTTTTATCTCAGGATGGACCGATGACCTGCAAAATTATCTGCCATTACTAGAGGGAAAAGCCAAGGCAGGTATAACGGTAAAAATTCATACGATTGGGGAACTAGATACGTCGATTTCTGAAGTGTCAACATTAGTTCCTGATGTTCATCATGATACGTTGGAGAGAAGTAGAATAATCATCGTGGATGACAGAGAAATGCTGTTTGCAGGGATTGAGGAAAGTAAGTGGCAGGCCATCCGGACGCAATCTGGACCACTTGTTAAATTTTTCACCGAATTCTTTTACCATGACATTGCCCTAACTGAAATTACCCAAAGATACCAAGATACAGTTATGAAGGACGAGAAAATACGAAGCGTTTTAATGAATCTTCGTTATTAGAGCGAAAGAGACCTTTTCTTAAAAAGGTCTCTTGTTTGGGCTATTATGATGGAACTTTGAGAAGTTAAAACGTTTCCCGCCATTCGCCATCTTCTAAAGGGACACCCTCTGTACTGATATATTCAACAATAAAGGTACCGTGTGCAAGAATGTCATCTGTTTGAATAGAGTGGATAATTTTTAGTATACGTGTCTTCATCTTTGTCTATTTTTTTGCGTGGGATGGTTAGTCTTATCGTGGGAGCCACATTGTATTCCTTATAGCTGACCGGTATATTAGGGTCTATCGCTAATTCTTTACCTATATGACTTTCATAAAGGACAACCAGCTGGTTATCGTCTCTTAGTTTTTTATCGATGTAGGGTTTCAATGCTAGTTCCGTATCATCTCTCCATATAGCTGCAATAAAAGAATCCTCGATTTCCCCTTTATCGTCATTAACATACACAAGAAAATCCGTACCGGACTGAGTGTCTCGGACCTTAGCTGTATAGTCAAGGTTTTCTTGATTGCCCATCTCATCTGTGAATGTAGCTTTTAGATACTCTTCAGCATTGCTGCGAATTATTTCTTCTTCTTTAGAATCGGCCTTCATTCCCTGGTTGAAGGAATAAAAAAGAACGAAAATTCCAATTAAGGAAGCTGTAAAGAGGATTAATAAGGTTACTAAAATCTTCTTTGTTTTATTCATAGCCTCTCCTTGTTTGAATTATTTTCCATTTTATTTTATCATTAGTTAACAGAAATAAATAGGAATGGCGGCTAATCTATGAATCAAGATACAAATCAAGTGCGTAGGGGTTTTCTTTTTTTAGCGAATAAGGAATATATCAAGGATTTTCATACTTTGAGTTATAAATCGGGTAACGCTGGTCAGTTCACAGCTACATTAAGGGTGATGCATGAGACTGAAAAAGTTGAAAAAATTATTTTTTATGCAATGCTAGAAGGAGAAGGAACCCTTTTGGAATTTAGTGTAGCGGGGGTAAAGAAGGTCCATCATTTGGTGAATGTCCCAAGACACGGTGAGGTAGATTTTGTATTTACGTTTGAAGATCTGCCGCCGGGGAATCATATTATTTATTTACTAACTGAAGACTACCTTAATCCTTTTTATATAGAAGAAGAATGTAAAGGACATATAGGTTTTTTTTATTTTGCCATTCAAGTAGAAAATGCAAAGAAAAAAAGCCTGGCTAATCATGTTGAGCTGTTTGAATATAACGGACATACTTGTCAGAATGATAAGGGAGTAAAACTAACCCTTTTTAAAGATAAAAAGATGAAGAAGTTGGTAGAGTCCGTATGCAGCGGAAGCTATTATTATTTAGCTATTAATAATCCTTTTGATTTTGAATATGATGCCAATTTAAATGTATTAGTGAATTATGAGTTGAATCAGCTAGGCAAAATAATGATTCCACCGAGTTCAAAGGTAGTATTCCCGATTATATTAAGTGAGGAACTTCTTCGGGATAAACAGAGCATATTATTTTTATTAATTGGTAAACCGATTAAGGAACCAAATGAATATGGCTTTCCCGAAAGAATAAGGTTTATCTCTAAACGATTGGAGGTTTTTCGTTTATACTAGACTAGTTTAGAAGATTCAACTATCAGAGAAAAAGAAAGGAATCACCGATACATATGATGATCCTCATGATTGGTTTAGCTGCACTCGTCTTTGCTGCACTCAGTTATTATGTCGGCTATAATGGCTGGGTTTGGCTGAAGACTACTTGTTTTGCAAAATATAAAAAGATCTATATCGGAATTATTGTGATTCTGTCCTGCTCCTTATTTATCGGTCTGTTTTCATCCCTTCTTGTCTTTAAATTACTTGGTTACTTTTGGATGATGATCATTGGCTATGGAATTATTCTGTTGCCCATTTGTAATCTACTCGTCTTTTTAATGAAGAAGAGAGGCATCTTTTGGGTTGGTATAAGCGTTTTCGCAGTTTATGGATTTGTGTTTATTTACGGTTCATTTAATGCTTGGAGCCCTGTCATTCGGAATTATAACCTGACCGTTGATAAAAAATCTAATGTAGAAGATGTGGAAATTCTAATGGTTTCAGATTTGCATATTGGTGCAATCGTTGGTCCCGCGCATATCCAACGTTTGGTTGATAAGGCAAATCAAGTGAAGCCTGATATCATTTTAATTCCAGGAGACATCATCGACGATCATATTCAGCCATACATAGATAATCAGGTTGGCGAGATATTACAAGAATTAAAAGCCCCGCTTGGCGTTTATGCGATACCTGGTAATCATGATTATTACGGTGATGACTTAGAAAAACTTGAAATTGAACTGGACAAAGCAGGCATTAAGCTTTTAATGGATGAAACCGTAAATGTGGACGATCTGTTTTATATCGTAGGCAGAAATGATGTGACAGATGAAAATAGACAAGCCGTCAGTGATTTAGTTAGTGAACTTGATCATACTAAACCAATCATTATGATGGACCACACACCCCTAGACCTGGATATTGCTAAAGAAGAGGGAATCGATGTTCTTTTATCAGGCCACACCCATAAAGGTCAGGTAGCTCCCGCCAATCTTATTACCAGCAGAATCTATGAAAATGATTGGGGCTATTTACGAAAAAACACTCTTCAATCGGTAGTTTCTTCGGGGTTCGGAACATGGGGACCACCGCTTCGGATTGGCAGCCGGTCAGAAGTTAATGTGATTAATGTGAAATTTGAATAATCAAGATTCCTGGTGAACAGTCTTGCTGCGAGCAAGACTGTTTTTTTAAACAACTTGACCTATTTAGACTCTCTAGAGGGCTTTTACATATGTCAAAGACACCAAGGATTGAATATCATTAAGGTAGGGAGCAGGGGGGAGGTGTAATGAATAACCAGATAAAGGAGTTATTTGGGAGTTGGGTACAGGCAATTGGCACCTTTATTGCTGCTGTGGGGGCGACACCTTCTCCAATCCTAACCAATCAACAATTAAACAACTTAAGCTTAATAGGCAATGTTTTGCAGGCGGTTGGGAATGCTTTGATTGCAGATACAATTGAGCAGTTCAATTTGGAAAAAATCGGCAATGAACTACAGGCGATTGGCAATTCAACCGTGGTCAGTGGAATGGTTCTGCCCGTAGATGATATAACCAGTCAAGAACTAGTTATTAAAGGGAATTGGCTGCAGGCACTAGGCGGGTTTACAGCGATTGATGACGGGTTTGCTCAATTAGATGAACCAGGGGAAGCGATTAATGTGATTTCTAATTTATTACAGGGAATCGGTAACTCGCTTCAAGCAATTGGTGGAATTGAACAGCTTCGAAGCGGTAACGAAGAGGATGGGCAATTCGAACAAGTGCTCGGCAGCTGGATCCAAACGGTTGGTTCTGTATTAGGTGCACTTGAAGTCACAAAAGAAACCTATTCCCCTGATACCGATGAAAGTAGCTAGGGGAATAGGAGCTGATTCGGACACCTTAAAACAAGATAACTAGAGAGGTATTAAATTAAGGGGTATGAGTGAAACTTCATTTTATTATTGACTGATTGTTACTCGTTTTTTAGATGTCTTATCTTCCAAATACTGATAACTGTGGCGGTAATCATTATTCCTGCAAGAGGAAGCATCGATAAGAGATTAAAGACATTTTTGCACATATTCAGGTAGCCCCATGTGGACGGGAAAATTTTACCTGCATATACAAGTATGTCTGGCAGCAACTCACCAGAGAACAAAATTCCCGACAGCATGATCGACGGCAGAAAGATGAATTGGGAGAACATTGTCAATTTGGAGGAACTTTTTACAAACAAACCAAGGATTGTACCTACTGATACACTAGCGGCAATGAATAGGCTAAGATTCATAACGTATATTGATGGATAGATGGGAACGACAGCATTAAACACAAATGGTGCAGCAAAGTAAATAACCATGCTCATGATAAAAAGATGGATAAATCCTGATACTGCATTATTTAATGCAGCCGTCCATAAGGGGATTCCACCGACTTTGTAGGCTTTTTTAATCTCACTGCTATACAGCTCAACTAGCGGTGCTGGGGTGCCCAAATATGCACCCATGGTTACCCCGAAAACCGTCATGGATTGAATGATTGTTTGATTGGCTTCGGGTTCAATGGAGGTGAAGATCCCTCCCATAAAGACGAAGAACACGAGTGGAACGATGTAATACGTTAATAGAATCCCTTTATTTCGGATATCAAGCTTCCATTGAAGGGCAATCCCATATAGTAAGGCGCTCATACTTTTCCCCCCTTTGCAATTTCCATAAAGCGTTGCTCCAAACTTATGTGGTCCAGTTTTAAATCATAAATCCGGATGTTCTTCTCTCTAACTTGGGTAAGAATTTCATACAATCCATTTTGGATATCATCCGCTTCAAATACATGGTAGCCCTGCTGTTCCCCAAGAAAAGATGAAAGCAAGAGACTGTCAAACAAAGCAGAGGAGGATAGCTTTAATTGGATACGAAAAGTGGTCTGAATTTGTGCCGTCAGTTCATGTAGGGTTCCAAGAAAAGCGATTTGCCCATCCTTTAAAATAGCCATCTGGTCACATAAGCTTTCCACTTCCGCCATATCGTGACTGGAAAGAATAATCGTTTTGCCTTGCTCCTTCAGCAGTCGGATTTCATTATGGAGTGCAACTCGGGCCTCTACATCTAAACCAGCTGTCGGTTCATCAAGCAAAAGAATGTCAGGGTTCCCAATCATAGCTAGTAACAAATGCAGCCGACGTTTTTGACCTGTTGATAGTTCCATATATGCCTTGTTCTTAATTGTTTCCAGACCCATTGGGTTGGCAAATTCAAGGTTGATTGAAGTAGCATTCCATTTAGAAAACAGCGTCAAGGCTTCCGAAGCTTTTATGTGTGCTGGGAGGGAAGAAGATTGAAGCTGGACACCTATTTTTCCTTTCACCAAGATTTGTCCGCTCGTATAGGTCCGTAACCCTTCGATACATTCTAGTGTCGTTGTTTTACCTGCTCCATTAGTACCGAGAAGTGCAAAGATTTCTCCTTGTACCACATTAAAGGATATTCCTTTTAAAACAGCATGTTCTCCGTATGATTTTTGTAAATTCTGAATACTTACCGCGATATTCATCCTTATTCCTCCATCCCAAGAACAGCCTTACTTTCTGACCCTTTATATACATATATTGTAACTCACCATTATTATATAGAGTTTTCGAGAAGAAAAACGTAGGTTTATAAGTAGAATTAGTGTGTTTTCTAGCGTAGTAGTTTACTATTTCCCAGCAAAAAAAGGGCTTGATGAGAGGTCACTAATTGACATCTATCAAGCCCTTAGCATATGCGATTATTTTCTCTTACGTATCATATCGTTCGGCTTAACCGGTTGGGTTACTTTCATGCGGACAATTTGCAGCGCATGCGGGGCGCGGTCAATCGGTTCACCCTGTTCATTCCATAATGAGTGTAATTCTTCTTGATGGTGACGCATGCCTGGACCATAGAATTCAAGTTCATCACCAATACCAAAGTTATTCCGCTGCTGGATAACAGCCATTTGTGAGGCGGAATCGTAGTCTAACACTTGGCCGACAAATGCGTATTGCGGAATCTTCCGTCTTTGGCCGAATAATTGTTCATTTTCTGTGGGCTCATCATAGAAAAAACCTGTAGACAATTCCCGTTGTGCTACTTTCCATAGTTCATCAATCCATTCTTGCTTGAGTACATAATTCTCAGGATCTGCACAGTAGCTGTCAATCGCTTTGCGGTACACATTAGAGACAGTTGAAACATAATGAATTGATTTCATTCGTCCTTCAATTTTCAAACTGTCAATCCCGCTTTTTACGAGATCTGGGATGTGATAAATCATCGATAAGTCGACGGCACTCATGGAAAAGGGCTCAGTGCCGGGTTCTGTAACCGGTATATGCTCACCGGGCTCTTCCATTTCAAATAGTCCATAATGCCAGCGGCAAGACTGACAGCACCCACCCCGATTTGCATCACGATTCGCCATATGATTGGAAAGAGTGCATCGTCCGGAATAAGAAATACACATCGCTCCGTGTATAAACGCTTCGATTTCAACGTCCGTTTTTGCACGGATTTCAATCATTTCTTCCATAGAGACTTCACGTCCTAACACACATCGTGTTAAGCCAAAGTCTTTCCAGAAATTCAGTGTTTCATAGTTTACGGCAGACTGCTGGGTGGAGAGATGCATCTCTAATCCTGGTGCATGACTTGCGCAAATCGTCATCAAAGCTGGGTCTGAAATAATCACGGCATCGATGCCAATATCCCGAATGGTCCGAAAAAAGTCTCCCGCTCCGGCTTCATCGCCTTCATGCGTCATCATATTGGTCGCGACATACACTTTCGCACCATTAGTATGGGCATAATTAACGCCCTCTTTCATATCTGTATAATCAAAGTTTCCTGCGCGAGTCCGCAGTCCATATGCTTCTCCGCCAATATAAACGGCATCGGCCCCGTAAAAGATGGCCGTTTTTAATTTTTCCAACGTACCGCCGGGAGCAAGTACTTCCGGTTTTTTTGTAATGACGGTCATGATTGAGCCTCCTATTTCGTTTATTTAACCTGGTCTGGCTTCAGTAAGAAAAAGCCTGTGTCGAGACCTCGTTTTGCAGGATGAAACCGGCGTAAAGCACGGTCAAGTTGAGCACCTAAGGCTTCACTCCAAAGACCTGCTTTTATGGCTTCACGAGCTTCAACAAATAATTTGGCAATCGAAACAAAGGAGCGCCCAGGACAGTAAAGTCCGTCTAATTTCCAGGTGGTTAATTCTGAGGCTGCTAACTGGCCGAGATAGGGCAGTAAGTTAAGATCATTATTGGCGAAGATATGAGTGCCGCTGCCATCTTCGTAAATCGAATAGTGGGTATCATCACCTTTTGGTTCAGAGAGGAATAAGTCTCGTTGACGACTGACATCTTCCCTTTTTTCAATAAAATTAAAATAGTTTCGCATCAATTTTCGTTTACTTTGATGGATGCAGGTAGCTCCATAGACTAATACTTCAATCGGCAGTGTAGCTTGCGCCATCTTTTGCAGCTCCTCAAATGGAACTTCACGTGCGGCCACAGCTCCAACCGCTCCGTATTTAGCCCAAAAATCAACTTGACGATGGTTAGTCACGATGGTCTCTGCATCATATATGAATGGAATATAATAATCAGGCTGCTTTAATAGCTGGATGAGGCCAGTATCGCCAACACTAATACGGTCCACACCGTTTTCCTTCAAGAACGTCAAATAGGAGGGAACAGTTTTGATTTGATCATTATGTAAAATAGCATTGACTGCCACATTTACCTTACGTCCATGTGCGTGGGCATAAGTAATAACAGCACGCTGCTCCTCTCGGCTAAAGGAATACGGCAATCGTAGTCCATACGTTTCTTCCCCAATATAAATGGTATCCACACCGCAATCAATCAGGTGTTTCGCTTGCTCAAAGGACTCTGCTGTCGCTAGTAGTTCAATCATGCGATAATCTCCTTTACTAAGTTCAAAGAACTGCAGGTATTAAAAAAATGTTTAACAATATGTAGGCTAACGTACAAACTCACCATTATTTTACCTCATCGTTTCCAGTCAGAAATGACTGCTTTTCATACATTTCATGTCTTTTTTAGAATAAAAAAGAAAAAAGGCGTTCGCTAAGTTTTCTTAACGAACGCCTTTTTCCAATTATAGAACGACCATACTTAGCAAGATTCCAATTCCGATACTCGCTACTGTAGCAATTAATCCAGGAATCATGAAGCTGTGATTCAAAATGTATTTTCCAATCCGAGTTGTACCGGTTTGATCAAAGTTAATCGCTGCGACAACGGTTGGATAGTTAGGAATAAAGAAATAACCATTAACCGCAGGGAACATAGCAATCAAAAGTGCTGGATTGATTCCCAGTGTAATTCCAAGCGGCATCAATGTACGAACCGTAGCAGCTTGACTGTATAAAAGAATCGATAAAATGAACAGGGCAATTGCGAACAGCCAAGGGGCTGAAGTAACTAAGCTCGAAATATTATTCGTGATGAATTCGGCATTTCCATTGAAGAAGGTATCACCCATCCATGCAATACCGAATATAGCGACCACGGCGGTAGCACCTGCTTTGAATATAGATCCTGAAACAATCGTGTCAACATTTGCTTTACAGATTAAAATAATGAAGGCTGCAGCGGAAAGCATAATCATTTCAATTGTTACAGGCATAGCCATTCGAGTAAATTCGCCATCGATGGTCCAGCCTGGTCGTAAGGCTTCGATGGATCCAAACAACACGACCAATACGGCGGCAATGAGGAAAATAATAACCGATGACTTTGAACCCTTAGAGGCAACAAACTCTTTTTTATCTTTTCTAATAGGAGCCAAACCCTCTTCTAACCTTTGTAAATAAATCGGATCTTCATTTAGCTCTTTCCCCATTTTGCTTGAAACAAATGCAGCAAGCATACAAGCAATAAATGTTGAAGGAATCGTAATAAGTAAGATATCTAGTAATGTGATATTAAAGTCGGTTAATAAAGCTAAAAGCGCGACAGTTGCGGCTGAGATTGGGCTTGCCGTAATCGCCTGTTGTGAGGCAATAACCGCAATGGACATCGGTCTTTCAGGTCGTACCCCAGATTCGCGCGAAACTTCTGCGATAACAGGTAAGACGGAATAAGCTACATGTCCGGTACCCGCACAGAAAGTAAAGAGATACGTAACGATGGGTGCAACATACGTAATATATTTAGGGTTTTTCCGCAAGGCCTTTTCTGCAAGATATACGAGGTATTCAAGTCCTCCTGCAGCTTGAAGGGCACCAGCGGCCGTAATGACTGCTAAGATCATCAACATGACGTCGATTGGCGGGGAAGTCGGCTGTAAGCCAAAGATAAAGACGAATATTGCAATCCCTACGCCACCCATAACTCCTAGTCCTAATCCACCGATTCGTGCACCTATGATAATACATCCGAGTAAAATTAATAAATGAATCCAAAACATAATGTCGTCTCCTTAAGTTGCAAGATTTAATAGCTTGCACCTCTATTCTATAGCAATCCGTTCAAGGTGATGCCCCAAATAAGTAACATTTTATGAATTATCTGTTTTTGAGCATATCGTATAGGGTCTTCCTTGGACGGGAAACACGAACTTGTTCATATTTTTATTGTTCCCATTCTACAGGAACTCTTACCTGATGAACAGTTCAAAGCATTGTCATGACGCTAAGTGAGACAAAAGGCCAAGCGAGATAAGGACTATTTTCTCATTTGGCAGAACCACGAATATACAAGCAAAAAAAATTAGTATAATAAAAACAGATTTTGTTTAGGAGGGAATAAGATGTTGATAGGACATATAAAGGAAATTGTTCGCCATCCTATAAAATCATTTTATGGAGAAAGTGTAAAAACCACGAACGTTATGGAATATGGATTATATGGAGATCGCAGCCATGCATTTTTAGATGAAACACGTCCAGGAAAATATGTTACCATCACACAATGCCCAAATATGGCGAGATATAAAGCAAAATTTTTGGGAGAAGAAACCATGCATGAATATCCCTTAATCGAAATAACTACACCTGAGGGGAAGGTAGTGAGTTGGGGAGATGAAGGATTAACTAAACAAATAGAAGCTGATTCAAATCGATCCATTTCCCTAGTGAAGTATTCACCCACTGATGTACCTATTGGGGCCATTGAATTGGAACATCTTCTACTGATATCGGATGAATCCCTAAATGCATTGCAGAAAATTTGGGGGAAAGAAACACTCAATCATAGGCGCTTTCGGCCAAACTTAATCCTTGCCTTAAACGAACAAACCCCATTCATGGAAGAAATGTGGTTTGGCAAGACATTAAAAATAGGAAATCAAGTGGAGATACAGGTTAAGAGACACTGTGAACGATGTATGATAATAACGGTTAATCCTGACAATGCAGAACGGGACCCATCTTTACAAAAAACGGTATTAAACCAACGCAATAATCATTTTGGGGTATATGCTTCCGTAATGCAAACAGGGGAAATACAAGTGGGAGATGAAGTGGTACTGGTTGATTGATGATTCAGAGCCTTGCTGCATGTATGTGCGGCAAGGCTCTATTGTTATCTATTTTGATTATTTTCGAAATAGATATCGACTTTTTCCGGAAAATGGATTATTATTCTATTTAGAGGTATTTCTAAATAGAATGAAAGAGAGGTGTCATGGTGGGGTTTCCAGAAACATTTAAAGCACTTTCCGACCCGGTGCGAAGAGAAATTTTAGTCTTGCTCAAAGATAAAAAATTATCAGCAGGGGACATCGGAAAGCATTTTGATATGACAGGTGCTACAATTTCCTACCATTTATCACAATTAAAAAAAGCAGGTTTACTTTTTGAGACCAAGTATAAAAACTTCATCTACTACGAGATTAACATTTCTGTATTTGAAGAGGTCATGTTGTGGTTCTCACAGTTTGGAGGGAAAGAAAATGAAAAGAAAAGTTGACCGAACCTTAATCATCACAACCTTGATTTGCTTACTTCCAATTGTCGTTGGCTTAATGCTTTATAATAAGCTGCCAAGTGAAATCGCCATCCACTGGAATGCTTCGGGAACCCCTGATAATTATGTGCCAAAAGCAATTGCAGTATGGGGATTGCCAATTCTCATGGCTGCTATTCATCAATTTGTCTTAAGGATGATGGAAAAAGACCCTAAACGAGCAAACGTTTCAACTGTATTGAAACAGGTAGGAATATGGATTATCCCAATCATGTCATTGATTTTAACTCCGGTAACATTGTTTAAAGCGCTTGGCTATAACATTCCCATTGAAATAGTAGCACCTGTCATGGTAGGCATATTAATCACAGTCTTCGGAAATTATTTACCTAAATGCAAGCAAAACTATACAGTCGGAATTCGGTTAACATGGACCCTTAATAGTACAGATAATTGGAATAAAACACATCATATGGCAGGCTATTTGTGGACAATCGGGGGAATTTGCCTAATCATTGGAGGCTTTTTGAATATCTACTGGGTGCCAATCGTTCTGATCATCGCACTCATTTTAGTTGGAGCACCGGTATTATATTCCTATTCACTTTACAAGAAGGGGATATGAGCGCATTTGAAAGACAGTCGACACAATCTGACTGTCTTTTTATTTAGGTCTAAACCTCCTAAACTCAGAATCTCCTTGCACAACGTGGTGCCGAGAAAATAGCCTATGGTTGGTCTTATGATAAAGGGTAACTAGCCCTTAACTGGCTTTGATTTACGACAAAGATCCAACTTAATGAAGCATTTTCAGCATTCCCGTAACATCAATTCTCCTCCCTACGACAAGCATTTGCACAGAAAAATGGCTGGATTGCACAGGAATGGACCGATTCTGCACAGAAATGAGCTTGATTTGCACAGAAAATGGGATACTTTGCACACAAATTCCGCTTTTCTGCACACTAATAGGACTGAGACGTTTAAAATCCCCAGACGTAAGAACAACCCGGGTTGATTACCTCATTTCTCTTGCTGGCTAATTTATAATCATCGGTTAAGTAGATGAAGCAGGATTTTCCCGTCAATAAATCGAAGTTAATGAGTGAAACCTGTTATGGAGAAAAGGAGTGAATGTATGACTGTGAATCCTAGAATTCAATTTTTTTTAGATAAGTTGAAAGAAATGCCGCAATTGCCAATCGATCAGGTGACGCCAGAGATGTATCGGTCTCAGGATGCTGGGGCATTAAGTTTCCAACAGGAAAGGGAAGCTGTACATAAAGTAGAGGATCAAATCTTACCGCTAAAGGACCGGGATATTCCAGTTCGTATTTATAGCCCGAAAAGCGAGGGGCTTTTGCCTGCGTTAGTTTTTTATCATGGCGGCGGCTGGGTAGTCGGAAACTTGGATAGTCACGATGGAATTTGTCGAGCACTTGCCAATTCAGCTCAGTGTGTGGTTATTTCAGTTGACTATCGTCTTGCACCAGAACACAAATTCCCGGCTGCTGTAGAAGATGCCTATGATTCTCTTCAATATATTGCATCGCACGCAAAGGAATTTTCGATTGACCATAACCAAATTGCGGTGGGCGGAGACAGTGCAGGTGGGAATCTTGCAGCGGTAACTTGTATAATCGCGAAGGAAAAAAAGACACCGAGTATCTGCTATCAACTCCTCCTATATCCTTCGACTGGATATGCTCAAGAACCGCCTTCTATCCGTGAAAATGCTCAAGGCTATTTATTAACAGTAGACATGATGACATGGTTTAGAAAGCATTATGTTACACATGATGACGAGATGCTGAATCCATATGTCTCACCCATTCTCTATCCAGACTTGAGCGGCCTGCCGCCAGCTGCGATTTTAACGGCACAATATGACCCGCTGCGTGATGTTGGGAAAGCGTATGCTGAAAAACTTGAAGACAACGGTGTTCCGGTGTTTTATAAAAATTATCAAGATCTGATTCATGGTTTTGGAAACTTTATTTCTTTTGTACCTGAAGCGCTTGAAGCACTGAATGAGGGTGCGGCCAGCTTGAGAGCTTCGTTTGTACCTAGTTAAAGGAGGATCTATATGCGAAATCATGAAATAGACTTTGTCATTCACGGTGATGATATGCAATGTGTCGAAATTGAACTGGATCCGCAGGAGACAGTTATTGCAGAAGCAGGCAGTTTGATGATGATGGATAACTCGATTGAAATGGAAACCATCTTTGGGGACGGTTCGAAAAACAACGAAGGGGTTATGGGAAAGCTTTTTGGCGCAGGAAAGCGATTGGTCACAGGGGAAAGTTTGTTTATGACAGCCTTCACGAATACGGGGTCTGGTAAAAAGCAAGTTTCCTTCGCTGCACCTTATCCTGGAAAAATAATTGCCCTTGATTTACAAGAGTTAGGCGGCAAAATGATCTGTCAAAAAGACGCCTTTTTGGCAGCGGCAAAAGGTGTTCAGGTGGGCATTGAATTTCAGCGGAAGCTTGGTGCCGGTTTCTTTGGCGGTGAAGGATTTATCATGCAGAAGCTTGAAGGAGATGGAATGGCGTTTATACATGCAGGTGGTACGCTTGTACAAAAAGAATTAAAAGCTGGTGATAAATTGCGTGTCGATACAGGCTGCTTAGTCGCCTTTACACCGAGTATTAATTATTCTGTAGAGATGGTGAAAGGAATAAAAACAGCTCTCTTTGGGGGCGAAGGTTTATTCTTCGCGACACTCGAAGGTCCAGGGGATGTCTTGATTCAATCCCTGCCGTTTTCCCGTTTGGCAAGCCGTGTGTTTTCTGCTGCACCAAGGGGAACAGGGAATTCTAAGGATGAAGGCAGTGTCCTTGGCGGAATGTTTGATTTGTTCGGAGGGAAATAAAAAGGGGGCGGTCAACGAATGTTGACGGCCTCAGTTTATATAACTTCTATTTTTGTTTAACCTACTGTTATAATGAAATAGTATAAAAAATCAGTCTATTCGAATCGAAGGCGGCGAGTAAAAATGAAGAAGTTGATTAACGATCCTAATAATGTGGTTGAAGAAATGATGAAAGGAATGGCGGCAGCGCATCATGATGTACTGAAGCATGTTCCAGATACAGCTGTATTAACACGTGTTGAACGTACTGCTGGAAAAGTTGGAATCGTCAGCGGAGGCGGCAGCGGGCATGAGCCAGCGCATGCTGGTTTTGTGGGAAAAGGAATGCTGGATGCGGCCGTTTGTGGACCAGTCTTTACTTCGCCAGGCCCTGATCAGGTACTGGAAGGCATTAAAGCCGCCGACAGTGGAGCGGGTGTTTTGTTAGTCATTAAGAATTATTCGGGTGATGTGATGAATTTTGAAATGGCAATGGAACTAGCTGAAATGGAAACGATTACAGTTGACAAAGTAATCGTGAATGATGATGTGGCCGTTGAAGACAGCACATATACGACAGGAAGACGCGGGATTGCCGGAACAGTCTTTGTACATAAAATTGCCGGAGCGAAAGCAGAAACAGGAGCATCTTTAGCAGAAGTAAAAGCAAGTGCCGAAAAAGCAATCCGAAATGTACGCTCGATGGGAATGGCCTTGTCAGCCTGCACAATCCCTGCAGCAGGCAAACCGGGATTTGAAATGGCTGAAAATGAAATGGAAATTGGCATGGGTATTCACGGTGAACCGGGAATTGAACGGACTCTTCTGAAAACAGCCGATGAAATTGCTGAAGAGCTTCTCTTAAAAATTTTGCAGGATGGTGTTCACAAATCTGGTGATGAAGTAGCTGTCATGATTAATGGATTGGGTTCAACACCATTAATGGAATTATATATATTGAATGGAAAAGTGAGTGAGATTCTTGCGGAGAAAGGATTTACCGTCTATAAAACGTTTGTTGGTGAATATATGACAGCGATTGAAATGGCAGGCTGTTCGATTACGCTGTTAAAACTAGATGACGAACTAAAAGAATTATTAGATGCTCCAGCACATACAACAGCATTTCGGATGTAATAACGGAAAGGATGATAAGAGTGGGACTGACAACAGAACATATCCAGCTATGGCTTCAAAAGACCAATGAGAAAATTCAAGAAAATAAAACGTATTTAACGGAGCTTGACCAAGCGATAGGCGATGGCGACCATGGAATTAATATGTCCCGCGGTTTTGAGGAAGCAATCAAAAAAACGGCAGATTCAGATTATGAAAGTCCGGGAGATTTGTTAAAGGACTGGGCCATGACATTGATTTCAAAAGTAGGCGGTGCTTCTGGACCGCTGTTTGGGACAGCCATATTAAAGATGTCGATGAGTGTAAAAGGGAAAGCAGAAGTTAATTATGCTGAACTAACGACGGCGTTTGAGGAAGCATTAGCCGGCATCTTGCAGAGAGGGCATGCAGCAGAAAACCAAAAAACCTTGGTCGATGTATGGTCTCCAGTTGTCCGTTTTTTACAGGAAAACACAGCCTTTGATCCAGCAGCGTTCAGCAATCAAGCTAAAGAGGCAATGGAACAAACAAAAGACATGCAAGCTGAAAAGGGCCGTGCTGCCTATTTAAAAGAACGGTCAATTGGTCATCTAGATCCTGGTTCAGTTTCGAGCTTCTATCTTTTACAGTCACTTTCTGAAGTCATTGAAAAGGAAGGGGTTACATTATGAGTAATGTCGGTATCGTTTTTGTTTCTCACAGTGAACAGATTGCGTTGGGATTAAAGGAATTAACGACGCAAGCAATTCAAAATGTATCAATCGAAGCAGCAGGAGGAACGGATGACGGAGAAATCGGCACGAATTTGGAGAAAATTTTGAGTGCAATTGATACCGTTTATTCTGATAAAGGAGTTCTCATCTTATTCGACTTGGGCAGTGCACTTATGAATGCTGAAATGGCTATGGAACTCTCTGGTCGCGAAAACATCCTAATTGCGGACGCTCCCTTAATCGAAGGCGGCTATGTGGCAGCGGTTGAATCTAGTATGGGCAGATCCTTGCAGGAAGTCCTAGAAGCTGCCGAACAAGTAAGAGAGCAGCCAAAGCGAGGCTAAAAAGAAGTTTTTTAAAAATAATTTGACAATAATAGAAGGTATTGGTAATATTAAGTTACTAATTTTGAAGGAGGGTGATGTGTTATGACGACTTATACGATTGCTTATACGATTGTTCAAAACCGATTCGGTAAGTCTACTTTCACATGCCCTTTGTATACGCACTGACGTATACCTTCTTGAACGTGCATGGAAACCTTATGACTGCCGAATCGGGCATGTGATAAGGTTTTTTATTATGCATAAAACAGGAGGATTTCGAATTGAATAGACAAACATTAGGCTTTAAAGAAGACTATGAAGCTACCTTAGTGAAATTTTTAGAACAACCCAAATATAGTAAGTGTGTACCTGCTCGGGTAACCCTTGAACATAAACATTCCTACCGTGTAGTGTCCGAAGAAGGAGAATGGCTGGCATCCGTTGCTGGCAAGTATGCCTATGAATCCATATCGCGTGAGGATTATCCTGCCGTTGGAGATTGGGTGCTGGTTGAAAAAATGCCTGGGGAAGAACGAGCCATCATTCATGAATTATTTCCTCGCTTTTCTAAGTTTTCTCGAAAAGTTGCAGGCGAACAAATTGCCGAGCAGATTGTGGCATCGAACGTGGATCTACTCTTTCTGGTCATGAGCTTAAATGCTGATTTTAACGTCCGCCGGATTGAACGGTATTTGGTGGCTGCTTGGGATTCTGGTGCTACCCCTGTCGTTATTTTGACCAAAGCAGATTTATGCACCGATGTTCTAGGTTATGTAGGTCAACTCGAGAACAGTGTATTGGGTGTAGACGTTCATATTGTGAGTGCATTTACAGGTGAAGGGATTGAGGATGTCAAAGCCTTGCTTTCAGAAGGGGTAACAGGTGCCCTTCTCGGTTCTTCTGGGGCAGGAAAGTCGACTTTGATTAATGCCATCTGTGAAAGTGAGATAATGAAAGTATCCGATATTCGTGAGGATGATGCGAAAGGACGCCACACAACCACTCACCGTGAATTAGTGATGCTTCCTTCTGGAGGGTGTTTAATTGATACCCCCGGAATGCGTGAATTACAGCTATGGGATCAGTCCGAAAGCGTGTCATCAGGATTTCAAGACATTGCCCTTTTGGCGGAACAGTGTTTTTACCGTGATTGTACACATGTGAAAGAACCACGATGTGCGGTAAACCAAGCTGTGGGAGATGGTTCATTAGAAGAAGCCCGGCTGAAGAGCTATTTCAAATTGCAAAAAGAACTTGCTTATATCGAGAGAAAAACGAACACCCAGGAAAAACTCGCAGAACAGAAAAAGTGGAAGCAGCTTTCAAAAGGTACGAAGAGGAAAAATAGGTAATCACAAAAAAGCAGGGGACATTGGCTCCTGCTTTTTTGTATATAAAAAATTATCTGAAAATTTACGTTGACTAATTTGTATATACAAGATAGAATGAAAGCGCAATCAACTATTTGTATATACAAGTTGTGAAACGAGGTTCACTAATAAAATGTTAAGGGGGGAAAGGAATGAGTAAGTACCAAGAACCAGCGAAAGAACTCTTGGAGGCCATTGGCGGAAGTGAAAATATTTCAGTAGTGACTCATTGTGCGACAAGAATGCGGTTTGTTTTAAAGGATCCAGCGAAAGCAGATGTTGAACAAATTGAAAGCATCAAACTTGTTAAAGGTACCTTTACACAAGGAGGACAGTTCCAGGTCATTATTGGCAATGAGGTATCGTCCTTTTACAATGAGTTTATTAAAATGGCCGGTGTAAGCGATACGTCCAAAGAGGACGCAAAAATAGCGGCTAAACAAAATATGAATTTATTACAAAGAATTATTTCACATTTAGCGGACATTTTTACACCGCTAATACCTGCACTCGTCGTCGGGGGATTAATTCTCGGGTTTAGAAATGTAATCGGAGACATTAAGTTGTTAGAGGATGGTACCAAAACACTCGTTGAAGTCTCACAATTCTGGTCTGGAGTCCATGCGTTTCTCTGGTTAATTGGTGAAGCGATTTTCCACTTCCTTCCGGTCGGGATTACATGGGCAGTTGCGAGAAAGATGGGCGCTTCGCAAATTCTCGGGATTATTTTGGGGATTACCCTTGTATCTCCTCAGCTGTTAAATGCGTATGCTGTCGCAGGTAATGCAGAAATTCCTTTCTGGGATTTCGGGTTTGCCACAGTGGATATGATCGGCTATCAAGCCCAGGTCATTCCTGCGATTCTTGCTGGTCTTGTCTTCTCCTTCCTTGAACTCAAATTACGTAAAGTCATTCCTAATTCCATTTCAATGATCGTCGTTCCCTTTCTTTCGTTAGTTCCAACCGTTTTACTTGCCCATGTTGTCCTAGGTCCAATCGGTTGGATGGCAGGATCGTGGGTATCTGACATTGTGTATTCAGGATTAACGTCGGCATTTGGCTGGCTGTTTGCCGCAATTTTCGGATTTGTCTATGCGCCGCTCGTCATCACCGGCTTGCATCATATGACCAATGCAATCGATTTGCAGCTAATGAGTGAGCTCGGCGGCACCAACCTTTGGCCAATGATTGCTTTATCCAATATTGCTCAAGGCTCTGCTGTTATGGCGATGATTTATATTAACCGCAAAGATGAAGAAGAAAAACAAGTGTCAATTCCAGCTGCGATTTCTTGCTACTTGGGGGTCACTGAACCCGCTATGTTTGGAATTAACTTGAAATATGGCTATCCCTTCCTTGCAGCGATGATTGGCTCATTAGTAGCAGCCGTCATTTCAGTTGGAAGCGGAGTTATGGCGAACTCCATTGGTGTCGGCGGGATACCAGGTATTCTTTCCATTCAGTCCAGTTACTTACTTGTGTTTGCTCTAGCAATGGTAGTTGCCATTGTGATTCCGTTCATTCTAACCATCGTATTTGCCAAAACTAAAATTGGAAAAATGTCATTCAAAAAATCAAAAACAGAAGCCGCGTAAACGAAGAGAGAGGGGCAACCCTTTCTCTCTACTTCTTAGAAAGGCAGGTATTTACTCATGCAGCAGCCTTGGTGGAAAAAATCTGTTGTTTATCAAATTTATCCAAAGAGTTTTAATGATAGTACTGGAAACGGCATGGGGGATTTACAAGGAATTATCGAAAAACTCGATTACCTTAAAAAACTTGGCGTGGATGTGATTTGGCTCACCCCCATCTACCAATCACCACAGCGGGATAATGGCTATGACATTAGCAACTATTATTCTATCTATGAAGAATATGGGAGTATGGAAGATTTTCAGCAGCTTCTAGAAGAAGCACATCAAAAAGAAATCAAAGTAATTATGGACCTAGTGGTAAATCATACTTCGACAGAACACAATTGGTTTAAAGAAGCAGCTTCTTCACGAGACAACAGCTATCGCGATTACTATATTTGGAAAGATGAACCGACGAATTGGCTCTCAAAATTTGGCGGCTCAGCGTGGAAATTCGATGAACGAACTGGACAGTATTATTTGCATTTATTTGACGAAACACAAGCTGATTTGAATTGGGAAAATCCCAAACTGCGTCAAGATATTTATAAGATGATGCATTTTTGGTTTGAGATAGGTATTGATGGCTTCAGATTAGATGTAGTGAATTTAATTTCAAAAGATCAACGGTATATCGACGATGATGGATCCATACTTCCTGGAGACGGCCGTAAATTTTATACAGACGGCCCTCGTGTTCACGAATATCTGCAAGAAATGAATCAAGAAGTCTTGGCTCATTATGATGGAATGACGGTCGGGGAAATGTCTTCTACAACCATCGAAAACTGTATTCAGTATACCCAGCCAGAACGAAATGAATTGAGCATGACATTTAACTTTCACCACCTAAAGGTCGATTATCCGAATGGAGAAAAATGGGCATTGGGGGACTTTGACTTTTTAGCTCTAAAGAAAATCCTCTCCACCTGGCAGACAGAAATGCAGCAGGGCGGAGGATGGAATGCGCTTTTCTGGTGCAACCATGACCAGCCTCGTATTGTCTCCCGTTATGGCCATGACGGCATCTATCATAAAGAATCGGCAAAAATGCTTGCTACAACCATTCATTTAATGCAGGGAACACCCTATATTTATCAAGGGGAAGAATTCGGGATGACGAATCCTAGGTTTACGAGCATTGATCAGTATCGGGACGTAGAAACCATTAACCAATATCACCTGATGAAAGAGGCAGGGAAGTCAGAGAAAGACATCATGAGCATCCTTCAAGAAAAATCGCGGGATAATTCACGAACACCGGTGCAGTGGAATCAAGACGCTCAAGCTGGTTTTACGTCGGGAACCCCCTGGATTCCACTAGGGGCTAATACCGAAATCAATGCAGAATCAGCTTTGAGGGATGAAACGTCTATCTTTTATCATTATCAAAAATTGATTACGATGCGTAAAGAATATACGATTATTACGGACGGGGAGTATCGTCTCCTAGAGAAAAACCACCCTTATCTATTTGTTTATGAGCGAGTCTTAGATGATGAGGTCCTGCTTGTGATTAATAATTTTTATGGAGAAACGACGGAGCTGACCCTACCAGAAGAGCTGCTTCATGATTATCATCATGAATTGTTACTTTCAAATGTAGAGGAAATACCGCAACTAACAAAAAAAATCGACATAGGACCGTATCAATCATATGTATATCATTTCAAAAAATGATATGATGAAATTGGTGATAACTGGTGAAAAATAAATTTACACAAATTTCTGAAGATATTGCAGGACAAATTAATGATGGGCAATTAACAGCAGGGTCACTACTTCCTTCAGAAAATGAATTAGCAGACATGTATGAGGCTTCACGAGAAACGGTTCGGAAAGCACTGAAAATCCTTGCGGAAGACGGGTACATTCATAAGGTGCAGGGGAAGGGTTCCATTGTACTCGATGTTACTAAGCTTGATTTCCCTATTTCAGGACTTGTCAGCTTCAAAGAACTTTCATCTAAAATGGGTAAACGTATCCGTACATGGGTGGTAGAGTTAGAAAAGGGAGAGCCCTCTCGTGATAGTAAAGAAAAAATGAAATTAGAAAAAGATGACTTAGTCTGGACCTTGAGCAGGGTACGTGAAATTGAGGGAGAACGGATTATCCTTGATAAGGACATCTTGTCAGCAACATATGTGCCAGAGCTGACGAAGGAAATCTGTGAAAACTCTATCTACGAGTACCTCGAAGGAGAACTTGGACTAGCCATTTCGTTCGCCAAAAAAGAAATTACCATTGAAATTCCGACGGAAGAAGATCGACGTTTTTTGGACCTCGAGGGATACCACAATATCGTCGTGGTCAAAAACTATGTATACCTAGACGATACCAGCATGTTTCAATACACAGAATCACGCCATCGTCCGGACAAATTCCGATTTGTCGATTTTGCAAGAAGGAAATAGAGAATAGAGGAGGACAACAGCATGTTTTTCAAAAAGTCAAAAAAAGAAAAGAAAATAACCGTATATAGTCCATTGAATGGGGACGTTATCCCGTTGGGGAATGTACCAGATCCTGTTTTTTCCCAGAAAATGATGGGGGATGGATTTGCCTTCAATCCAGTAAATGGAGAAATTGTTTCCCCAATTAACGGCAAGGTAACACAGGTATTCCCAACGCAGCATGCGATTGGACTAGAAGCAGAAAATGGACTTGAAGTACTATTACATCTTGGTCTCGATACGGTTGAATTAAAAGGAGAAGGCTTCTCTATCAATGTAAAAGCTGGTGATGTGCTAAAGGCCAACGACCCAATTGGTACCTTCGATCTCTCGTATATCAAAGAAAAAGGTAAGGAAGTCATAACCGTCCTTGTATTCCCTAACTTTGATGAAAAAATTGCCGAAGTAATTCCATCAGCGGTAACGGAAGTAACAACAGGAACAGAAATCGCTGAGTTAACATTTAAATAATTCTCCTGCATACCTCCGTCATGATGATTGACGGGGGTTTTTTATCCCTTTAATTCAGCGCTTAACGGCGCTGATTTTTTTTATGGAGTGGAATTGTAACAGGAACCAGAACACATGTTATGCATGTACATATACTATTTAAAAGAAATCGTTTATGCGTAATGTATCAGTGGAGTTAGAAACCGAACACTGCTGCTTACTTATTTGTAGACGGGACAAGCACCCAGAATATCACCAAGTTTAGGGGGATAAAAGAATGGTCAAAATTTCAATAAATGTTGATGATGAAAATGCAGAAGTGTTGTTTGATATGAAAGATGTTCAGGCCCGCGAGGCTATCGAAGTGATAGAAGCGGCTATAAAGAATTTATCAACAGGTGCCGGTGTCAAAGGTGACAAAGGAGATCCAGGACCAAAAGGGGATAAGGGAGATCCAGGTCTTGCTGGTCCCAAAGGGGTAACTGGAGCTACAGGGGCAATAGGAGCTTCAGGTATAAAAGGGGATGCAGGTCAACAAGGTGTGAAAGGTGATAAGGGAGATCCAGGCCCGGCTGGTGCCAAAGGAGAAACGGGAATAGCGGGTGCAATAGGAGCTGTCGGTCCTCAAGGTGTAAAAGGGGACAAGGGGGATCCAGGTCTTGCTGGAGCTAAAGGAATAACTGGAGCGACTGGTCCGAAAGGGGATGCGGGTCCACAAGGTTTAAAAGGAGAGAAGGGAGATCCAGGTCCTTCTGGTGCCAAAGGAGTAACGGGAATAGCCGGTGCAATAGGTGCTGTCGGTCCTCAAGGTATAAAAGGGGACAAGGGGGAACCAGGTCTTGCTGGAGCCAAAGGAGTAACGGGAGCGACTGGTCCGAAAGGGGATGCAGGTCCACAAGGTGTAAAAGGAGACAAGGGAGATCAAGGTCCAGCTGGCCCTGCTGGTTTGGGTAACGGAGGAACTTCCGGATCAGACTATTTGATCGAGTTAGATAAATGGGGAATTACACAAGGTGCGATGGGCAAACCGCCGTACACTAGCGCTCAATGGGCAATCGCCTATAATAACTTGTTAGGATTTAATAACGCATTAAAATACGCAAAAGATAACGGCAGGGGGAAAATTGTTGTTCCGAAGGGGATTTATTCATTCTGCTATACGAATTTAAATGGTGGAGCTGAAGCCCATGCCATGCAGAACACACCTATTAAGCTTTTCGATTATCAGACGCTTGATTTGAATGGATCTCAATTCGAGGTAATGTATGATTCTATTAACAAGAATCCTTACGATAAATCACCAGCAGCAACACCTGCATGGAAACTAGCTGGAAAATTCATTGAACTTACGAACTGCATGCATTCCCATGTCATTAATGGGAAAATCATCGGGGATATTCCAAACAGAAGCTTCACAGATGGAGGTCGAGGCTTTAATTCAGAATATGGGATGGAACAGACATATGGAATATACTTGGATAGAGGTTCTAAATTTTGTTCATTTGAAAACTTAGATGTATCTATGTTCATGGGTGATGGAATTTCAATGGGTTCCTACCCAATGAGCACTCTGACATCAAACATCATTCAATCTCCAAAGATGCTGCCTGGGTATGTGGATGATACAGGGACAACCATAGCCAAAGATGGTGCTTATGTTTCAGCAAGATTTAAACTGATTAGAGGGGTGCATAAAGAAATACAAATGCGAACAGGCGGTGGATATACCCGTATTCCGAATATCAAAAACACGTGGTTTGAATACTTGTTTTTTGATGAGGCGGGAAAAATCGTTGGTCGAAAAAAAGCAGTGTCTTTACAAAATACAATGGTACCTTACAATGCCTTTACGATGGCTGTTCAATTGCTAAACGAAACACCAGGATTGGCTGATCTTACGATAAATTATTCAATTACCATGCCTCAAACGCAGTTCGTTACCATTAAAAATTGTGAGATACATGATAATCACAGAGGCGGTATAAGTGGTGGGGCAGATTTTACTACAATTGAAAAAAGTAAAATTTATCATAACGGGATGGATTCTAGTATAAGCGTGCCTATTTTTCCTGACACAACGAGGTATCAAATAAACTTCGAAGACAGCTATTGTAATTTTCTTAATATCGTTGACTGTCATTTCTTTTCTGGATTTCACAGTATTTTGGCTGGTGTGTACAATGTTAGAATTGAAAATTGTTTGTTTCAAGGTTTAAATGGGCCAATAATTTATAACAATTCAAGTACAATTATAAAAGGAAATACCTTTGATGATTGTAACGGATTTGGATTAATGCCTTCTATGGAATTTCAGCGGAGAACCATTCACTTTACCGATAATATCGTGAATACGAAAGTTTGTGGATTAAATGCAGAAGGTCATGCTAATACGTTTGTGAAAGTATCAAATAATACGTTTAATGTAGATTCAATAACAGTGGTAGGGAATATTGAATTTAAAGGGAATTCGGTTAAAGCTATGTCAGGTGAAAAATGGAATGAATACATCCAATCATCGATAAATTGTAAAGTTTGCGAAGGCAACACCTTTGAAAATTTTGGAGGAAATAATTACTATCGTTTCTATGCTAGTAAGAAGAAAGAATCTGATTCAATCATGAAGAATAATATCTTCAGAAATATCGCGTTTAATAGTGTGAATATTAATAACGACACAGAATTTAAAGAGTGTGAATTTTATAATTGTGCTATCAGGGTACCGGTGAGCGATAAAACTCTTAACAGTAGTTTAACGTTTGAGAAATGCTTATTGCAAGATACTCAAATCGATTTAGGGGGAGTATACGCAAACGTTAATTCAATAGAAGGTATCGTACAAAAAGTAATCTTTGAGGATTCTAAAGTTATTTTTACGAAAGACTACAAAAAAAAGGTATTAGTGACGATTGATGATAACATTCCATCTAATGGTATTGAAGCACCACGATCTTACGAGATAGAATTTATAGATGGAGAGTTTACTAATCAAGTCGTAAACTCAAATACAAGAATGTTGTCCTACGCATCCGCAGTGACCGGGGATTATCCACAATTAAAGAAAGTGACAATAGAAGATACTACCCTTAGAATTGCAGATATTTCTAAATTCAATTTCATTGCGGATGAAAGCAATTCAAATCCAAATAGTTCGGTCATCATTAAAAACGCTAAGTTTAGAGGGTTTGACGCGATTAAACCAACGAAAAATATTAAAACTGAGGTGTATGTTACCCCTTTAACAAAGCTTATATAAAAGTGAAGCCTGCCCATCAGCTTGTTTAGATGATGGGCAGGCTTTTTATCGTGCGTTAAAAATCAAGCTTATTCCATTTAGTAAATAAATCATTTACCTTTTTAACTATTTTCTTTTCGGGTATGTTCACAAGTTGTGAATTCTTCAAGATGAGCTTGCCGTCTACTACGACTTCAGAAATGGCACTTGGCTGCATCGAATAAATGAGATTCGCAAACAGTTCATTGGTTGGGGAAAGCGATAAATCATCTAGATTTAATGAGACAAAATCCGCAGCTAATCCTTCTTTTAGTTCCCCTGTATTCAGTCGGAGTAAATGGGCGCCTGTTTTGGTTCCCATGTCAAAGACTTGTTTGGCATGGATGCATGTGCCGTCGAGTCGGTAGACTTTTTGAAGTAATGAACACATCCGCATTTCTTCGAAAATACTAATTCGGTTATTACTGCATGCACCGTCAGATCCCAAGGCAATGGGAACACCTGCACCAGCTAATGCGGGGATGGGTGTAACACCGTCCGATAAAAACATATTACTAGAAGGACAATAGGCGAGACCCGAACCACGTTGACCAAGTAATGTTACCTCTGATTCATCAATCCATACTAAGTGAATGGCAATCATACGATCATCAACAACACCGAGTGAATCAAGATAATGAACAGGTCGCTTTTTATAGGTTGCTAGTATTTCATTGACTTCAAACATTTCTTCAGCAACATGAATATGGAAGGGGGTCCCAAGTTCTTTTGCTAATTTATGACCAGCTTGAATCATTTCTGGTGAGGCTGCGTGAGGACTATGCGGGGCTGGATGAATATCGACCATACGATCTCCTTGGTACTTAATGGCAAGCTGTCTCGTACGGGTCACCGCATCATCAATGCTTTCTATGTAACTTTGAGGAGCACCAGTCCAGTCATACATCGTACGTGCCATGACGAAGCGAATCCCCACATCTTTTGCCGCACGAATAACGGCTTCATCATTCGCAGTTCCGCCGTTATGTACGTAGAAGAAATCACTAACCGTTGTTACGCCGTATTTCACCATTTCCCCAAAGGCAAATAGTGCACCTGTGTAAATCGCTTCCTCATCTAATAAGGGGGTATATTTATATAGAGCTTGATCACGCCACTCTAAGAAAGGTTTGTCTACAGCAATCCCGCGAAGAAGACTTTGAAAAGAATGGTTATGTGCATTTACGGTGCCAGGAACAATTGCCTTCCCAGCCCAATCTTTAATAGACGCTTGGGGATAGAGGGAGACAAGATCTTCTTTAGAAGCCACTTTTGTAATCACACCATCTATCACCAGCAAGCCCAAATCTTTTTGGAATACATCGTTATGATAAATATAGTCAGCGAAATATAAGGTTTGCATAGGGAGCCCCTTTCTTTTTTTATAGGTCGTGATCCAGTTTGAAAATAGCTTGAAGTAAGACGTTCGCCACTTTTTCAATGTCTTCAATCCTGCTGAATTCTTCAGGACAGTGACTTTTGCCATCAATACTTGGCACAAAAAGCATTCCAGCTTTTGTGATAGAGGAGAGGTGTGCAGTGTCATGTCCGGCCATGCTCCCTAAAAGCAGATACGGTTCATCTGGGGGAACGGATTGTTCGAAAGTGTGGATTACGTCTTCATCCATTTGTGCAGGTGCTTGATCTAAAATGATTGTTCGATGGATGTTAATTGGTTGATGTTCAAATAATTCACGAATGGTCTGGTCTAGTTGAATAACCGTCTTACGAATTCTATCTTTCGTATCACCTCGTACTTCCATGAGTATTTTCACTTCACTTGGAATGATGTTTGGTGCCCCAGGTGAAATAACGAATTGGCCAATTGTTCCCACTACTTCATCTGCTGGGTCAAGACGCAGGATTTCTTCAAAGGCGACGACGAATTTCGAGGCTGCCACTAGTGCATCATTTCTTTCTTTCATAAGCGTCGTTCCGGCATGATTGGCTTCTCCGGTAAAGGTGATTTCTTCCCGATATATTCCGGTGATAGCCATGACAATCCCAATTGGAATGTCCTTGTTTACCAGTCGTTTACCTTGCTCGATATGCACTTCAAGAAAAGCGGCAATAGCTTGTGGGGAAACATTTGCCGTTTCAATATGTGCAATAGACCCTCCGGCTGAAGCGAGTGCTCTTTGTAATGAAATACCAGAAGGGGTTTGGACATCTTCAATATCTTGTTTTTTGAGTTTTCCTGTAATCACACGGCTTCCAAATGTAGAGAGGTTAAATGGATTGGGCTCTTCAGCGGTGAAGGATACTAAGCTGATCGGATGGGTCATTTCAATATTATGTTCCATTAGCGTGGTCAAAATTTCTAACCCAATAAGAACACCGAGCGCCCCATCATATTTGCCGCCGTTTGGAACCGTATCGAGATGAGAACCAATCGTAATTGGGGCTAATAATGAATTGGTTCCAAGGGTGGTCCAAATATTTGCCGCAGCGTCAACCTTAAAAGGAAGCTGTAAGGTTGTTAATTGCTGCTTAAACCACTCTCGAGCTTCTAAATCAAATTCATTAAATGTGACTCGGTCTAGCCCATTTGTTTCGTTTCGCCCGATGCTTCCAAGCTCTTCAATGTTTGATTGAAGTCGATGGATATTGATTCGTAAGGTTGATGGATTGATAGGAAAATGCTTCATTTGTCATCACCTATTTTCCTTTTAGATAGATTGAATTACTACTAAATCATTTCATTAATCCTTTTAAAGATACTATAACATGAATTATTTTCCATATTAAGTCTATTCCTTTTTAATGATAAGTATGTGTGCGATGAAACTAAGTAGACACTAAGATACAATATGGAAAGGAACTAGTTAAAATAGAGAGGCGGGTACTACATACATGATTATTGAAGTAATTGCAGATTCAGTGAGTGATGCAAGAATGGCACAAGTTGCAGGAGCTAGTCGAATTGAACTGATTTCAGGTGCGTTAGAGGGAGGACTAACTCCAAGCTACGGGTTGATAAAAGCAGTATGTTCCCTGCGTATTCCCGTTAATGTGATGATTCGTCCGCATAGCCGGAGTTTTTGTTATACACCTGAAGAGCTGGAAATCATGATAAATGATATCAGCATTTGTAGGGAGTTAGGGGCAACTGGAGTTGTATTTGGCGTCCTAACTGACCAAAATGAAATTGATAAAGCAGCGTTAGATCAATTAATCGAGGCAGCTGAAGGATTGGATATTACCTTTCATCGTGCGTTTGATGAAGTGACAGATCAAATCAAGGCGCTGAGAATTCTTCAAACCTACCCAGAAATCTCAAGGGTACTAACATCGGGTGGGGACGAAAAGGCCATTACGGCGACTACAAGATTGCAGCAACTAGTAAAAGAAAGCGAAAAGTCCCATCTGAAAATAATGGCTGGTTCCGGACTTACAGCGGATAATACAGCACAGTTTTTAGCCAAAGTCAGAGTAAAAGAAATTCATATAGGATCCGGTGCGCGTATTAATGCTAGTTTTTCTCATTCGATTGATCCAGAAAAGATAGCCGCGTTTATTAAAATAGCAGGTTGTTTGAATTAATCTTAGAAGGAATTAATAGAAGGGTGTAGAAACTAGTAATTATGTAATCGAAATGTATTGTTGGAGGGGATCATGTGAATGGTATTGAACAATTGGAGAAATTTGATTTTTCATTGTTAGAAATGAAAGAGGAGCAAAAAGCGTTTGTTTCTGCTTTAACGTTCATTACAGAAGGCAAAGAATATTTGGCTATTGAAGGGTTAAAGAAGTTGTATGGTGAGTCTCATGATTTATCTTTACGAAGCAGTTGTGCCAAAATTTTATTTGAGCTTTATTTCACAAAATCTGACTGGAAACAATTAAAGTCGCTCGGTCTTCTTGACGATCCAAACGTTGATCAAACCAATCGGTTCATTGCGAAAGCGTGTAGTCAGTCAGAACCAACAAAAATCTCCTTTTTAAATGATCAAATACGTATTCCGATGAAACTGAGTAGTTCAGGCTCACCAACCATTGATGTCTTGATTAATGGGAAAAAGAAATGCTTTTGGTTAGATACTGGTGCAGGGATGACAGTTATTTCAATGGCTTTAGCGAAAGAGTGTGAGATTAACAGTTTGAATGATGAAGGATTGGAGGTTGGAAATTCATCAAACCAACATTTCCGTACGGACTTAGCCATCATTCACTCACTTGTTATACAGGATTTGGAAATTATTAACCAACCTACATTGGTGCTGGCGAATGAATTATTAATTATTCAAAACCCTAAAACGGAAGAAATAATGAAGATAGATGGAATCATTGGATGGGATATCATACAACATATTTTTCTTGAAATCGATTACGGACGAATAATAGTAGTGATTCAGAAACCAAAACGAAAAGAAGAAGAAGGGGAGAACAACCTTTTCTTCTGTGGATATCCGATTATAAATGTGAAAGGAAACAATCAAGTTCCGTTGTATTTCGGTTTAGATACTGGTGCGAATAAGACCCATTTTGGACAACCTCTTCTATCGAAAATTGTAAATCTTAAACAAGAGAAAAGGATGATACTTTCTGGAGGCATCGGTGACGTAAAAGAACGAGAGCTAGACAGAATAGAAAACTTAGTTATTTATCTGAATGAGAATCAATCCATTCACTTACATAAGGTGAGAGAGATGCTGACAGATCTGGCTGCTTTTTTTAAGTTAGATGGTGTTTTTGGCAGTGATATTGCAAAGGATGGACGAATGGTTATTGATTATACGAATAGAAAGTTTGAGCTTGTTCTTGGATAAACGATGAGACTGAACGAGCTAATCCTACCTGCAGATCCAGGTAAACGAATATAATATGATTTGAAGTTTTAGAGTAGGCTATTTAAAATAGGCTGCTCTTTATTTATGGTTTCTTTAACGTTTTCACGTTGATATTAAGGTTGAAAATATTTAGTTATTTTTACAATATTGGAAAAATATATGGTACAATACCTATTAATCCTTATTGACTTAGGAAGGAGAAAAATATGCCTAAAAAGATTACAATTCAGCATATTTATCAAGAAATTGGCCAGTTAATAGACAATAATTATAAATCCAATGATTTTATGAAATTACATATACCATTAGATTTTAAGATAAATAGACTAAGACAAAAACTTGTAAAGACGGGTATTGAGAAAGGCCTAAGTCACCAGGTAACACTGAAATATAGTCAAAGACTAGACAAATTAATTATTAAATCTTTATTTCTTAAACTTCACGTTTAACGTTTTTTTAGATATGAATTTATGCCTCATTTATTCGCTTCATAATGTTCTTCATTAAGTTTCACTACTTCAAATTCTTTTTTATCCTTAATCAATTTCAAAACTAAACGTTGAATCCCAAAAAACTCAGTGATAGTGAGGAACAAACATTTCCACTTTTACCCTGTTAAATGACAGCGTTGAAGGTCATAGAAAAGTCGAAAAAAATCGGTATTTGGCAAAATGGGCAAGTTACTTGTCTCGCTTTGCTAGTTACAGAATGACATTGGGCAAGTAATATAATACCTGTCCATCAATTAGACTGTCGTAATACTAGTAATTGTGAGATAGCTAAAGGAGATCCATATGTTGACTCAAAGGGGGGATTGTCATTTTTAGTAAAATTCAATCAAAAAGGGAAGCAGTCTATTTATTTCTTGTTGTAGGGGTTTCTGTAAGTATATTTTCAATAGCTGATCAACAAATCTGGTTATATGTAATGGCTTTTTTGATATTCCTATCCATGTACCTATTTAGAAAACCAAATAAAAAAGATAAAATCTCAAATTTTTTAGGTTTGACTTTGCTCTGTTTAATCATATTTTTAGGAGAAAATTTATTTTTTAAATAAACATTAGCGTAGGTGTGAAGAAGCGCTTGGGAAAAAAGGAAATTCACTTTTCCCAACGAATAGGTATAAGCAGAGGGAGGTTAAAAAATGGAAAAGAAAAGGTTTATCGTTCTTTTATTAGGATTTTTCGCTTGGATATTTTTTGTCTCTGGTGTTTTTAAATGGTTAGCAATTCCTAGTTTTGCTCGTTTATTTACGACCATCTTTGGGGAATCAAATGTTTTGACTAACTTATTAATCATACTGATTTCAAGTGTCATAGTTTATTCAATTGTTTGGTTAACTATGAAGCGGAATAAACATATTGCGTAACATACTAGATCGTTGAACGACACCCAATGTATACCTCGAACAAGGAAGGCTTCCAAACGGCAGTCTTCTTTCTTTGAGTAAAAATAATACCTGCCACATTCCAGCTATAATCCCCATATTTATAGCTTTTATTACAAAGAGACTAGTGGATTCTAGGAACAATGCTATGAATTTTTATTTCATCTAAAAGTATTAAAGAAATTGAGCTGTCAAATGAAAGGGGGAGAGGATTAGCTATTGCAGGCAGGGTCTGTAGTATCGTAGGGATATGTTTTCAGTGCCTTCTCATTATGCTTCTACTCTTATCAATCAGTGTTTATTTTATGATTGACTAATAGATTGTTTTTACTGAAAAGATGTTGGGGAGGCTTAACACGCTAAATTATTAGATGGAGTGGAAAAAGAGGGGATGCAGTGGGGACTTTAAGAGCTGGGCACGGTCTAGATTCTAATGGTTTCATTGTTAGTGATGTTAGTATTGATAAAATTGAAGGTGTCTATGTTCCTTGTATTCAAGAATCTGTTGAAAGTCTTAAAAAATTGTTTCCTCTTCAATTGCATAGTGTATATATATACGGTAGCGTAGCAAGAGGTGAAGCAGTTGCTTTTAAATCTGATATAGACCTTATCGCGATGTTTGAGGGCAAGGTTCAGACGGTAGAATTAACGAGACTTACTGAAGCTCTGTCTCAAAAGTATTGTTCTTTGGTCCGTGAGGTTGGGATAGCAGTTGCTGACTACGACTATACAATGGATCCCTTCAATTATTACGAAAATGCTTTTTTTAAGGAACTCTGTGTTTGTGTCTACGGAGAGGATGTAAGAGACCGATTTGGTCCGTACAAGCTTACATCAGAAATAGCCATTCGTTTTAATGGTGATATTGGTGAGGCGGTAACTCGGACGTTAGAGAGGATCAAAACCGCTTCCGATAAAGAAGTCAAAAGATTTTCACAAAGCTTTGCTCGTAAACTTATTCGAACATACTATTCAATGGTCATGGTGCGTTCTCAAATTTGGACAACTCGACTAGGTGAGCAATCGGAAGTCTTTCTCCACTACTTCCCAGAGAAAGAATCGATTATACATATCCTGTTAAATTGGATAGATGAACCGCCGACTGAACGTGAAGTGATATATGAGCTTGTAAAGAACGAGGGTGAGTGGGCTCGTTCAAACTTTACACATGAAGCAAATAGTTTGGTGTAGAAGAATATCATCTAGAAGGAGTGATTATGATGGAATATTTAATATTAGGAATATTGTTTGTCATCATTTTTATGCTGTATGACAAGCTTACTAAACTAGAAATGCGTTTCAAACGTATGAAAGCCGCATTAGATCAGATAGCGCTTCAAGTAGAAGTACCAGAGCATCCTATCAATGATGAATTGCGTATACTTTTAAAAGAAGGAAAGGACGTTCAAGCTGTTAAAAAGGCTAGAGAGGTCTTAGGGCTGTCATTACTAGAAGCTAAACAGTATGTAGATGCTTTATAAGCTGGCCGCCAATTGGCGGTTTTTTTTATGGAGTCAAACATATATTTACATTTAATGGTTGTTAAATGTTAATATATGTAATATATTTATTTTAAGTGGTAAGTAGTAAGTAATAAGTAATAAGTGTTAAGAGAAATGAAAGGTGGTTGAAAGAATGAGGGAAATCATTATAGGAGAAGCATTTATCGTTCTAAGTGAAGGCAGAAAAATTAAGTCTTCTGTTATCGGTCGTAAAAAGGTTATAGAAATGTATGCGGTTGGAGGGATGTTTTTTGATCTGTTAATTAACAATCAAATTGCATTCGATGAGAAAAATAAAATCTTCGTTACTGATGGAAGGTTTAATGCGAATCATGATGCGTTAAATCAATTATTAAGACTGATAAATAGTAAAAAGCCGATGACCTTTAAGCGCTGGATGCGTTATTTAGGTGTTCCTTCAAAAAAACGAAGAGAACTATATGAAAAAATAACCGATAATTCTAAAAATAATGAACTGTATCGAGAACGAATTGTGCAAAGAATTAGAGCGGAATTGCTCGAACCGGAACAAGTAACCATAGAAATTATCACATTGTCCTTGCTTTTAAAATCAAGTAAATTACTCAAACAATATTTTTCTTCTTACGAGGGTGAGCAATTAGAGGTTCGGTTGAAAGAGCTAGAGCAAAGTGATAATAAAAGATGGAAAGATATTAAAACGATTAATAAAGAAATAGAATTTATGGACGCGATAATTTTAACATCTGCTGTAGTGATTTAAAAGGAGACGAACTATGGGACGAAGACGTTCACATGAGGATATAGTAAATTCAGATTTTGTTAGCATAAGCGAATTAGTCCGTTTAACAGATATCCGATATAGCACAATAAAATTTTATACTGAAGAAGGCATGCTCCCATTTGAACAAGAGGATACACGTTTAACAAGACGGTATCCAAGAATTTCAGCATCTGAGCGTTTAGAGAAAATCAGTGAATTAAAACAAAGAGGATTAACTATTTTAGAAATAAAAAAAGAACTAAAAATTATAAATGATATTGAGGGGTAGGCATTTGTTTAGATTTATTAGGTTTGGCAGCGCCGCTGTTTTATTATTGGTTTCAGCTTTTGCTTCATGGTACGAAGGAAGTGCGATTTTAGATAACCCATGGGAATGGACATACTCTACACCATTTTCTCACTATTTTCATGGAGCTGTACAAGAGAAAAACGACATTTTAGAACTCGACTTCTTTATCTATGCAAGTAAATTCCAACCTCTCTTTCCAGTTATCATGGTTATTAGTAGTATATATTTATTGATTACAATAGGTTATTTGTTTTTAAAGCGAAAGAAAAGATGGTTTGCGTGGTATTTGTTAATTTTGGGCGGAGGTTTACTGTTACTTAGTTATTTTATTTTTAATTCTCCAACACTAGGCGGTCAGCTTTTCTTTTACATTTGGTTAGTAAGTGGTGGATTGTGTGTGGTTTTTTCTGTAAAAACGTATTACAACATATATAATCTTCCTACGATTTGAACCCTGCTGCTAGAAAAATTCTCAGACTAGCAAACTACGTATCTGTTATTTGTTTAATTTTTATGGGAAAATAAGGGTAACGTTAAGGAGTGCGACAGATTGTTTCTAATCAATGGCCGTTCATTTATTTTATTAGGAATAATGCTTTATGTGATTGGACGAGGTATTCTACTTGGAATTAGATATAATCAAAAAATACAAATTGATTTTTTACGGGAGAGTGTACTATTTCTTTTCCGTTTCATACATATATATGGTTGTTTCTGTTACTATATTTCCATTCCCTATAGGGTTTACTTCTAATTTAGAAGATGGGTATCGTTCAATTAATCTTATTCCTCTAAAATCAATTGTTTTTAATAGTCGTCAAATAGGAACTGCTTATGCTGGGGATGTCCTATTTATGATCAGTATCCTTATAAAAAATGTTGGAGGTAATATTTTATTATTTATGCCATTAGGCTTTTTAGCACCACTAGTATGGAGTAAATTCAGGCAGTTTAAAAATAGTATGGCAGCGGGTTTTATAGGATCAATTAGTATAGAATTATTGCAATTATTAGAATATTTATTCGGAGGAATGGATCGAATAACCGATATTGATGATGTGATTTTTAATGTAATCGGGTGTATGATTGGATTTTTTATTTATAAAATGATTTTGAGGGTCGTTGATACAGGATCCCCCTTGAAACGGCCAAAGGGTTCTCTCACAATTGAAGAAATCGGAGAACTAAAGGGAAGTTGTGAAAAGCTGGAAGACGTTTGTGTTTTTATATGTGAATGAGGTCATCTAATCTCTAGCGAATCCCCTATCGCTATTCTATCAAATTCTCAAAGGAGTGAATCCAATGTAAATCAATCAATCTTTTATACTCTCTAAAAAACATAAGGGGATGTTTACATTGGAGAAGTCTTTCAAACGTTTGGTAGCGGGCCAATCATTTGCTAACGCAGGAGATGTTTTTTATATTGTTGCACTTATAACAAGTGTATACAATGTAACAAATTCATTATTTTATGTTTCGCTGGTTCCTGTAATCATTATGTTTGGTGGGTTTTTAGGCGGTTTCGCAGCGCCGCTGATTATTGATCGTTATAAGTTGAAATCAATTTTAGTTTTCTCTCAATTAGGTAAGACATGCATCTTGCTTGTACTCACTCTATACGTATCATTCTTTTTATCGTCTGATACGTTGATGGGAATTTACTTCATTATATTCTGTATCACCTTTTTAGATAGTTTCGCTAACCCAGCAAGCAGTGCGTTAGTACCGCAGTTGGTTTCAGACGAACAGTTAGTTAAAGCTAATAGCTTTATGTCTTCAGTCTATCAATTTATTCAGATGGGTGGATGGGCTGCAGGGGGCATATTATTTTCGTTTTTACATGCTAATGGGTTATTAATGCTGACTTTTAGTTTATATGTGGTATCCACATGCTTACTGGTATTTGTTAAAGTCAATGAAACGAAACAAGCGGAAGAACGAATCGTACGTGGAAGAAAAATGACATCCATGTTAGAGGGCTGGAGAATCATCTTAGAAGATAAGAGGCTGCGAATTCTCCATCTACTCTTGGTTTTTGGTTCTATAGCTAGTCCAGTTTGGGTGTCCTCTATCTTACTTCCTTTTATCGACCAAAGGCTTCATGTGGGAACAGAATGGTGGGGGTATATTAATACGTCCTTATTATTAGGGTTATTTCTAGCTGGAATCCTTGCCTATCGACAGGCTGATTTAATTAACAAGCATAATCAAAATGTGTTATTGCTCGGTGGCTTTATGGTTTTTTTGATGACCTTTTTATTTGGAATGAATAAAATTCCAGTCGTGGCGCTTTTGCTTATAGGGATATATGGCTTATTCGAAGAACTCAGGATGATTTCGATTCATACAATCATCCAAAGTTTAGTGAAGGAAAAACGGTTAGCGAAGGTATATGCTGTACAGAGTTCTTTAATGATGATGACTTTCGGGCTATCAACGCTGATGATGGGAATCGTGGGTGAGCGGTATGGCATAGTGGTTGTCTTTATGGTTGCCGCTGCTGCATTATTTGTGTCATTTACTACGCTTATCAGCTCTAGAAAATATGCAGTGCTGTCCATAGACGATGATGTTGAAAAAAGGATATAGAGAACCAACGATTCCGTTGGTTTTTTTGTTTGCATTTACAAGAAATTCGAGATCAATAGGCCGCCAAAATTAGCGGCCCTTGATGTACTTCGTAACTAATAATCTAGCAGGCGTCCAGAATCATGCCACTGCCCATACAGTTTATTTTCTTTTGTGTTTTTGATAAATTTGTCTAATCGACTCTTCATTAATTCCGGGTGCTTTTTATTGCTTTGTATCGTGTCGATTCGAACTCTTTGATAAAGAGCTGGAAATGCTTTGAAATTCTCATATACTTGCGCATCTGCTTTTAGCCTTTGCTCGATAACTTTATCTAGTTGAAACGAAACGAGATCCATGGCAGGTAGTACGTTTCTTCCTTCATCGTTCATTAAGTCTAATTTTTCGAGACGGCGGACACGTTCTTTATTCAATTCAGTCCATGAACTTCCTTTGCGCCTAGGGGATAATCGCTGCAATAGTTGCGTTTCAGAGTGTTTCTTTTTGACTCCATCAATCCATCCGACGCACAAAGATTCTTCAACAGCATCCAAATAGAACAGAATTTCTGGTTTGGGCGTCATACTGACGATTACCCAACAAGATGTTTCAGTCTTTCCGTTTATCTGCAGCCAATCCCTTAATTCATTCCTCGATTTAGCGGGTAGTAAATTCTCCATTTCCATAGATAAACGATAACCTCCTTTCTAGGTATGGTAGTCAAGAAGGTCGTAGAAATACCGACCTTTTTATCCTATTCTTCATCTCGAGGGTCTTCATTCAGCTTCCTGATACCAAAAAAGAGAATAGTCATTCATGGTGGAAGCATAGCCTAATTGGCGCAGCATGGTCGAAACATTGCCGCGGTGGTAAGTTCCGTGGTTGACCACTTGCAATACAATTTCAGATAATTGAGTGCTGCGTGTTCCTGCGTATGGATTTTCGAGCTCAATGGTTTGTTCTAATTCGTCTTGTTGTTGGAACCATAATTTGAATGGTTCTGCTAACTCATGAAAGGCTATCGCGAATTCATCAACAGAATACCTAAGGAAATCTTGTTGAAGGGGAAGACACACTTCCAGCGCCTTCGGCATACTAATACCATTTAGTACTTGCAACCAACACTTTTCGACCGCATAGATATGCGCGAACGCTTCGCCAATGGTAGGAAATGAGGTGTTTACTTCTTGTTGCAGCACTGAGGTTGGTAGTTCCTTGATGCGTCCCAAGAGAGTTTGAGTAGCCCATGCATTGTAATCGTACATTTTTTCCAGATGATTCATTTAAATCGTCTCCTTTTAATTTGGATTTGTTTTTGGTTCTGTCTTTATAATAGAAAAAGAAGTATGACAACTGTCTGTCATACTTCTTCATAAAGTTGAAGTGTTTTTTGAAGTGTTTCTTTTATGATTCCACGCAGTTCGAGCGGTTTAAGGACTTCGACTCCGCTGCCCAAACTCAACAGAAAAGACAAAATCCATCCAGCTTTCAATGGTTGATAAACGGGGATGCGCATGGTCATACTTCCATCCTCATGAAATTGTTTATCTGCCTGGTGAAAATGATCCATTGCTTCCGCTAATGCCTTCGGTCCCACTCGAAACTCCACTTCGCTTACCTCATCTTGCCGTACTAACTCCGTTTTTTTAGGTGCATTGTGATGTGGTTGAAAGGTTTCCTGTGTCAGGGAGCAATTCATCATTCGAGACAGTCGGAACTCTCGATAATCCCCTCGTGTTTGACAAAAACCATAAATGTACCAATTGCTATATTTAAAATGAAGTCTTATCGGTTCCATATGCCTTGTCGTTCGTTCGTTTTTTGCATTGATGTAATCAAAACGGACGACTTTACGTTCCGTAATACCCGCACGTAAATGACGAAGTGCATCGGGATCTGTTCGGAGGGTTTCAAAATCCACGGCTAAACTCGGAGTCTGCGGCGAAGTTCCTACAGTCTGGAGGCGTTCAATGGTCCCTTGCGCTCGCTCGTCTTCAAACACGCTAGAAAGACTGCTGAGTACGGTGATCAGAGAATCGACATCATACGAACCAAGCAAGCTTTTATCCATCTTGTAGCCGTCCATTATGCCATATCCCCCTTTCATCCCTTGATGAGAGATGACCGGAATCCCAGCAGCGCAAATCACATCAATATCTCGGTAAATGGTTCGTTTGGACACTTGAAATTCTTCAGCAAGCAAAGAGGCAGATAAAATTTCGTGGTTCAGCAGCTTGTAAATCATAGAAATCAATCGTTCTAATTTCATATCTATCCCCGTCCGTATTTCAATTTGATTAGCTAAATGACGCCGAATTTCTTTAAAGCATATTCGATTCCATCTTCATTAGACTTTTTCGTTATGAAATCAGCAGTTTCTTTAAGCTTTACGCTTCCATTACCCATCGCGATACCAAGGCCGGCTAACTCGAGCATGTCGATATCATTTTCCCCGTCACCAAAGGCAATCGCATCCTTGGGTTCAACTGCAAAAAAGTCTAAGACTTTTTTGATGGCTAGCGATTTTGAAACATCTTCTTGCAGCACATTCAGCACAAATGGATGCCAGCGTTTAAAGGTTAAATGAGGAAAGCGTTGAATGTATTTTTTAACTTGTGAATCCGTCGCAAACAAACAGAGTAAATAGACCTCTTCATGATAGATGAACGGGTTCTATAGGGGGATAGTCTGTCAAAGACAATGTTTCTTTCAATGCTGTTGTAATGTCCGGATTACTAACCCCATTCATACAAAAGGTTTCCGTGTAAAAGGAGAGCCCATGTTGTTCAGTCTGGGCAAATTCAAATACAGATCGAACAGTCTGTGGATCCATTGCTACTTTATGAATCACCTCGTGATTGTGCTTTACATATCCGCCATTTGCGGTTATGAACGTATCAATTCCTAATTCTCTGATTTCTTCGCACATCGATAACGGTCTGCCTGTTGCGGCGACGATAGGAATGCCTTTGTTCTTTAAGGTTCTAATAGCAGCTTTCGTCGACGCAGGAATACTGCCATCTTCATGATGCGTAATCGTTCCATCCACATCTAAAAAAACAATTTTATAATTCATGAAAATCTCCTTATTGGTTTATAAATGAAATAATACCATTAATTTACTTAATTGTTCGTTTTTTCTCAAATAGAGGAGGAGATTTATTGATACATCTGGAATTGAAAAGAAGAGGATATATAAAATAAAGGAGATCAAAACATGTGGGAGCAAAGATTCATTGAAACAACTAGAGGGGTATTTGAACTGTTTGAGTGCGGAGAGGGAGCACCTATTGCAATTACACATTTATATAGTGCATTTGATGAACGAGGGTATGCGTTCGCCAGTCCATTTACGGAGCATTACAAAGTATTTTTAATCAATTTAAGAGGAGCTGGGAATTCTGTTAAAGCTGAATACGAGGATCAATATAGTCTCGATGAAACGGTGTTGGATTTAGAGAGTATTCGCTTAGCGTTGAACTTGGAAAAATGGGCGTTTGCAGGTCATTCTACGGGAGGGATGCTTGCGTTAAAATATGCCATCCTTAAACCATCTTCATTAGATAAGATCATTGCTGGGGGTGCCGCAGCAAGTGTGGAATATGGGGAAGATCCACTCAGCATTTACTGTCCGCAAAATCTTAACTACGAGCGGATTATTGAGATAATGGATTCATTAAATGACGGACAAACACCGATTGAAGAGCGACGGAAGATGAGCAAAGAATGGGCGCTTATGTCCTTTTATCGGGAAGAAAGTCTCGACAAATCATATGCAAGACCTAATAGCGGGCGCACAGTGGGGGAGAGGTTAACCTACTTTGGAGCAGTAGAATGTCAAAGCTATGATCTCCGTAAAGAGTTACCAAACGTCCAGGTACAAGCTTACATCTATGCCGGAAAATATGATGCACAATGTCCTTATAAATTCGGGGTAGAGATTGCTGAATTACTTCCACAAGCAACGTTTATAACGTTTGAAGAAAGTAATCATTTTCCGTATTTCGAAGAGGAAGAAATGTTTAACCTGTTTGTTGAGAATAGCCAATAAAAAACGACAAAAATCAGCATGAATTTTTGTCGGATTTATTATGGTTTTAATAACACTTTAATACAGTCTTCTTGTTTCGTATCAAATACTTCATACCCATGTTTCGCTTGATCTAGCGGAAGGACATGAGTGATGATGTCACTTGGATCCACTTTTCCTTCCGCTATCAAATGATAGATATGCGGCATATAATGAATAACCGGTGCTTGTCCTGTTAAAAGATTCACATTACGCTGAAAAATGTCCCCTAATGGAAAGGCATTGTAACGTGCCCCATAAACACCGGTAACTTGAATGGTGCCGCCTTTTCGGACAGCTTGACTGGCAATGACCAACGCACCGAGAGCACCGCCTTGAAGTTTCAATCCTGAAGCAAGAAATTCAAGAGGGGTCATTTTTCCGCTCATTCCTACGCAGTCAATCACCACATCCGCGCCGCCTTTTGTTAGCTCTTTTATATACTCACCACAATTTTCATAATCCTCAAAGTTCAGAATTTCCACTTTATTGGTTCGCTTCGCATGTTTCAAACGGTAATCAATGTAATCCACAGCAATGACTCTTTTCGCACCCTTTAGCCAAGCAAACTTTTGTACGAGTAAGCCAACTGGACCACAGCCTAACACGACAACAGTATCTCCGCCTTTTACACCAGCATTATCTACGCTCCAAAAGGCTGTCGATGCGGCATCAGCCAACAGCACTAAACTTTCGTCGGGAACTTCACTATTTTCCGGAATCTTAAATGGCGTAAAGTTGGCATACGGAACCCGCATGAGTTCAGCCTGACCACCGGGAAATCCTCCTGCTGTGTCGGAGTAACCAAAATAAGCACCCATTTCTCCATTATCATTGGCATTATCACATTGACTTTCTAATTCATGATTACAATACCAACATTGCCCGCATGCGATATTAAAGGGAATGATAACTCGATCGCCTTTTTTCACTTTTGTTACGTCCTTGCCGACCTCTTCCACAATTCCCATCGGTTCATGTCCAATCACATAGTCTTCACCAAGATTAGGAATCATTCCGTGTAGTAAATGCAGGTCAGAGCCGCAAATCGCCGTTGTGGTTAATTTAACGATGATATCATCCGCTTTTTTGATTTTTGGATCTTTAACATTTTTAACATGAACATTTTTAACACCTTGAAACGTAACAGCCTTCATAAGTAACATCTCCCTATGGTCTTTATTTCTCAGGCGGGCTTGGAAATAACCCTTTGCGATTGGTATCGCCAGGAAAAAGATCGAGGCCTGCAAGATTAATCGCATTTTCGGCGGATTTAATATCCAGTAATTTTTGTTCATCCAAATCGTATGCCTTTAACCACTCTTTTTCCTTCATCAGTTCTGATATCTCTTCGTATAAATCGATGGTGATGTCTAGTTGTGCTTTGATTAATTTCCGTAAAGAGGGAGTTGCGGTTTCAGTCAAGGCAATAGATAGATTTCTAACGCCCGTTTTTGCGGTTATTAAAAACTCGAGAGCTACGCCTGAATCTGTCAATTCTGGCATTCCAACAGAATTAATTGGATCTAAATAGTCCATCTACGATACCTCCGATTAATGTAACTCAGAATGTGAATATAGTTTAATCATGGCAGTTAAAGCGGGAATGGACTGTGTGACGTCCTTTTCTAGTAAGGCTTTAAGATCTTGATCAAATACGATGCCCTGCATCATTTTCGACTTCAGTAAACAAACCGTCTTAAAATTAATGAGTTCATGAAATTCCATCGTTTCGTGAAGTGCTAATTTCTTTTCAAACATACATTCACCTCCACATAATTCATCTTTTGAAATGTTCCCCATTTGTATTCGTTACTATTCAGGGGAAGGAGGAGGGTTAGTCAATTGTGCGCGGTGGAAACAGGAGGAAATCAAGAGGAACGCAAAAAGGACTGAGCTTGGTGAAATACCATGCTCAGTCTGAAAAAATAATATCATGAGGGCAAACATTTTTTACCTTCGGTTAAGCCGCTTACTTGGCTTTTGAAGTGTTGAAAAAACGATAACACGTTCAGCCTAACGAACAATAATAACCACTGAGATACAGCTGCTAATTCTCATGGCTGATTCCAAAATAATATAGAGGCAGCTGGGATGATAACTACCCACATAAGAACAAGTGTGTTTCCTACGATTCCTATTGCTTTTAAAAATCCTTTTGATTGGAAAGCGGTAATTAAACCAATAACAGGAAGTAAGACAGCTAGCAGTAAGACTCCTTTTCCGTTATAAGCACTTTCGTTAAAGAACCAAGATCCATAGACTACTAGAGAAATAACAAATAGACCGACGGATGCCAGACCTAATTTCTTCATTTTAATCACCATCCTTTTTAACTAAAAACTTGGAGTAGTATATGCTGAACTATGTATACTTACTAGTTATATCAAACTTTCTATCATTTTGGAAGTTTTATCCATAAAAGATTATTGGAAGGTTGGGTAGGCTGCAGTACCTGCAAAAGGAGAGAGAGCACGGATGTAGAAAAGGACTGAGCTTGGTGCTACCATGCTTAGTCCTGGAAATACTACTATTATGATTGCAAACTTTTTATGTAGGTGAATAATCTTTCTAACCATTCAATTCGGAAATCAATATAGCTGGTTGCGTGTTCAACAATAAACGGTAAATGTTTGTTTTTATTAAGCACTTCTTGCGGGACTTTATCCTTTAAAGAAGGCGTCCATCGCTTTTTTTGTTTGTCAATGTTCGCACCGAAAATGGAGAGAACTTCATCGATCTCTACATGTTTAATAAAAATAAGTGCTGAATAAAGCTCCCCGACATCGGTTGACTGTTTAAAAATTGTATAAATCTTCTTTTCAAGCTCTAATCGACCGGCATCAGTAATTTGGTACATCGTTTTTTCAGGCCGTCTGGGATCCTTCAGAACTTCCACCGTTTCAACGTAACCACGCTTATGAAGCGCCTCGAAATGATAATATAACTTACTTTCGGTTAAACCGCTTACTTGGACAATCGCCAACGTTTCTGCGGCACCTTTATAAATGGAATAAGCATAATTATTTTGTTCGGCTAACGAGCCAAGAATAAAAATAGGAATCGACATGGTGTAACTCCTTTCTCAGTATCCTGCACGTATTATAACAAACAAACGCTTCCTTTTGTTAAAATACCGGAAAGTCACTGGTTTGTAAAAATGGATACTAGGAAAGCTAAAAAAAGTTGTCGAGAAACCTCGACAACCTTCTATGGTTATAAATTTGACGTTTTTCGTGGATGATTCCTCTCCCCGTTTATGATACGATCGAGAATTTCTTCTTCTAACAGGGTTAATTTATTTTCGGACATATGCCGAGGTCTAGCAGCATGTACTTTGATATCCATCGCGATGCTTCCGTCCTCTATGAGTACAATACGGTCGGCCAATCGGATGGCTTCTCGAACGTCATGTGTAACAAGCAGGGCGGTAAAACCTGACGTACTCCAAATGGTTTCAATTAAATTCTGCATTTCCAAACGAGTTAAGGCATCAAGTGCACTGAGCGGTTCGTCAAGTAGTAAAAGAGAGGGCTCATGGATAAGTGCTCTTGCTAACGCTACACGTTGTTTTTGACCGCCAGAAAGTTTAGACGGCCAAACATCTTTAAAGGACAATAATCCGACTGCATCTAACACCTTTTCAGCTTTATCCTCCCAGTTCCCATCAAGGCCAAGCCCGACGTTTTCTTTCACTTTTTTCCAAGGAAGCAGTCTCGAGTCCTGATACATCATAGTGATGTTCGAGGTAGATTGAGTGGAAGGGGCACCGTTAAATCGCAGTTCTCCTTCTGTCAGCGTCTCAAGACCTGAGACTAGCCGTAATAACGTACTTTTGCCGCTGCCGCTTTTTCCGATAATGGCGATGAATTCTCCTTTATTAATCATTAACGTCACATCTTTTAAAACTTCTTTTTCACCAAAGGACTTGCTTGCCTTTTCAATGTCTATTTGAATAGAATGGTCGGCAGCTCTTCGTTTTAGATTTTCCATCTTACGCACTCATCCCCTTATAACTCTTTGTTGTAGCTTACATTCCACTTTAACGACCATTTTTCTCCGATTTGTGCAATGATATCGGCAATTTTCCCTAGTAAGGCATAGATGATAATGCTCAATATAATAATGTCTGTCTGCATGAATTCACGAGCATTCGTTGCTAGGTAGCCAATACCAACTTCTGTCGGAATTGTTTCAGCGACGATTAAGGTCAGCCACATCACACCAAGTGCGTAACGAAGTCCGACAAATATAGAAGGGAGTGCGCCTGGAAGAAGAATGTCTTTGAAAAGCCTCCACCCTTTAAGTTTATACATTTTTCCCATCTCTACTAAGTCATGATCGACATTGCGGATGCCATGAAAGGTATTGATATAAATTGGGAAAAGGACGCCGATAATGACTAAGAAAATCTTGGCTCCTTCATCAATCCCAATCCAGACGATGACCAGCGGCAGCAAGGCGAGATGGGGGATATTCCTCATCATTTGAATCGTTGAATCTAGGAATCTATAGGATGTAGCCGATAATCCATTAAGTATACCGAGCACAAAACCAATTAATCCGCCGATCAATAACCCGATCCCTGCTCGCCATAAGCTTGCAAACACATGCCGCACTAATTCACCACTTATCAATAACTCCCAGAACGTAAGCAAAACGGTAATGGGTGACGGGAATAGTGAGGGAGTGACAAGTTTCAATGAAGCGGTCACCTGCCAGGTTAATAAAAGTGCAAGAGGAATCACCCAAGGTTGAAATCCATATATCCATTTTTTTCTCATTATGGCTCATTCCTTTACAAAGTTTAGTTGTTATTCTCCAAGAGGCATATCAACAGAAACATCTAGTTTCTTAGGAATTAACTTGATCTCAAAGTATTTATCCGCCTGTTTTTGCTGTGCATCAATGATTTCCTGTGTGATGGGACCTGCTCCAAACGTACGGCGGTTCACTTGTTTAGTCGTGATTTTCTCATCAATGCCAATACTAGACGATAATAGTTTGGCCACTTCTGCTTTGTTCTCGTTCGCCCACTTATCCGACTTATCCGTAGCTTCTAGAATAAGATCCACCAGTTCAGCGTGTTCTTTTGCAAATTGCGGTGTAGCAAAGTAGAATGTTCGGTTTGGATAGTCATAATCAACATTTTCGGTAAAGGTAAGGGTGTTAAGCTCCGTTTCCGCACTTGCGAAAAAAGGATCGTAGGAAGCAAGGGCATCCACTTGGTTGGTTTCAAAAATTGCACGTCCTTGTGCAGCATCTTCCGGGTAAACCCATTTCACATCATCTGCGGTCAAACCGGCTTTTTCAAGGGCAAGGATGGCCAAATAATGATGATTACCGCCTTTCAGTACGCCTATTTTTTTCCCTTTTAATTGTTCAACGGAAGTAATTCCTGAGTCCTTTAATACCATGAGTCCGACACCTTCAGGGTTCGGTGCATCAGCCCCGACATAAACGAGGGGCTTTCCACTTGCTTGAGCAAAGATAGCGGAACCGTCAGCAGCATGGCCGTAATCAATGGCTTTTGAGTATAGACCTTCTAATAACGTACCTCCATGAGTAAACATTTTCCATTCAACTTTATACCCTTCTTTGTTGAGTGCATCTTCCAAATAGCCTGTTTCTTTCAAGATATTTAAGGTATTTCCTTTTTGGTACCCAATCTTAATAACCTTCTTCTCACTGCTACCTGAAACGGATTCGCTTGAATCTTTACCGCAAGCTGCTAGCAATAAGACGGCAGAGAGAAGAAGAAGTAATCCGGTAACCAGTCGTTTTGTATGAGTCATTTTCGTGTAGTCTCCTTTTATTTAGTGAATTTGTAGGCTGCGTCATACAAGCTGAATTCAATTTCTTGATCAGTACCCGAGAATTCAAGTGAAAATGGTTTTTCGCCATGTTCTTTAATGGTTGCAGCCACAATACCGTCCCCAATCGGACGATAAAAAATAAGGTCGCCGCCTCCCAATTTCAAACGCTGTCCTTTCGCGTTTAAATGCGTATCAACGAATGCTTCCTCAGCTTCTAACCCAAGATAGGCGGACCATCTTTCGATAACACTTTCTAAATCTTTTACCGCAAAAGATACGGACGTAAGTTCAACGTTACCAGCAGGATGAGGCGCAATTACACCTCGCTTCGAAAGATCTTCTGTACGTTCATCGTCGTCTTCATCCCATTGTATAAAAAACGGCAGATCAGGTTGTTCATCCGGTTTACCGACAAAAAGAAGTTTCCAGCTGACAACACTGCCGTCAGGACGTTTCCGACTAAGCGGGGATGGGCCGTAAACGTCTAGGCCAAGGTCCCGGAATCTCTTTGCGTCCGCTTCTAGATCCGTGGAACGAAGAGCCACCCGTGCTAAGCCCTCGGCAAATTGTCTTTTCACAATACTTTCTCTTAGGCTATAAGGAGCCTCAGCTGAACGCTCTACCAGTGCTTGATCAAATACACCAATCAGCTCGATATAACTTAATCCAAAATAACTTAGGGCATTGTATGTACCTAGGGATTCATGCCGTCCACCTTCAACAGCATGCAGACCCTTTTCTTGATACGATATAATGGCATCCTCTGGGCTTTTTACGAAGTGTACGATATGATCTAATTTGAATGTCATGTGTACGCTCTCCTTCTTTAATCTATAGTAAATAATGGGCTGTAAGCAGTAGAAACACCTGTCCCTGAACCAACATTGCCTGCTCATCAAAGTCAAAACGAGGATGATGGTGAGCAAAATGGGTCGCAGGATTTTCATTTCGAGCACCTACATGAAAGAAGGCGCCTGGTCGATGTTGAAGATAGTAAGCGAAATCTTCAGCACCAAGGACCACTTTTTTCTCAACGAAAGCTTCAGGAGAAAGGTTCTCTTTTACTAACTGTTCAATAAGCTGGGTTTCCTCCGGATGGTTTTCAAGTACTGGATAGCCGTTCAGATAATCTAATGTATACGTGATACGGTCAGCAGTTTTGAAACCGTCCAATATCCGGCGGATTTCTTCTTCAATTTGTATTCTGACATCGCTGTTAAGCGCGCGAACCGTTCCTTCAAGCACGGCGGTATCTGCGATAATATTGAACGCATTGCCGGCATGAAAACTGCCGACCGTCACAACAGCTGGTTCCATCGGATCTACGCGCCGACTAACAATCTGTTGCAGATGACTAACGAGTTCGCTGCCAATTGCGACCGCATCCACCGTCGAATGCGGTTTTGCTCCATGCCCGCCTTTGCCTTGAAGGGTGATTTTGAAGGCATCAACAGAAGCCATAGAAGCGCCAGAACGTATGGCTACTTTACCAATAGGTACATCTGTAGCCAAATGCCCGCCAAAGATGTAATCGACCCCGTCCAATACCCCGTCATCAATCATCGCTTTTGCACCACCAGGGGGCTTTTCCTCCGCAGGCTGAAAGATCAAAACGAGGGTTCCGCTTAAATCATGCTGCTTACGACTAAGTACCTTTGCCACCCCCAGCAAGGCAGCCGTATGACCGTCATGACCGCAGGCATGCATGGCACCATTAACCGTAGATTTATAGGGAACCTCTTTTTCATCCTGAATGGGTAAGGCATCAAAGTCAGCTCGAAAGGCAATGGTCTTACCTGGAGAAGCACCCTTGATGATTCCAACAACACCGTTTCCTCCAATGTTCTCATGGACCTCAATCCCAAAACTTCTCAGCTTTTCGGCTATGAACCTTGGAGTCTCGACTTCTTGAAAAGAAATCTCTGGATTCATATGGAGATACCGTCTCCAGGAAACGATTTCTTCAAAAGAATCCAAAAGCTCCTGATTGAAATCAATCTTTAGTTCGTGCATACGTTTTTTCAGCACCTTTCTAAATTATGAATTTAAATACAAGTAAGTAGGTAAGGATTATATGATTTTAGTTAATTATAAAGACAATTAAGAATTTATCAACACATTAACGAAATTTTCTGATATTTATTTTTAAGGAGGAATTGCATGGGATCTTTTTTTAAAACAGAAGGAGGGAGGAGACGAGGTTAATTGAGATTGCGGAAATTGAAGCTGTGGATAAATTTAATCTATAATAGACCAATATCTTCTGAACATCTTAATATAGAGAGGTGATTACTGGTACAGGTTTATTTAGAAGACTATAATTACCTTTTAATCGTGTAACATGTCTCAACCTCCGAGAACTCCAAAGCTTATTTATCATTTGTATAGACAATGACTCGATCTCCTTTGACGTATCCTTATATTGTTCTTTTCCTTCTGCTTTACGTAATCGTTCATGCTGCTCAATACGATTTAATCTTTCATTTAATTCTTGTTCTTCTTTTTTATTCATTGAAAAATCGCCTCCCATTCGTATACCGATAAGTTGAATTATGTTAACTGTCAATTTATTACCTTTTAAATTGGGTTGTCTTGTGTAATATTATAGGAGGGTGATAGATGAATGGGAATTTGGGTAGTCATACTTTTAACATTACTAATGGTTTTGGGTTTCTACTTTACACTTACATTTTTTGAAAACTTACATAAAAATGATGAACGTATTACTAAACAATCTAAAACAGCAGCAATCATTTGTGTAACTATAGCTTTATTTATTTTCTTTCTTTATTCAATTTAATAGTGTAGTAAATAGGCCACTAATGTTAGTGGCCTATTTGTTCTTTTTAGGAAAATGCTATAACAGCACCTGAAAGATACTGAAATCTTCGGTATACCGATAATTGGGATTTATGTTAACTAGCTGTTATTTTCAACTCTTTTATTAAGTGGATGGTTTACGATTACATCCGTATTCGAGGCTTTTAAAGTTTTTATTATTTTTGGCATAGTTTTATGGCTATGCGCCGACCACCCCGTCAACGTAGCACGTTGGATCGCATAAAAAATGTATTAACTTAAAGGATTAATCTAACAATAAAAACTGAGGTTGATAATTTTAATTTATTAAAGGAGATAAAAAATATGAAAGCATTGAGATGGCACGGTGTAAAAAATTTAAAATTAGAGAACATTGAAGAACCAACGGCACAGAAAGATAAAGTAAAAATTAAAGTTGAATGGTGTGGGATTTGTGGAAGTGATTTACATGAATATACGGCTGGACCAATTTTTATTCCCACTGAGACGCATCCATTAAGTGGTGATAAAGCTCCTATTGTTATGGGACATGAATTTTCCGGGCGGGTTGTAGAAATTGGAGAAGATGTAACAAAATTTCAAGTGGGTGATCGAGTTGTAGTGGAGCCAATATATGCTTGTGGTGTATGCGAAGCCTGTAAACAAGGTAAATACAACTTATGTGAGAAAATGGGCTTCTATGGCTTAGCTGGGGGAGGCGGTGGTTTTTCGGAGTATGCAGCAGTACCTGAAGTGATGTTACATAAGATTCCTGAAAACGTTTCTTTTGAACAAGGAGCATTAGTAGAACCTTCTGCTGTTGCTTTGTATGCTGTACGGCAAAGTGCATTAAATGTGGGGGAGAAAGCAGCTGTCTTTGGAGCTGGCCCCATTGGTTTATTAATTATTGAAGCTTTAAGAGCAGCAGGTGCAACTGAAATTTATGTGAGTGAAGTTTCTGAAGAACGAAAACAAAAAGCAGCCGAATTCGGTGCCATTGTCTTAGATCCAAAAGAAGTTGATGTTGTTAAAGAAATTCGGAGACGAACAAATGGTGGAGTGGATGTTTCATTTGAAGTATCAGGTATTGATGCAGTCTTGACACAATCAATCAATTCCACAAAAATTGGCGGGCAAGCAATGATTGTCAGTATTTTTGAAAAGAAAGCTTCCATTCATCCAAACGATATCGTTCTAAATGAACGTATAGTTACAGGGATAATAGGGTATCGTGATATTTTCCCTGCTGTGATCAGTTTAATGGCACAGGGATATTTCTCAGCTGAAAAAATTATTACAAAAAGAATTAAACTGGACGAAGTGATTGAAGAAGGATTTGAAGCTTTGCTAAAAGAGCGAAGTCAAGTGAAAATTCTTGTTAAGTCCGAATAGATAGTAATTTTACACAAAAAGATAACGAAAAAAAGGTTTCCCGAAATTAATGAGACACCTTTTCTTCGTTATTATTTATTAATCCAAACCTCACCAGATCTACATCATAATTGATATGAAGTCTCTGTTTTTGGTTTCATGTTTTCTCGACCTTTCTATTGTTATTCAAAAGTGGGTTCTTGAAACCCTTGGCATTCAACGATTTGAATGTACAATTTTTTCTCTTTTTTTAGTATAAAGAGAGAATGCGGAGAAAGTCAATGAAATCAAGGATTTGAATGTATGATAATTACACAAATCATACATTCAAATTGAAGAAAAAAAGAACACCGTTGGGTGTTCATTAAGAAAATTAACTCTCAGTTGCTGTATTGCCCATTGCAATAGAGATTCTATTCCAACTGTTTATTTGATTAATAATAAGAACTAGATCAACATATTGTTTCTCTTCATAATGTTCTCGGACACGCTTGTATAAGTCCTCAGGAATTCGTTTTGTTGGGATTAAGGTAATATGCTCAGTAAGTTCCAAAGCAACTTTTTCGTCAGGTGAATAAAAATCGCATTCTTCCCAGACATTTAAACAATAAATTCTTTGTTCAGTTTCACCCATCTTACGAGCATCGGATGTATGCATATTGATACAGAAGGCACAACCGTTAATTTGAGAAGCTCTAATTTTAATCAACTCTCTAGTAGTTTGATTAATAGAAGATGTTTTCGTGTACTTTTCCATATCCATCATAATTTTAATACCATCGGGCGCAACATCATTATAGGCGATTCGTTGACTCATAAGGCAAAACCCCTTTGTTTTAAGATAATTTTATTATTCGTCTATACGAATCTTATTATCCCACAATACGAACATTTGTACTAGTATTTTACCCTGGAGACGTTCATATGCAAGGGAATAATACTTCAGAAACTACTGTGTAGCCGGAGTTATAGTAAAAAAATCCGGACCAATTCCAGCTTCCGAGATCAAGGGTTATCTTAACTTAACGAAAGAAACAGGCTGCCACTTGGCAGCCTGTTTGAATGTACTATGTTAGCATAATCATACATTCAAATTCTGATAAAAAATATCCTTGTCTAACTATAGAGAGGCTAGTTAAGAGTGCCTTTTTATTCAATGATTGATCCAATTAATGGAATGTATTTTAGATTAGCTAAACTATTTTTGATAGAATGTTACTAAAATAATAGATGTATATGGAGGAATAGTATGAATCAGGCGACTCAGAAGTACTGGAATGAATATTGGAAGAATCAAAATCAACCTCAGTCTGTTAGTGCATGGCAATTCGGGGCTGATCCTGATTATCTCGCACAATTAGTGATAGATGGAATTAAAACTGCAACATGCTCAGGATATACTTTTTATGAACTGGAGAATGAACCACTACCAGCAAAAGATGATTATAGCATTATTTTAAACAGCGATGATCAACCTGTAGCAATTATTAAGACAGTGGAGGTTACGCTAACTCCTATGAATGAAGTCACTGAAGAGTTCGCTAGTGCAGAAGGTGAAGGAGATAAAACCTACAAATATTGGTGGGAAGCTCATGAAAAGTTCTTCAGAAACGAGTTAAACACAATCGGACGTGAATTTTCGGAAGACATGCTCCTTGTGTGTGAGCGTTTTAAATTGGTAGATGTGAAGAATGGGTAAAAATTCGCTCTGATTTTTCACGCTTCATGGATGGCTAACAGGGGCGTTAGCGTCATAAGAAGGCGGTCAATTTGTGGTGATCCAAAAAGTTAGACTTTGATGGAGAGGAGAAATCCTCTCTATTTCTTTATTGTCATGAATCGATATACCGTCATTTCTGGACTAACTCCTCAAAAGAAGAGTACGAATAGCTATACTTATGTCTTAATTTGCTTAGGGTACAAAATTTATTCTGATGGATAACAAAAGGAGAAAAATTATATGAAAGTAAAAGATATTTATGGGGAATTGCAAACCCTATCAACAGACCGTCTATTACTACGCAAATTCGCAATAGGTGATGCAGAAGATATGTTTGAGTATGCATCGGAACCAGATGTATCGAGATTCGTTCCGTGGGAGTCCCACAATACGATTAAAGATACATACGAATTTTTGAACTTGATCGATAAACAATACCAAGAAGGAAAAATAGCACCTTGGGCTATTGAATTTAAACAAACAAAAAAAGTAATTGGTACCATTGATTTTGTTGCATGGTTTCCTATAAATTTTAGAGCCGAACTAGGTTTTATTCTCTCCAAGGATCATTGGGGCGACAGAATAATTCTTGCAGCTGCTGCCAAAGTAAAGGAATTTGGCTTTAATAAAATGAAGTTAAATAGAATCAAGGCTCCTTGTATGGTAGAAAATAGTCAATCACAAAGAGTTCTACAAAAAATAGGGATGAAATTAGAAGGAGTATCACGAGAAAAATACTTTATTAAAGGAAAGTTTAGAGATATTGCAATGTATTCAATTCTTAGGAATGAATACCTGGAAAATTAGCTTTTGAACTAAATGATGCATTCGCTATAGGAGGCTGCCGATTAACGACCTTCTTAACGTAAGATTTTTCAATATAAATGTTATTGCATCATACATAAAAATGAACAGTAACTAATTTATTTTCATCTACAAGATAATCCGTTCAGTTTCCTGAACGGAAACAGATTTTAGTAGTAAAACCTTCTAGAGATCAATGCAGATAGCAAGATTTCGTTGTACTTTAAATGATTAACGTTCTACATTTAACGCCCTATGGTGAAGCAAAGCGAATTGTTGTGCTAGAAAACTTGGTGTATAGGGCATATCATTTTGAAGCCACGAAACGATTGTGCCAATTAAAGCGGACGTTTCGTACCATATTAATATATCTTCTTTTACGATATCAGTTAATTGAACTCGTCTTCCGCTTTCATCTATCTTCGTCACGATTTTCTCCCGTAAAAACAGGGTCAGCCGATCTCTGAAGATAGGAACTTTCTTAGAAGTAAGGAAGTTCTTATAAAAATTGGAATGGTCAGCGATATGCTGTAGTAAGTTTTCAAGTATTTTCCAACTGTCTTCTTCAGAGAATGGGTGGTCTGTTGGTGTTTTTTCAAATACCGTTGAAATGTCGTCAATCATATCGTTTGCCATCTTTTCTAACATATCTGGAATATCACGAAAATGCAGATAAAAAGTAACTCGATTGATTGTGGCTCTTTCCGCTAGCCGATTAACCGTAATTTGCTGAAGATCGGTTTCCTCAAGTAACTCAACAAACGCATCTTTTATTAATTGTCTTGTCCGAAGTATGCGAGGGTCGGTGTGAAGTTTTTTCTTTTCCGTCATTTTCTCTCTTTCCTTTCTTCTATATAAACAGTATTTATAGAGATTACTATACGCTTTTAGGAAGTTTGTCGCTTGAAAAGGTGCTAACTTATCTTTATACTCTCATTTATACAGTGTAAATTATACAACACTGTGTAAATTTAATCTGCGAATTTGGTAAGAATGATCAAAAAAAAGACCTATTTAAATGAAAACGATCCACTCCCATAAAGGAAAGGATGATAGTTATGAAAAAACAAGAACAAAACGCAACAGATCAATCTATTTTAAACGTATTTAGTGGGGAAAGTGTTGAAAACCCATTTGCGATATTCTCCAAGATGCGGACAATGGGGGCCGTTATTCCTATTCCTTCCCCGATTGCTGCGATAAAAGGCCAAACATGGATGGTTACCCGTATGGAAGAAGCCATGCTGGTTTTAAAAGATCATGCCCACTTTACTGTAGACGGAGGCTCCATCGATGGTAACAATAATCTGATGCAAAGCAATGCGGATCCATCTGCTCCCCCAACTTTCCTTAATGCTAAATCCATGCTTTCTGTCGATGAACCTGATCACCGACGATTGCGCAGGTTGGTATCCAAAGCCTTTACGCCTAAATACATGGAAAGCCTGCGTCCTCTCGTTCAAAAGATTGCTGACGAATTACTTGACCAGGTAGAAGATAAAGAACAGTTTGACATTGTTAAGGACTATGCTTATCCCTTGCCAATCAACGTCATTTCTGAAATGCTCGGGGTGCCTAAAGCAGACCAGGCTCAAATTCGGGTCTGGTCAGAGGCCATTGCGCACGGTCTAGGCCTAGGAAGAAAAGAACCGGGAGTTGCAGAGCAGATTCGAGCTTTTGGGGAATACATTGTGCAGCTTGTGGCCGAGAAGCGGAAGCATCCAGCAGATGACTTAATCAGTCAGTTGGTTGCTATTGAAGAAGAGGGAGATAAACTCGACGAATCGGAACTAATTTCGATGATCTCCCTATTGATCTTTGCTGGTCATGAGACTACCTCGAATCTGATCGCAACAGGCACGTTAATGTTACTTGATCATCCCGAGCAGCTGGAGAAACTAAAAAAAGACCTCAACCTGATACCTGGAGCTGTAGAAGAATTGCTGCGTTTCAATGGGCCTTCCACCATGGCAGGACCGCGGTTTGCTACGGAAGATATCGAGATAGCAGGACAGCAAATCAAAAGGGGAGATATGGTGATTCCCGTATTGAAATCAGCAAATCGAGATGAACTCCAGTTTTCGGACCCAGAGGAACTGGATCTTACGCGTTCAATCAAACGTCATATGGCATTTGGACAAGGCATCCATATGTGTTTGGGAGCGCCATTAGCCCGCGTCGAAGGAGACGTTGCGTTTTCCACCCTGCTGAGACGTATGCCTAACTTGCATCTCAGTATCCCAAGGGAGGACGTTAACTGGCAATTCATGCTGAGCTCACAGGGGTTAAAATCCCTTCCCGTCGCTTTTTAATAGAGTGAAAGAATTTACAAGATTAAGAGCCGTTCAACTATGAGCGGCTCTTTTAACTATAAGTCAAAAAATGGGTTATTATGGTGTTGTATTGTATGATAGTAGAATATAAGGGGGAGTACTGGTGGATGCTGAAATTAAAGTAGAATTTGAAGTAAACGCGTTTGGCGAAGAGACAATCTCAGATTATGAAGGCTCGTACAAAAGGTTTGAGATTGCAAGAACTAAATATCTGCCAAAAGAAACTACTTTAGAGAATATTGAAATCATTGTGAAGCACCTTTTTGAGGAAATTCAGTCCAGCTACGGGAAACAGCCTGAACAATTGGTGGCAAAAGTTATCATTAGAGCTAAAAAGCAAGATGCTCAGATTACTTATTTAGGATAAAGAATACATGTACATAACAACAGCGATTGCGAAATTAAAGCAATTGCTTTTTTACTATGTGGGGAGGGAAAGACTGATATACTATTAAAATATGGAAGGGTGCGCAATGAATGGATACTAGTGTGGGAATTGATTTCTATATGACAAATAAGAAAAAAGCTATATTTAGAGAAGAATCTGTAAAATTTACAGAAGTGTTGCAGAGGTATCTTCAAAATGAGGAAGATTACGTAAAAAGATATAAAGAAAAACACTTTAAAAGAAATCGAGAAATCGGACCTTTCGATTTACTTATAGGGTTAGATCAATATGGTGATAAACTATTTTCAACCCAAGAAATACATCAGTTAGTCAACGTTTGCGAATGTTTAGTTAGTAAATACAAAACAGAAAATTTATACCGGGAAGAAATAAAAGAATTTGCTGAAAAATTACTAGAGCTTTGCAAAGAAGCATTGCAGAAGAACAACTTCATAGCTGCATTTGGGGATTAAAATCGGCAAGTCTCTCTACCGTACTATCTAACAATGTATTATTAATGTTTCAATATTATTTTTAGGGAGTGATTTCAATGGGGAAAGCTATTTGGGAAGTGGAAGATGAATATTTCAAATTAGAACCATTAACTAAAGAGATGATAAAAAAAGCAGAAGAGAAACTGAAAATAAAATTACCACAATCGTATATTACTATTCTCAATGAACAGAATGGAGGATCTATTAAATTTAACGCGTACCCTACTGATGTACCAACATCGTGGGCTGATGACCATATTAATGTAGACCATATTTTAGGCATAGGGCCAAAAGATAGTATCGTGCAAAACGAAGAACTCATTAAAGAATGGGATATGCCCGAAGGACTCATTTTGTTTAATGGAGATGGACATACCTGGGTTGCTTTTGACTACCGGACTGTTTCTTCAGATCCTTCAATCGTTTATGTAGATAACGAAGACGATATGATTATAAAAATAGCTGATACTTTTGATGAATTTTTAGAACGGCTGTATACGGAAGAACCCGAACCTTTTGATGATGATGATTCTCAAATGAAGGAATACAGCAAAGAAGATTTGGAAGAGCTAATAAAACAAGATAATGTAGAGGAATTAAGTGATGCACTATCTTATCTATCACAATTTGAGTCTGATGTAAGTTGGGTGAGTAAACAGTTCTTACAATTAAGTAATCATCCGAATGACTATATAAGAAATGACATTGCTAATTTAGTATGGAACTTCTTAACCTATCGATTAGATGATGAAACAATTCAGGACTTTATAGAAATTTTCAAGAATGATTCCGATATCGATGTTCGCATGTATGCTGAGATGATTAGTGAAAAGCTTAACTATTCTTATGAAGATTTGAAAAGGGATTTGAATTTTGATACACATGTCAGTTTCTCATATCAAGACCATATCTACCACATTAATAAACATTCCAACAAATGGCATATCTCCGATTATGAAATGGATTTTCAATCGTTTAGTACAACTGAAGAACTACTAAAACAGGGGACATTGGAGGAAAAGTCATTAAAAGAAATTTGGGATCATGTGAAAATATTATAGTACATGCTAGTTAACTAATGGGCGATTCCAACACAGAGGACCTATTTCACTACCTGTGGTAATTCTATTTTTTTTAACACAATTAACAAGACTAGAGGTAAAGGTGTCACTGCTAAAGGGAAGAATTTTTTAATTTGAACAAGTAGGGTGTGATTTTAGTGCAACGTGTAAAGTGTCCTTGCTGTGGATTTCCGACATTAGATGAGCGTGATGCTTATGAGATATGTGTACTTTGTAAGTGGCAAGATGATGGACAAGACGATTTAAATGCGGATGAAGTGTGAGGTGGCCCTAATAGAGATTACTCACTCACAGAAGCAAGAAGAAATTTTAATAAATACCTCATTATGTATAGTGATAAAATAACTTTACTGAGTCAAACCGATAAAAAAACAGAAACCAAAAAGGCTTTATTACGGGCATTTGTTGAGTTAGATAACTATGAATCTGATTCATTAGAATATAGGTTAGCTTGGGGAAAAATAAAGTTTTACGAGAAAATCTTAAATGAAATCTTACACGAATGGTCTGAAAGATATAGTTACAATATAAATAATAATGAAGACATTTTTCAACGTATCAATTCAGGTGATACGGAAAACGTTATAAATGGCTTATCAGAACTAGCCTTAAGTACAGATGACCCAGATTTTGTTCAAGAAATCATGGTTATGTACAGTGAACACGAGGATGCTTCCATTCGTGGTACCGCAATACTTTGTTTGGGGCATAGTGCAAAAGTCTATAAAAAGATAAACAAAGAACTAGTTTTGTATATTATTAATCAAGGACTTCAAGATGAGAGTCGCTTTGTACAAGAACAGACTCGTTTGGCATTAGACAATATAAACAAATATATAAAATAGAGTATCTGATTAAAATTGCTACTAGAATTGCAAAAATATAGTTTACTTTAATGCTAGATGCGAGATCCACTTTACGAAAGAACAGATGATTAAGAGGTGGGAAATGAGAAAGCGATTAAAGAAAAAAAGAGAAAATAGATATAATGCATTAAATGGGGCCAAACGTCAAAAAGTTAAAAGAAAAGGAATTAGGTGTATCCAATATGAGTTTTTACCAATTGGAGAATGCGATAGGTATGCGCTGACTAATGATGAAATAACCCCTGATTACCCTTACGCAACACATTGGCTGATTGAAGCCTATCTTGAGAAGGATTCTTCCCAAATATTGATTTTTCCTTGTTCAAAAAATGGTGGTACTACAAGTCGCTCACCAGTTCGGATGATAATGTTTTATGATGAAAATAGTGTACAACTTCATACATTTAATAAAATGGTTAAGGATATGAAGAAGGATAGGTTTTGGAACACCGATTATTAAAAATAGTTCAATCCAGTTCATTGAACTTACTAGTGAGGATGTATGATAAGGTTAGGCAGATTTATTTTGGTTTTTTTTTATGCATACGTATTACGATTGACGATTACTAGAACTGGTTTGGTTTTCTAATGTTACCTTGGCAGGCAGGTCCTTTCATAATTAAATGGTAAAAAGGGAAAACTAACTCAGATTCTTTTACCAATTATCATATATGATCAATAGGTTGAATTCAACGATCTTTATACACGGATTATGAAAAGGGGATTATACGATGAGCAGATTAGCTGGAAAAGTTGCGATTGTAACAGGAGCAGGTCAAGGTTTAGGGCTATCGTTCGCGAAAGCGCTTGCTAAAGAAGGGGCGAAAATTACAATCGCTGAGTTCAATGCTGAAACAGGGGAAAAAGCTGTTGAAGAATTAAAAGCAATGGGTGCGGAAGCATTGTTTGTTCAGTGTGATGTTTCGAATGAAGAGCAAGTAAAAGATGTTGTGACTAAAACAGTTGAAACGTTCGGGACTATCAATATACTAGTCAATAATGCACAGGCATCAAAACCAACAGCTTCTATACTGGAAACTACATATGAATCAATGGAACTAGCCTGGAAAACAGGGACAGTCGCATCATTTTTCTTTATGCAGCAATGTGTCCCGCATATGAAAGAGTCAGGTTACGGTCGTATCATCAATGTATGTTCAGATACGGGCATTGATGGCATGGAAAAATTCGCTGCTTATGGTTCCGCAAAAGAAGCCATCCGTGGCTTAACACGAGTGGCAGCACGTGAATTTGGTGAATTTGGCATAACCGTAAATGTTGTTTCTCCAGGCGCACTGACACCTGCTGCGAAACTGTGGATGGAAAAAGATCCAGAAGGATACAGAAAAACAATGGACCCAGTGCCGTTGGGCCGTCTTGGTGATCCGGACGTTGATATAGCGCCAGGAGTTGTATTCTTAGCCAGTGAAGAAGGAAGATTTATGACAGGCCAGACTGTATTTTTAAATGGCGGGCATACATTCGGACGGTAAGAAGCACTACACAGTTAATTATCATAAGTGTAAGGGCGATGGATTTGTCATCTGATAAATCCATCGTTTTCTGTATTTGACTAATAAAGGGCTAGGTTAGATACTCTCTATAACAGGGATTTTGTTTGAAATCATTCAAATTTGCTGATAAAACCCTATTGAGTTACCATAATGTTAGTTAAAAAGTAAACCTTGAGGTGAAAGAATTGAATATAAAAACAAACACAAACACAAGAGTAGAGGACATCTTAGGAATAAACTATCCAATTATTCAAGCACCAATGAATTGGCTTACAAATGCTGAATTTGTTTCGGCTGTTTCTGAAGCTGGTGGACTAGGTGTCTTAGGATTTAATGCGGGTTCACTTGCAAAAGATGAAACTGTATCTATAGAGGAAAAACTGAGAAGTGAGATTAGAGAAATTAGAAAGTTAACGGAGAAACCATTTGGTCTTAACTTGTATTCTCCACAAGAAGGGATGGAGAAAGATAACGTATATATAAGTTCAACACTTGATGTTGCTTTTGAAGAAGAGGTAAATATCTTTGTCGTGGTAGGAGAAGTTAATCGAGCCTTTTTTAAAGAAATAAAAAATCGTGGCGGCATTATAATCTTTAGAGAGTTAACACCATCAGTTGTTTCTGCAAAAATTGCGGAAGACAGCGGCGTTGATATCATTGTGGCTACAGGATACGACGAGGGAGGACATATCCCGCAGCGCCAAATAGGAACATTTTCTATCGTACCTGCTATTGCAGATGCGGTTGATATCCCCGTTCTTGCAGCAGGTGGAATTAATGATATTCGTGGTGTACGAGCTGCTTTTGCCCTTGGAGCTCAGGGAGTCTTTGTTGGAACACGCTTTATTGTATCTGAAGAGAATCCAGCTTCTGAGAAAGCGAAACAAGACATTATCAATTCTAAATCAGAAGACTTATTACTTGTTTCAGGGTTACAGCGTTCTACTCCCACTAAATCAGCGGTGGAATTAGCGACAATGTATCAGAGCGGAAAGTCTACTGGGGAAGTTGAACAAGAGATTAATAAGCGCGGCGGTCTTCGTATAGGAATGCTTGATGGGGAAGTTACAAAAGGGATCATATCTGTAAATACAGCGATTGATATGATTAAAGAAAAGAAAACAGTTAAGGGAATAATAGATGAATTAATGGCTGATTTCCAGTGAAATTTTAAGCTGGGATCTAACGACTCTTAAGGTGAAAAGACAGGTAGAAGTTCCCCGTTTTTATAATAAAAATATCGTCATCAGAAGGCTGCCAATTGGCGGTCTTTTTATCGTACTTTTAAAAAGATATTCTTGTTCAACTAGCCGGGCAGGATCGTTTAATAAGGAATACTTAAAAACCTTGTTTCTAAGGAATACATGAAATAAACCGCGTTTAATTTATCAGAAAATTTAAAATAAAAGCTTGCTTATGCACAACATTTCATTTAAAATCAAAAATATTAAAACCAAGTAAACAAATTAGAATTAAAGGAATTGATGGATATGTCAATCAAACAATTTCACTTTGGTGCAATGATCCATGGTGTAGGCGGGCAAATGTCTCTGTGGAGGCATCCGGATATTGAACCATCGCAAAGCGTGAGTTTATCTTATTATGTCCAACAGGCAAAAGTTGCGGAAAAAGGCTTGTTCGATGCCGTATTTATTGCTGATGGACTGTATATCCATGAAAAGTCTTTGCCTCACTTTTTAAATCGCTTTGAACCGATCACCATTTTATCTGCGCTTGCCATGGCAACTGAAAAGGTAGGATTAGTGGGAACGATTTCAACATCTTACAGTGAGCCCTTTACGGTAGCACGTCAATTGGCTTCGTTAGATTTAATAAGCGGCGGCAGAGCTGGCTGGAATGTCGTTACAACACCACTGGAAAATACAGCACTGAACTACAGCAAAACCATTGAAGATCATCCGAAACATGGGGAACGTTATGAGATTGCCAAAGAGTATTTAGATGTTGTACATGGGTTATGGAACTCATGGGAAGAAGATGCATTTACATACGATGTTGAAAATGATCGGTTTTTCGATCCCTCTAAAATGCACAATGTAAACTATAAGGGTAAGTATTTTTCAGTAGCAGGACCCCTTAATATTCAGAGGTCTAAACAGGGAGAGCCTGTCATTTTTCAGGCAGGTTCATCCCCTGCTGGAATTGCGTTTGCTGGCCGAGAAGCGGAAGCTATTTTTGCTAATTCCGTATCGATTGAAGAGAATAAAAAGCTTTCAGATAAATTGAAGCAGGCTGCTTTAGGAAATGGACGAAACCCTGATCAATTGCTTGTATTGCCAGGTATTTCCCCAATTATTGGTCAAACAAGAGAAGAAGCTGAGAAAAAGTATAGTGAAGTAGCTGAATTGGTATCCGCTGAGAAAGCAATTGCGTTTTTGGGCCGGTATTTCGACCATCATGACTTTTCACAATATCATTTGCATGAGCAGTTTCCAGAGCTGGGCGATATCGGCCGTAATAGTTTCCAATCAGTAACCGATCGTATAAAACGATACGCCAAAGAGGAAAAATTGACCCTGTATGAAGTGGCCATCCGTGAAGCGACACCGAAAGGAGCTTTTGTGGGTACGGCTGAAGATGTTGCGGATGAAGTGATTAAGTGGATTGAAGCGGGTGCGGCAGATGGGTTTATGATATTGGCAGATGTCCCACATGCATTGGAGGACTTTGTTGAGCAGGTCATACCGATTCTTCAACAACGCGGCCATTATAAAACCAAGTATGAAACCGATACTTTGCGTGAACATCTGGGTTTGCCGAATAAACCTAGTAACTATAGGAATGTCTCAGTATAACGCAAGGGAGGTTTCATGATGATAAAGCTTGAAAATATCCAAAAATCATTTGGGAAAAATGAAGTGTTAAAAGGAATTGATTTAGAAGTACACAAAGGTGATATTATTTCCATTTTAGGGCCGAGTGGTTCAGGCAAGACAACACTTCTGCGCTGCATTAACTTTCTGGATAAAGCAACGAGCGGGACTGTGACTATAGATAATCTGTCCCTTGATGTCAAACATGCCTCCAAAAAGAATATTATTGAACTTCGCAAAAAGACGGGGATGGTTTTTCAAAACTATAACTTGTTCCAGCATAAAACAGTGATAGAGAACATCATTGAAGGACCGGTCATCGTCCAGAATCGCAGTCTAGAAGAGGCAAAAGAAAGTGCCCGTAAGCTATTAGAGAAAGTAGGCTTATCACATAAAGAAAATGCGTATCCCAGTTCATTGTCCGGAGGGCAGCAGCAACGTGTCGGAATCGCTCGCGCATTAGCCATGAATCCGGAAGTACTCTTATTGGATGAACCTACGTCTGCCTTAGATCCGGAACTGGTAGGGGAAGTACTCCAAGTTATCCGTAAAATTGCGAAAGAGGGAATTACGATGATTATTGTGACGCATGAAATGAATTTTGCGCGGGAAGTCTCTAATCATCTTATTTTCATGGATAGCGGAGTCATTGTTGAGTCCGGCACTCCAAAACAAATATTTGATGATCCAAAACATGCACGGACAAAACAGTTTTTAAAACGATTGACTCCAGAGCTGACGTTTGAGATTTAAGGGGTGATTGCATGTATACATTATCAATTTTAGATCAAAGCCCAATGTTGAAGGGCGATACGGCAGAGCAAGCATTGCAAAGGACGATTGAATTGGCCCGATTTGCCGATGAAAAAGGGTTTAAGCGTTTCTGGGTATCTGAGCATCATCAAACAAAGGAATTGGCTGGATCTTCTCCAGAAATATTGGTGGCACATTTACTCGCAAAAACAAATAAGATTCGCATTGGTTCAGGCGGAGTAATGCTTACACATTACAGCCCGTATAAAGTTGCCGAGAACTTTCATATTTTATCGAGCTTAGCCCCTGGCCGGGTTGATTTGGGAGTTGGCAAGGCACCAGGTGGATTGCCAACTGCAACAAAAGCTCTACAATATAACGGTTTAAGTAATCCCAATGATTTTTATACCCGTTTAAAAGAATTGCAGCTTTATATAAAGGGAGATAATTCACTGGCTGCCGAACCTGCTCCGCAAATACCCCCAGAAATAGTTTTGCTGGGAGGCAGTGCCGGTAGTGCTGAATATGCTGCACAATTAGGAATTACCTATACATTTGCACAGTTCATCAACAGCAATGAAGAACAATTGGCTGAAGCGATTCGTGTATACAAAGATTGTAACCCGACCGGAACTTTTGCGGTTGGAATTGCCGTTGTTGTTGCGGATAGTAGGGAAGAAGCGAAGAACCTTTTGAAAAACACGGACTTGTTTCGTGTCCATATAGAGGACGGTGGTAAATTCACACTAACTAGTTTTGAGAGTGCAGAACGCTTTGGGCTAGAAACGGGAAAAAAATTCACCATAGAAACGGTTTCTTCACCAGCTATTGCCGGTACTGCCTCAGATATTTTTGAAAAGTTCGACACGTTACATGAAAGCGGGATTGATGAATTTATTATTCACACACCTATTTTGGAAGAAGAGGCACGTTTTCGGTCAATTGAATTAGTAAGTCAGCATAATGCTGTGTCTTTATAAATGAATATGTGGGGGAGAAAAAATGAAGAACATTAAAAAAGCATGGCTAACAACCTTCCTATCAATAAGCGTAATTGTCCTCGGAGCATGTGGAAGCGATAATACTTCAGGTGGATCAAAAGAAGAGAAAGCACAAGAAGTTATTATCGGGACAGGGAACGATATGCTGGATATTGCCTATATTAATGAAAAAGGCAAATTAACCGGATACGATGTTGAACTGTTGCGTGTAATTGATAAACGCCTAGAGGATGTTTCTTTTAAATTTGAATCGATGGATTTCTCAAACCTATTATTGAACTTAGAAACAGGGAAAATCGATATGATTGCACATAACATGGCCAAAAATAAAGAGAGAGAAGAAAAATTCCTATTCAATAAACAACATTATAATGCCATTCCTACACATGTAGTGGTTAATGAAAAGAATACGGATATTCAATCAATTGATGATTTATCAGGGAAAAAAGTAGGGGCCGTACCAACAAGCAATGCCTCGCTATTTTTTGAACAATATAAAAAAGAGCATAAATTAAACACAGAAATTGTATACATTCCGACAAATACAGATATGACCAATCAATTGAAAACGGGTCGCGTTGATGCACTATTCTCTTTCCCATTCTCAGTAAAGGCGAACAACGAAAAAGCAGATGCCCAGCAAAAAATAGTTGGCGATGCACTGTTATATACCGACATCTACTTCCTATTCAATAAGAAAGATGAAGAGCTGGCTGCGAAAATAGACGGCGCTGTGAAAGAGTTGATTGAAGATGGTACGATTTCAGATTTATTGGTTGAATGGTTTGATGAAGATTATTCCGATCAACTGAAGGATTAATTAAATGGAGGCAAAGTGCCATGCTTGAATTCCACTATATTGCGGAATTTATACCGACTTTACTTAGTTATTTACCGGTTACTCTCGTAATTTTTTTATCCTCAATACTCTTGGGGTTACTGCTCGGACTGATGATAGCTGTGACTAAACTGTATAAAATTCCGATCCTTAAAGAGTTTGCGACGGTATATATTTCGTTTATTCGCGGCACTCCGATATTGATTCAATTGTTCTTGATTTACTATGGGCTGCCATTTGTCGTTAGCTTGTTCGGTATTGACATATCCCGTATGGAGGCCATGATATTTGTTGTCATTGCCTATACATTGAACAATGCAGGCCAATTCGCAGAAATTTTTCGTGCAGCGGTTAAATCCATTGATTTCGGTCAAACAGAGGCAGCTTACTCCATAGGCATGTCATCCCGTCACACTTTTATTCGAATCGTTTTGCCACAGGCATTCCGCGTTGCCTTACCAAATATCGGCAGTGCTTCTGTCAGTTCCTTGAAAGACACCTCACTAGCCTTTTCAATTGGTGTGATGGATATGATGGGAAGAGGGGAAACATTAATTGCCGCCACGATGCGGACATTCGAGGTTTATATTGGTTTAGCCATTATCTATTATCTCATTGTACTGCTCTTGGAAGCACTATTTAGACGGATTGAAAAATATTATAGCCGGCATATACCTGGCCCAGTATCGGAGGGATAGGGATGCAACTGGATCTATCATTTATATTGACAGCACTGCAAAGTATTTTGCCGGCATTACCGATGACTTTCCTGATTGCCTTTGTACCGCTGTTATTGGGATTACTAATTGGTATTGTTGTAGCTTTAGTCCGCTTGAGTGATTGGAAGATTAGTAAGGTCATTTTGAACGTTTATGTATCCTTTTATAGAGGGACCCCTGTTATTCTTCACATATTCTTAATTTATTTTGGTATGCCGCTCATCGCAGAAGAGTGGTTTGACATTTCGCTTAATGGCTGGCCAATCGTTATTTTCGTTATTATAGCATTAACGCTTAATGCAGGGGCATTTCTATCTGAGATTATCCGTTCAGGTATTATGAGTATCACGAACCATCAAATAGATGCAGCTCTATCACTAGGTATGACGACATTCCAGATGTATAGGCGCATTATTTTGCCGCAAGCTTTTGTGGCGGCAATTCCGAACCTCACAAATATTTTGATTGCGTTTTTACACAGTTCATCGATTGCCTTTCTGGTATCAGTAAAAGAGATTACAGGCGCAGCGAACATTATCGCATCTAGTAATCTTAAATACTTAGAATCGTTTATAGCTGTTGGTATTGTTTACTGGGTTGTAACGATTTTGATTGAAGTATTAGCCAATCAAATAGAAAAAAAATTAACGGCACATTTGCGTCAAGGCGTTGTGCAAGCTTAATAAGGAGTGAATGATAATGAGTGAGGTAACTGTATTATTATGGGCGAAAAATGGTTGTTCTTATTGTGAGGATGTAAAAGAATTCTTTGCAGAAAAACAAATCGATTATAAGGTGATTGATGTGACAGAGCATGATAATCGCCGTGATATTTTAGAAGCAAAATATGGCGTCCGTTATGTGCCGGTCATTGAAATCGGAAAAGACGGACAATATACAGGTGTAACTGAACTAGGTTTAAAGGCGCTTGAAAAAGAATTAAAGGTACAGAAAGTCTTATAGTCTTTTAAGTCCCAAGCTTTATAAACAATCAGGTGCATCATCAGAAGGTAGCCAATTGGCTGCCTTCTCTATGTTTCTTACACCTTTGTGTTCAACTATCAGTACTGTGTAAAAATTCTATAATACTAAGCGTTTATTTCACACTATGGAAAATAAACGATTTAGCTTTTGATGTCGCGAGTTTAAATTCCCAATCCTCATATGCCTTAACTTTAGTAAATCCAGCCTGATGAAGTGACTCGTTTATTTCCTCATAGCTACGAAAAATAAGTTGTACTTTGTCTTCAATTACTACGTTTGTTTTTTCATTTTTTATTTTTTCATAGAAAGTAAAGACACTACCATTTAATCCTTCATATTCATCCCACATGGTTAATGTATCTCCTGTGTTCAAATCTTGAATTTGGTCTATTTTATCGTCTTTTTGCCATTCTTCCCATGCCTTAACATTAGGATTACGTGTATCAAAAATAAAGTGACCACCTGGTTTCAATGCGCAATAAGCATCATGGACAACAGTTTTCCAGCTTTCATCTGTTATAAATACCTGTGCGACATTGGCTGTCATGATAACTGCATCATAAGCTGCTGTTTCCAAATCTGCGCTATCACCTATAATCCACGTTACAACCTCTGCATAATCCTTTTTCTTAGCATACTGAATAGCTTCAGCATTTGGATCAATAGCTGTTACACGATAACCTGCCTTTGCCATTTCAACGGTTATTCTCCCTGTGCCACACCCTAAATCAGCAATTGCTTTGGACTCCGTAGATACAAGCAACTCCATAAAAAAGTTATCATCTTTTCCCCATTGATTTAATTGATCATAAACAAGTGCAATCATATATTCCTCCTATATTGTTAATACCTACCATTAATTATACAATAACTTCGTTACAAGGAACTCTTAAAAACGTATTTAGTTGCCAGCTCTAAAAGAGAAAATCCAGATAACTCATTGAATTTTTTGTGGTAAAGTGAGGATAAAGAAAAAAAGGAGAATTCTTGCAATGGAGTATATAGAAGAAAAGACTGTTCAAAATGAACCGAAGAAATTTTATATAAAGGCACTTATGATTTTGGGTTTGTTATTGGTCGGATATGGTGTGTATTGGGTATTTTTTGATATGAATAGGTTACCGACAGGAGATTATCTTACAGAAGAGACATCGGCTGATGGGGAATACACTGTTAAAACATATGTCTCTAGCGGAGGTGCTACAACGGGATATGCTGTTCGCGGCGAGTTGGTCTTTAATAACAGCAATAAAAAAACCAAAACTATATATTGGAATTATCGAGAGGAGTCTGCGAGTATTACTTGGACAGACAATGATACAGTTGAGATTAATGGACATTCATTAGATGTGCCAAAGGATAAATTTGATTTTAGACGACATTGATTGTTCACTAAATGATCGAGCTGATTAGCTCTTTTTTGTGTAAATCTAAATCTTATCTTTTAAGCTGAAGCTTATGATTTTAGTGAAAAAAAGGAGGGGAATAGGTTGAACATTTATTGTAAGGGAATCATTAATCAGATGGATATGGCGGTCGATTCTGTTATCAAGCTGATGAATACGTTAAGCAACGAAGACCTATCCATCAAATCAAATCCAGAAAAATGGTCTATCGGTGAACTATTGGCGCACATGTCGGTTATATGTAAAGCCGATTTCCTAATCGGTTTAGGAACCTCAGAGGAGGAACTGGATCGGTACTATGAGGAAGCTGAGCCGGAAATGAATCTGAATGCCATTGTTTCCACTCTGCAAGATAACTACTCATTTCTTAGAGAGAGTTTAGTAGAATTGGAGGAAAAGGAGTTGTTGCGGGTAACCACTTCCTTTTTCGGGGCTGTGCATTCGCGATATGAGTGGCTTCTGGATACGCAGGCTCATTTCTATCATCACCGTGGTCAGCTGCATGCCATGCTTGTACATGTTTTGAATCGAGAACCGAATGTACAATTGTTCGAATAAAGAGTGTTACAGGATACAAATAAGAAAAGAGCCATTCATGGCTCTTTTCTTATTTGTATGTAAATGGCTTATTCCTCATAAACGTCCAAAAATGTTTTCAATGTAGGGCGTGACTTTTTCATTAAATATCTCCGCAATGAAGAACGACACCAAAGATAATCCCACAATAGTCACTCCCATCGAGATACGTTTTGTTCTTGAAGTCTTCATCCGTTCACTTATTTTGTATGAACAGAAACCAATTGCTGCGCCCATGGTATTTACCATAATATCCGTTGCATCAAAGCTTCCTAAATAGGTGACCATTTGAAGGACTTCCATACAAAAAATAAAAACGACAAACAAGAAAATAAACCTAATGAAAGATTTCATCTGGTTTTTAAAGACCATCGGCACAAGTATTCCAAATGGAACAAACGCCAAAAGGTTACCAAGAGCAAAGATCCATAGTTTTATAGTGTCTATCGAAAAAGACCTAGGAACCCATAAAGGGATTTGATCTGGTATCAGCCAATACCGATATTCTTGGGTTTCTGCGAGGTCTGAACGTCCAAACCCGAAAAACATGAAGTAAACCAATCCGGCTAAATAAAGACACAAGAGGATAAAAAGAACTCCCCTTTTCCTTTTTTGTTGTTTTGTCACATGCACTGCACTTCCTTAGTTTTATAGTTTTTAGTATAGTGTCTATCTCAATCTTTTAACAACTCTCTTGACCTTAGACCTTACTCCAATGTTATGTTGTAGTGGGGGTGGTTACGATGCAAATCAAAGATTTTGCTGAGAAATATCAAATTCAGACGGATACCATACGATATTACGAGAAAGAGAACTTATTGAAACCAACAAGACGTGAAAATGGGTACCGGGAATATAATGAAGAAAGTGAAAAACAGCTGCAGCTTATCATTGTATTAAAGCAACTAGGTTTTTCAATAAAAGAGATACAACAATTGTTAGTATTAAGTGCTGAATCAATCACACCCGAATGCAACAAAGCTTCAGTCGGGTTATTCAATCAAAAAATCACGAAACTTGAGGAAAAAATTGAGTTTTATCAACAAGCATTAACCGTATTGCAAACGATAAAAAAACTCGTACAAGAAGAGAAATACATAGAAAATAAAACAGAAATTGAAGAGTTGATCAGAGGGGTATACAATGACCAATAACCAATTAATCCGTGTCGAAAACGGAGTTGCTTTTGCTCTTTCATTATATCTATACCTGCAGTTAGACTTTCCGATTTGGCTATTTTTTGTCCTTTTGTTCGTTCCTGATTGTACCATAATCGGTTATGTCATTAACAAGAAAATAGGGGCAAGTATGTATAATGTCGGACACAGTTTTCTTTTACCGCTGCTTTTAGCAGGAAGTTACCTGTACATTTCCAACGATTATTTACTTATGATATCAATCATCTGGGCAGCACATATCTTTTTGGATCGACTATTAGGTTTTGGGTTGAAATATGAAGATTCATTTAATCAAACACATATCCAAAGGCTTTAATGGAAAATGAAGTTGTAATAAAGGCTGTTTTCGTATACAAAAGGTTAAATTACTATTTTATGGTATCCCTTGTTCAGCTTAAGGGGCAGGTTAGTTCTACAAATTTCATTCCGTTATGAAGAATAAAGAAAGTAATTATCAAATATCTTTAATGGGAAGGAAATGAGTGGAAATTATAAAACTACAATAAATGAAATTCCAAATTTGTTGTTTAAAGTAAGAAAAAAGCTTTATTTATAAGGGGCTATGGAATGAAAATAATAAATAATAAATCTATTGTTTCATTAATATTAGGAGTATTATCAATAGTCATACCTTATATTGGCTTAATTCTTGGTATTCTTGGACTTGTTATATCATCTAAAAGTATTGTAGAAATTGAGGAATCCAATGAAAAAGGTAGAGGTTTGGCTATTTCAGGTAGGGTTTGTAGTATTGTAGGGTTATGTTTTCAATTACTTCTAATTTTCCTTCTGATTTTGTCAATCAGTGTTTATTTCATTACTGATCCTAAGTGGTAATGTAATCTCAATCATTAGTTAAATAACTTCATTCTTAATGAACAAACGGGGGCATTATTTGTGACAGTTCGTGCTCCTCATAGGATGAGTATTTCACAAACGAGATATGTCATTAAACGGATATCTAAAAGATCTGGAATCAATAAAAGTATTCACCCCCATCAGTTGAGAGATAGTTATGCCACTACTTTGTTGAATAATGGGGCACCTTTAGAAGTCATTCAAAATTTGATGGGCCACGAAAAGAGTGAAACGACTAAAATTTATGCTTATTTAAGTGGGACACTCCGACGAGAGCTATATAAAAAGTTTTTCTGATATGAAAAGGGGCATTAATCCAAGAAGGATTAATGCCCTTTTGTGTTGAACTCCTTATTGTAGAAACGGGGCAGGTTAATTAAAGAAGGATAATCCATCATTTGAATAGAGTAAATAGAAAAAAATAGTTGTTGGCTTATTAATTCCAATTAAACTTATAAAGGAAGAGGAAGTAAAATGAAGAAAATGGTTGGTTGGACCATTACTTTAACTACGTTTTTGCTAGTTGGATTCATTTATTATTTTATATCCTTATCTCTTTACGAACCTTCGGAAGATTCATTTGACTTCCTAATTCCTAAAAAAGCTGAGCTAATTCAAGAAAATGGTCAAGGGAAAAGTTATGATTGGTCACAAGCATCAGAAGAAAATGGCATACCATTTAGTTATAAAATAGCTCTTAAAGCGAATGGATGGAAAAAAGGAGAAAGTGGCGGGGCTAGCGTTTACTATACAAAAGGAAATCATAAAGTAATATTGACTACTACAACGAATCATATAGACATCATTAAAGTGAATTAATAAATATTCAGCTAACGGGTGCTTGTGCGGCCGAGCCTAGGTCGTATCATATAGCGGGTGGGATTCCCGTCGAGAAAGAACTAGCCATTCACTCGTAGCGAGTCTTGGAGGGCTAATGGTAACATTAGCCTTTAAGCGTAGACAGTTAGATGGCGGGCCGAAAGCCAATAGGTTGAAGGGATTGAGCTCCATAATGTTAGTAAATCGAGAGGGCTGATGCCTTAAGCACAGCAGAAAGCTACATTTTATCCATCGTTAAAGGCAAGAAGGATAAAACCTCTCTGGAGTCAGAGACCTTGGCACGTCAGACATTGATATGATACGGCAACTCGGGAGACCCTACCGGTCTCTTCTTATAGAAGAGTATGGTGTACAAGCGATAATAAGCAAGGAAACCAAATGCCGTTGTAGGGAGTCGGATAGCAGCGTAGTACCAATGAAGTTGGGTAATGCCGATGGAGGAAAGGCTGCTACCAAGTTATCACCCTTATTAGGGACACATTTACTACACGCGGAGGTAGGATACTAAATGGAAACAAAACTATTAAGGATAGCAAAATTAGCAAAATCTGATCCGAAGATGAAATTTACATCTCTTGCACATTTACTAAATAAGCAATCCCTAGTTCAATGTCATGTTGAATTACCTAATAAGAAGGCAACTGGGATTAACGGCACAACTAAAGAGCAATACAGTGAAACACTAGAGGAAAATATAGTGGACTTAGTAAATAGGCTCAAAAGCAAAAGTTATCATCCTGTTCCCGTAAGGAGAATGTATATTCCTAAGCTTAACTCCAACAAGAAAAGACCCTTGGGGATACCGGAACATGAAGATAAGATTGTGCAGAAAGGCATTACAAAAATACTAAATGCCATCTATGAAAATGATTTCCTAGACTGCTCTTTTGGATTCCGCCCAAATCGTAATTGTCACGATGCTTTGAAGATATTAAATCATTATATTGAAAAGAAATCAGTAAATTATGTAGTAGATGTAGATATCAAAGGATTCTTCGACAACGTTGACCACATATGGATGATGGAGTTCTTAAAACTGCGAATTGCTGACCCTAACCTACTAAGAATAATAGGTAGGTTTCTTAAAGGTGGATACATGGAGGAAGGCAAGAAATATAAGACAGATAAAGGCACGCCGCAAGGTGGAGTCATATCTCCGGTACTTGCCAATCTATACCTCCATTATGTCCTGGACCTATGGTTTGAGAAGAAGGTTAGAAAACAGTGTAAAGGCCAAGCATACATAGTTAGATATGCAGATGACTTTGTGTGTTGTTTCCAATATAAGAGCGAAGCTCAGGAATTCTTTCACTCATTAAAGGAAAGATTACAGAAGTTTAACCTAGAAATAGCGGAGGATAAAACCAAAATTATCCCCTTCGGGAGGTTTGCGGAGAAAGATGCAAAACAAACGGGGAATAGAAAACCTGCAACCTTTGACTTCCTCGGTTTTACACATTATTGTGGGAAGAGTAAACAAGGATACTTTCGTGTGAAACGGAAAACAAGTAGGAAGAAGCTACAAGGTAAACTAAAGGAATCGAAAGAATGGATAAAGAATAACCGTAATAAAAATATTCATATGATTATGGATAGATTTAAACGCTCGCTTGTAGGCTATTTTAACTACTATTGCATCACGGATAATACGCCAAGTGTTAACAAATTCAAAGACAAAATCCAATATTTATTATTTAAATGGCTCAACAGGAGAAGTCAGAGGAAATCCTTTACTTGGGAAAAATTCAGGCTCTTTCTTCGTAAATATCCTTTACCTTCACCAAGAGTTAAGGTGAATATATATGACTTAAGAAAAAAGATTAGCTACATTTTGTGAATGATGACTTGGAGGAGCCGTGTGCGTAAATAGCGCAAGCACGGTTCTGTGAGGGGGGAGGAACTCAATCTACCGTAAGGTAGAGAGGTTCCCTTCTACTCGACTAGTTTAATAACTGTTAATGCTGCTTCCTTTTGAAAGTGGCTTTTTTATTTGGTCATACATTACGAAAATAGCCAAAATAAAAGAATGAAAAATCACATAGTAGGTCAAGGGTCTGCAGCACTTTTAGTTAATGTAGCGCAAGAAGAATCCAATAAATGCTCTCCTCCGTTAATAAATTTCGAATATATATTTAACATAAAAATATATACCAAATTACAACTAAAATAGAATATAATGTTAAAGTATTAGCGGTTACTGGATTAAAATAGGTATATTTCCATACTTGATTAGGTATCACTAAAGGTACAGACATATGATTTACATACAGCAGTGAATGAAAAAGAATCTTTTTAGGAAAAGGTTAGTCCACAAACAAAAGATATCAAAATACTGGGGAAATTTATATTAAACTAACAAAGAGAATGCTTGCAGCCACACTCCTTTCACTGGGATAGGAAATCAGGGGGCTACTGGGCAACACCAGCAAGTGATATGCATGAGAAACACTAATTTCATAGACTTGAGGATGACATCAAATAGAGTGTTTCTGTTAGGAAATAGAACACAGGGAGATGTTGTGGGGAACTATTAGGATCAAGGTTTAAATATGACCTATCGTACTTACCAAACAATTCTGGGAATAAGATAATCCAGCTAATATTATACTTTATAGGATAGGAGCTTAATATCTATGCAGGGAAAATTAAAGTGGGGTGCCATCGCTATTATAGCTTTGGGACTATTTTTTATTATCGGAAGCACATTTATTGAAGATTCGGCTAACAGTGAAAGATATGAAAAAGCGAAAGAAAAAGAACAAGAAATCGTAAAAGCCGAACAAGAAAAAGAGAAAGCTAGACAAAAATACAAGGAAAAAGCCGACCAAGCAATTGCAAAAACCCACATCATAGACGACTCCCTTGACCCCACAACATTAGCATATCGCTATAATAAATATTTAAAAGGTTTAAAGATTGAACATTCTATTTCTTTTGGAGACAACTCCTCTGATGCGATGGTGTACCCAAATGATAAAATAGTGATGGGCGGTACACTATCTCCTAATTCAAGACAGTTCACAAAACTATATTTAGCTGGATTTGATTTAACAACCGATAAAGATATCGACGAATTTAAAGACATAGCTTCGGCTTTCTTCACATCCGTAGCTGACCAAGACATTCCCATTAAAACCAGAGAAGAGATTCTTCTTAGAAAGATGGATTTAGGTAATATAATAAAAAATGGTGGTGAAACTGAATTTCAAATTGGAGATATTAAGTACACTTTAGATTGTGATAAAGATTCATTAGTTAGGTTAGACGCTGTTAATGTTAACAATCTTTAATGGAGTAGGAGTTAAATGATGCCAAATCCAGTCGATACCAAAAGTAGTCAACCTATCAAACGACATAAAGAACAAGGGTCCAGGAATAAGATTATCCAGCTAATATTATACTTTATAGGATAGGAGATTAATATCTATGCAGGGAAAATTAAAGTGGGGTGCCATTGCTGTTATAGCTTTGGGACTATTTTTTATTATCGGAAGCACATTTATTGAAGATTCGGCTAACAGTGAAAGATATGAAAAAGCGAAAGAAAAAGAACAAGAAATCGTAAAAGCCGAACAAGAAAAAGAGAAAGCTAGACAAAAATACAAGGAACAATCCGACAAAGCAATTGCAAAAACCCACATCATAGATAACTCCCTAGACCCCACAGTGTTAGAATACCGCTATAATAAATATTTCAAAGATTTAAATATTGACCACTCTATTACTTTTGGAGATGTTAAGAGTGGTTCCTACAAAGCAATGGTTTACCCAACCGATAAAACAGTAATGAGTGGTACACTAGCTCCCAATTCAAGAAAATTCTCTAAGCTACTTTTAGCTGGATTGAATTTAACAGAAGATGAAGAAATTAATGAATTTAAAACTATAGCTTTAGCTTTCTTTACATCTGTCTTTAACCAAGACATTCCCATTAAAACTAGAGAAGATATCCTTGATATACATTTAGGCAAGGTAATAAAAAACGGTGGTGAAACTGAATTTCAAACAGGAAAGATTAAGTTTAAATTTCTTAATACTGAAGATTCAGTGATTAGAATAGATGTCACCCATAGTGAAAATCCTTAATAGAATAGGAGTTAAACGATGCCAAAGACAGCAGAAACCCAAGACAGTCAACCTACCAAACGACATAAAGGACAAGGCAAATATCGGTTAAACAAAGCATTAAGAGAACTAGACGGTTTAACTGAGTCCATTAAAGAGATTCAATATTGATTTTCGTCATTTTAAAAGCCATACAGATGCGAAATTGTGGGAAACAGGATATATGCTTGCGAAAGAGCCTGCAGACATGGCCCTTACAATATAAGAGGTAAAGAATTTACAATACATGATCCATACTGCTTCAGAAAAAGTTAAAGGGTTAAGCTGAGATGTATCGATTTATCACACAAAGAAACAGAGGTTACATAGGACTCGAAGCAGAAATACAGGATTTTGATGGGGTATTTCAATTTTTGATTAGAATATTGGATAGAATTACAGCTCATTAAATCTGATCAGCGTATAAATTTTCGACTATTAGGTTTTGGTTGAAATATGAAGATTCGTATAGGCTTTAACATTTTTATGATAGTCGAGGGGGATCCAAAATGGTGAAAAACGTACTTTTTAGTTTGGCTACTTTTTTTAACTGGTGGTTTCTCTGGTTTGTAACAGTATGGTCCTTTACTGACGTTGAAGATATGGCGGGAGGAGCTTCTTTTGTTCTGTTAGTGTTTGTCTATGCGCCCCTTTTTTCTATCCTAGCTTCTACTTTTACGGTAAAATTACTCTATCAATCTTCACAGAAATCTGTACGAAATAGATATGTTATTTTTTCCAGTGTTTTATCAATTGGGTTTGTGGGCTATATTATTCATTTCCTGACAACATATTAGTGGTACGAACGGACGAAGAATAAGATATGTGTTTATGCTAGAATCTAAAAGACTAATTATTGCAAACAATGTACGTGGCTATAAAATCTTTAAGCAAGGGGTGGAAGTATGAAATTATCATTTAGAAATGTATTGCCTGTCCTGTTTCTTTCTTGTGCCGCGCTTACGGGTTTTTCAGACCATCACGATCCTAAACCGCAAAAACCAGAAAGTAAGTTTGCGAAGCTGGAAGAAAAGTATGATGCTAAACTGGGTGTCTTTGCATTGGATACTGGGACAAACCGTACCGTAGTCTATCATCCAGATGAACGATTTGCTTATACTTCTACACATAAGGCGCTGGCTGTTGGAGCCCTTTTACAACAGAATTCAATTGAAGACTTAAATCAACGAATTAGGTATACGCGTGAGGATCTAGTGAATTATAATCCCATTACAGAAAAGCATGTGGATACGGGAATGACGCTGAAGGAGCTTTCTGATGCTTCTCTTCGATACAGTGACAATACAGCAGGCAATCTTATTCTTAAACAAATAGGGGGACCGAGCGGATTTAAGAATGCCTTGGAGGGAATAGGCGATACGGTGACGAACCCTGTGCGATATGAGCCGGATTTAAATGAAGTGAATCCTGGTGAAACGCATGATACGAGTACAGCAAGAGCCCTTGCTGCTAGTCTTCAAGCTTATACGTTGGGAGATACCCTATCAACGGAGAAACGGGAACTTCTACTAGATTGGATGAAGCGAAACACGACTGGAGATGCGCTCATTCGTGCTGGAGTGCCGAAAGGGTGGGTAGTGGCGGATAAGACTGGGGCAGGATCATATGGTACGAGAAATGATATTGCGATTATCTGGCCAGCAAAAGGAGACCCGATTGTTCTAGCTGTCCTTTCCAGTCGTGATGAGAAAGAGGCTGAGTATAACGACAAGCTGATCGCTGAGGCAACAGAAGCAGCGATTAAGTCTCTTAAACTCAAACATAAATAGAAATGGCTGTTAGTACTGCATTTTTTGAAGAACCAAGTCGTAATAGTATCCAAACTTTATCTTCCAAGTTCCTTCTTCAAGGATTTTGACGTTAGTGGGTATCTCGGGAGATTGGCAAGCGGTTATATGCAATGATCCTCAGCGTGGCGACTGACATTAGCATCTGTTTTTTGACATCCTTTCTTATTTGATTATGAAATATACCCTATTTATTTGGAGATGTCAGATAGAGCGGATAGGGAAAAAGTCATAGCAATAAATAGAATACCAGGTTAGTAAAAACGGCAGCACCCATTGATCTGGATGCTGCCGTTTCTATCTATTTATTTTGTATCTACGACAATATAGGGCTGTAATTGGAATGGTTTGGGTGCGATGTTGCGGTCATTCCATTGGCCAAACCAACGCTCTAATGGGTAGAAGTAGTAGCCATCTTGGGCGTGATCAGATGTATCGTATGGGTCAGCGAAGATAAGTGTATCATCGCCAATGCCTGGTGTACCGTTATTGTCATATCCGATAATGGATTGCCAGTGGCCATCCCAGTCGCCCCATTCAACCATGATTGGACGATCGTTTGACAGGTGATCTGTCAGCCATTTTACGAAAAAGCTGTCTTTTGCATCTTCGACGTAGGCTTCAGAGGTGTCGCTGTTTTCAGAAGTATACAGGCTGTTCCAAGTAAAAGCAGCAGGCAGGTTGCCTACGTTATTTTCAGTGACTTCGTTACTCTCTTGAATTAAGTCAGCGTCGTTGTATTCTCCGCGGTAGCTTGTATCCACCACTTCAAACCCTTCTAAACTAGTGAAGAAATCATAGAGTTGAGTAACGTTTGAGCCGTATTCAGGGAAGTTGTTCGCCGTTCCTGGCAACGCATCCTTCACGTCTAAGTCTGTCATTGATTTCATTTGTGTCGCAATATCCATTTCGGTTAAATCAGTTACTCCAAAATGATTCGCAACCATTAGTGCTGTAGCAGGTCCACAAGACCATTCGGTTGTTTGCTGCATCGTTTGATAGTTTTCGATCAATAGTAATTGATCATTTGATTTCAAGTTAAAGAAATCAGGTGCTTTATAGTAACGAGAATCGGCATGGTCACCTGCAGAAGCATAAGCATCCGCGCCGCCATTTTCATCGTAATCTTTTCCTTTAATCGTAGCATCCGCAGTAGTTGGTTTTGCTGATACCGTCGTTTCTGCTTCCACTTCTTTTGATTCATTGTTGTCTGAGCATGCAGTTAATAATAGCATGGAGGATGCTATAGCTGCCGTAAGAAGTCTTTTCATTAATCCCCATCCTTTTCCTATTTTTTTCACAAGAATTGAGTATAGTAGATGGATTTCTTATAGTCAAGAAGTTTTTTTCGTCATACAAAGTTTTGCTAGATGAAATGACTTTTAATATACTAGAATCATTACTTTTTCCCTTTGCTGTTCCTAATTAGAACTATACCAATTACATAGATAGAGGTACTATTTATAGTAGTTAATGTACTCGGAAAGTGGGGAGGAATCAGGGTCAGAATTGTTTCGTAGAGCAGTGCTAGAAAGTAAATGTATTAAATCGACAACAAGGTAATGTAAAGTAGATTAAGGCATATTAGTCTTGTATGAGGGAGATAGAAAATGAGGGTAGAAGAAATCATTGGTATAGTTAAGAATTACTTTTTTCTGGCTTTAATAGCCATTATTGTTTTAGGAATAATCTTTTTGCTACTCTATTTTATAGTTTATAAAAAACTTTTAAGTGGGAAGAAAAGTCTTTCAAAGACGCGGCTTCTACTAGTAGGGTTGTTTATTAGTTATGTTCTTATGGTTATTGGTATGACTTTTATGAATAGGGGGTCAAACTTCCAAGGCGAGATGGTTTTATCTTTGTTTTCATCATACAGAGAGGCCTGGTATAGTTTTAGTACACGGCAATGGCAATTTGTACTTTTAAATATATTCATGTTTGTACCATTCGGGTTTCTTTTCCCTTTATTGGATGCTCGTTTTCGAAAGGCCTTATGGACAGTTGGGATGGCCGCGTTATTCACACTATCCATTGAATGTATCCAGTTACTATCAGGATACGGTATTTTTGAACTGGATGATCTATTTAATAATCTAGTAGGAGCCATTATTGGATATGGAATCATCATGGCCTTCATTTCAATAAAGAATAAGAAAATAAAGCAATCTCTTTTCTTCATTTCACCGTTATTCATAGTCGTTTTTTTATTCGGAAGTATGCTTGTGTATTATAACGTTAAGGAGTTTGGGAATCTTCCCATCAGGCCAAGTCAAAAAACAGATATGACACAAGCTACAACCACTATAGATATAAAACTTAGCGATACTAGAATAACCGTCCCAGTATATAAAGCACCTAGCTATACTAAGGACGCTGCTGATGAGTTTGTGCTAAATTATTTTAAAAAGTTAAACATTGATGTATCGAATATGGATGATATATCTTACCCGGATTTAGGTGTATATAGGGTCCAAGGTGAAGAAGCTTATAATCTATCCTTCCAATTCTTAGATGGAAGTTATAGTTATACGGATTTCTCAAGTTTTGACGAACATATAGAACCAATAGATGTAGAAGAAGAAACCTTAAAGAATAAATTAACTGGTTTCGGCATTGAGATTCCACCAAACGCTCATTTTAAAAAGGTTAATAAGGGTACATTTGAGTGGTCGGTAGATAAAAAAATCATAGAAAATCAACTAATTGATGGCACCATAACGGTGAATTATTACAACGACGATACAGTAAAAGGAATTGAGCATCATTTAATTACCTATGAAAAGGTAAAGGATATTCTAATAAAAAGTGAACAAGAAGTCTATCAGGAAATATTAGATGGGGAATTTAACTATTACGTTGAAAATAAAGGCATAAAAACCTTAGCTATTCATAATGTAGAGCTAAGCTTTTATTTAGATTCAAAGAGCTATTATCAACCTGTTTATGCTTTTTATAGCACTGTAGATGGGAAGGATATAACAATCTTAATTCCTGCAATTTAGGAACAAAGATAGGATTAACAGCGTTAACTGTTTCCACTGACATACGTTTCTGTAAGAAGTGCGGTAACTTCTAGTATTTAGAGAAAGAAAATAACCTATCCCTTTAATTTTTTAAGGGTGGGTTATTTCTTTTTGTTCAGTGAAGAAAATAATATAGACATGGGGTTCATGAACTAGAATGAATGCCGAAACGATTGGTAAAGAAGTTAAGAACTTGTTAGAAAAAACGCATTATATAGGAGATTGACCATCATCAGTACAGTAAAAAAGACAGTTTTGAACTGTCTCTTTTCTGGTTTATTCTCGACCCTGTAATAAAAAGTTGGAGATAGCGAGACTGCATGCTCCGAGAGCTCCATTTATATTGGAATAGGGTTTAAATACAATGTCCCATGTATGGCTGAGGGGAAGGAGGATCGTGTTTTGATTTAAATAACGGCTGAGCAGGTTGGCCATAGCGGGTTCATTAAATAGCTCTCCGTGTAGGATGATCTTATTTGTATCTATGACCATTGGTAAATTATTGATGGTGATAGACAGGTACTTAATCGCGTTATTAAGGATGGTTGTCACACCTTCGTCGCCCATTTTATAGGCTCTTAATATCGTTTCAATGGAGATACTTTGTTCGTCTGGCGTTAATTGGCTTAAAAAAGTTGTATTTGCACTTTCAAAAAGGATTCGGGATTTCTTGATTATCCAAGCTTCACTCGCGTAGGTCTGTAAGCAGCCTCTTTTCCCACACTCACATAGTTCTCCGTCTGGATGTACAATCGTATGACCGACTTCACCTACTAAATATTTGTGTTCTCCATAAGTCATCCCTTCATACAAATAAGAACAAAACATCCCTCGTCCGACATGGAAGAAAATAAAATTTTCATCGATCGTATTCTCGCTAAATAGTCTCTCAGCGTTCGCCATCGAATGAACATTGTTTTTAAAGTAAATAGGTAATGCTGCATTTTCGATTAAAATCCCCAGATTAAAGGTCTTCCAGCGTGGATTGTTGCTGTAAATGGTTTTACTTTCTTCATTAAAATGTCCAGGCAGTGCAATCCCTACGGCTTTTGGTTGAAAGCTGTGGTAACGATCAATAAATTGATTTAATTCCTCAACAAAATGAATGTCGGTTAACGCTTCATTTTTGCTTCCAGCATGAAACGGAATGACTCTCTCTGCATAGACTTTCCCCGTATTGTCACTTAAGCAAAACGAAAAGTATTTTTCTGATAGCTCACTTCCAATATAAAAACTGTGACGTCCGGCGATATCCAGAAGAATCCGCTTGCGTCCCGATTTGTTATTTTCAGAAGAGTCTTCTCCTAATTCATAAATAAGGTTTTCATTCAGTAAGGATCCAGTTAGCTCACTCACGGTAGCAGGGGTAATCCCTGTCTGTTTTGAAATCTCTATTCGTGAGATGGGTCCATTAACATAAATTTTATCTAAAATTTTACTTCGCAATTCTCTTTGTTTCGTTGTAAGTGTCATTATAGTCCCTTTCTCATCTCTATTAATTATAAATTATAATTAAGTACGTAGTAAAAATCAATAATATTTCTTGAAAATATAAAATATTCAGAATATAGCATTGACAAAAACGCTTACATTTATTAATGTTAATTATAATATATAACTAATAAACAAAATAAAGGGGGTATTTAATTATAGTTAGTAATAATTTATAAATAAGAAATAATTAAAGTTAGAGGGGGAAAAAAGTGAGCAAAGTGAATGAACTATTGGAAAATAAACTGATGCCGATTGCAGGGAAATTAGGCAATAACAAGTTTCTGATTGCCATAAGAGACGGAATTACATTTGCCATGCCGTTAATTATTATTGGCTCACTTTTTATGATTATTGCTAGTTTCCCAGCCCCAGGTTGGGAGGCATGGTTGGGAAAAATGGGATTTGCGGATTTTTTATGGAAAGGGACGGATAGTAGTTTTGGATTAATTGGGTTAATCGCCAGTTTTGGGATTGCGTACAGTTTAACCAGGCAGTTTAATGTAGATGGAATCGGTTCAGGTATTATCTCGATATCTGCTTTTATTATGGCAACCCCATTCATTACTTCTGACGCTGGAGCGGGAATGCCAATCGCTTATATGGGAGCAAAAGGGTTGTTTGTTGCCATTATTATGGGCTTGCTGAATGGCTATATTTATCAGTGGTTTATTAATCGGAATATCCAAATCAGACTTCCGGAAAGTGTTCCGCCAGCTGTATCGAAAAGTTTTAGTGCCATTATTCCAGGTGCAGTCATTATCACGATGTGGTTACTTATTTATTCTGTGCTCACCACATTTGATTTACCCAATGTACATGACATTGCACAAGTAGTCTTAGGTAAACCATTAGGATTATTAGGAAATAACGTGTTTGGTACGATCATCGTTGTCGGTCTGAATAGTTTATTCTGGTTTGTAGGTATCCATGGAGGAAATGTCGTTAACTCCGTTATGCAGCCTGTATGGATCGCTAACTTAGATGAAAATCGTGTGGCTTATCAAGCAGGTCAAGAACTACAAAACATTATCACGCTTCCCTTCATGGATAACTTCGTCTATATAGGCGGAGGCGGAGCTACGCTTGGTTTGGTATTAGTTCTAGGCTATTTAGCACGCAAAAAGAAAACAAGTAAACAAACAAAAGCATTAGCACCGATTACGGTTGTACCAGGTTTATTCAATATTAATGAACCGACCATGTTCGGGATTCCGGTTGTTTTAAATGTGATGTTAGTGATTCCATTTATACTCGCTCCAATCGTAAACGTAGTTGTCACGTATTCCGCAATGGCCTCCGGGATTGTTCCATTAACCAGAGCGGCTGCCTCCTGGACGATGCCGCCAATCTTCAGCGGCTTCTTAGTTACAGGGGATATAAGCGGGGCCATTTTGCAGGTTGTGTTAATACTATTGGATGTTTTACTTTACCTGCCATTCGTTTTAGCGGTCGAAAAACGTTTTAAAGCAGAAGAATAAGAGGCATACATTACTAAACTACTACTAGGCATCATTCATTCACATGCAGATGACCGTATCAATAGTCCAGAAGATAATGACTATTTTCTGGACCATTAATAATACATAAACAGAAGGGAAGTTTACTCATGAAAAAACGATTGATTAGTGCAAATGCATCAGAGATTTTGGCAATGACGGCAGCAGAATTGAAGCAAAGTATCAAAGCAAGCGAAGGACGCGTAATTATGTCTGAAAATGTGGCAGGTCGGGAGACTTATATCGGGGATATCACCAATGCCGAAATTGCCCGTTCGTTTGGAGCAGACTTGATTCTTTTGAATGGCGTTGATGTGCTCGCACCACGGATTGCTGGATTGGAAAATGAAGAGGGTACTTTTGTAGAGGCACTTCACCGTTTGGTCGGTCGTCCGATTGGCGTGAATTTAGAGCCGGTGGACAATTCAGCAAATATGGCAGAAGAAAGATTAGTCATTTCAAAAGGTCGTCAGGCTAATCTAGAAACCATACAAGAAATCGAACGTTTAGGCCTTGATTTTGTTTGTTTGACAGGGAATCCCGGCACAGGTGTAACCAATGAACAAATCCAAAAAACGATCCAGCTTACCAAAGAGCATTTCTCCGGATTAATTATCGCCGGGAAAATGCATGGAGCAGGAGTAGATGAACCCGTATCAGATGCAGACGTGGTAAAAGGCTTTATTGACGCAGGTGCAGATATCATTTTAGTTCCTGCCGTTGGGACTGTTCCAGGCTTTGATGATGAAGAATTGAAGACGATTGTGAAAAGTGCTCATCACCATGGTGCACTTGTCTTATCGGCAATTGGTACGAGCCAAGAAAGTTCTGATGAAGACACCGTTAAACAAATTGCCATCCGTAATAAAGTGTGCGGCGTCGATATTCAACACATCGGTGATGCGGGGTACGCCGGACTTGCGCCAGTAGAAAATATCTTTGCGATGAGTAAAGCTATCCGCGGCATTCGACATACCGTTTCTATGGTTTCTCGTTCTATCAATCGGTAAAGTCCATATAGTAATACTTAGTTTACTAGAATTAAAGGAGGAAAAAGAGTGAAAACGATTATGTTAGTCTGTGCAGCAGGAATGAGTACAAGTTTATTAGTGACGAAAATGGAAAAGGCTGCTGAAATCAGAGGAATCGAAGTAGATATTTTTGCTAAATCAGCGCAAGAGATTGACTATACGCTTGAACAGAAAAATGTAGAGGTCTTATTATTAGGGCCGCAAGTCAAATATATGCAAAGACAAATTGAAGCAAAACTAGTCGGTAAAAATATTCCGGTAGCACCCATTAATATGCAAGATTACGGGATGATGAACGGTGAAAAGGTCCTTGATCAAGCATTGCAACTAATTGACAACAAGTGATAAAGATAGGATGGGGATACCATGTCATTAGAAGAAAATGAGTACTATACGCTGGCCTTTCAAATTATTAGTAACGTAGGGACGGCTAAAAGTTTAGTCATAGAAGCGCTTTATGAAGCAAAAGAAGGAAAATTTGAATCCGCAGAAGAAAAATTGAATGAATCAAAACACTTCTTTGTCGAAGGTCATAAGATGCATGCCTCTTTAATTCAAAGAGAAGCGAGTGGGGAAAAACTCGAGTTCTCGCTTATGTTAATGCATGCAGAAGACCAGATCATGAGTGTAGATACGATTACACTTCTGGTTACAGAAATGATTGAACTATATAGACGCTCACTATAACGAAAAGACCCCGAGAATAATTGAAGTGCACCCCAAAAGTTAGAGTCATAATCTAACTTTTGGGGTGTTTTAGTATGGCTAAATATAGCGATGAGTTTAAGTTGATGATTGTGAGAGAGTATCTGAATGGTCCACTTGGCTTCAAACTACTTGTTCGTAAATACGAGATAAAATCACCTACGCAATTAAGAAATTGGGTAAATATATACAAGAACCAAGGCGCAGTTGGACTTTCTAGAAAGAAAACCAATGAATTTTATTCTGTTCAATTCAAGCTTGATGTACTAAGCTTTATGAAAAGGACAGGCACTTCTTACACTGAAACGGCTCTTCACTTCGGGTTAACCAATCCACCTTTGATTGCTTCGTGGAAAGGAAAACTCCTTGAGAGTGGTGTGGAAGGCCTACTTAAACCGAAAGGACGGCCAGCCATGTCAGACAAAGCGAAGAACAATCAAAGAAGAAAACAGCCTGTAAAAGAGATGACCGTTGAACAGAAACTCAAAAGGGAAAATGAACTTCTGCGTTTGGAGAACGAGTACCTAAAAAAGTTGCGCGCTTTTCAGATGGATCCGGACGGTTATCTCGAAAAGCACAAGCAGCGCTATCATACGAACTCAAAGAAGAATTCCGACTGAAGGATGTACTTCAGTTCATAGGTATTCCCGAATCTTCTTATCATTACCATGTGAAAAAAATGAAGCAAGAAAACCCTCATCAAGAAGTAGAAGAAATCATTCAAGCTATTTTTGAAGAGCATAATGGCAACTATGGGTATCGCAGGATTCGTTTAGCGTTAAAGAACCAGGGGCTCCTAGTGAATCATAAGAAAGTACAACGCATCATGAGAAAGCTTGGATTGAAAGGGGATAAGTTCACCCGTAAATCACGTCGATTTAGTTCGTACAAAGGAACAATTGGCACGGTAGCGAAGAACAGAATCCATCGCCGGTTTAAGACCCCTATTCCCTATCAAAAACTCACCACCGACATCACAGAATTCAAGTGTGCGGATGGAGGTAAACTCTACCTCAGTCCGATTTTGGATATGTATAATGGTGAAATTCTTTCATATGGGATGAGTATGCATCCGACACTGGACTTTGTAATAGAGCCTTTGAAGGAAACTCTTCGAGTAGTAAAAGAGGCAAGATACCGAACGACCATCCATTCAGATCAAGGCTGGCATTATCAGCATAGAAAATGGGTCCATACATTGAAAAAACATAACGTGTTCCAAAGCATGTCCCGAAAGGGAAACTGCTTAGATAACTCGCCTATGGAGAACTTCTTCGGATTATTAAAGCAAGAGATGTATTATGGTGAACCACTTCGCACGTACGAGGAACTGAAACGGACTATCGAGTCCTACATTTATTATTATAATAACCAACGCATTAAACAGAAATTGGCTGGAATGAGTCCGGTACAATACCGTCTTCAAACCAACCAATTGGCTGCGTAATATAAAACTCTAACTTTTAGGGGTCACATCAAATCTTGGGGTCTTTTCCATTTCATAAAAAATTATAATTGGAAAGACTGACCTAAAAATCAACATTTAAATATAACAGAGCCATTAAAAAGTAGATTCGATACATTTCTAACGCAAATATTCTTGTTCAACTAACGGGTGCAAGAGTTAAACAAGGCGATTAATAGACAATTAAACCATTTTTATTTACAATATATTGAAAAAATAGTCGATAAATATAAAACGATTATTAAAGGAATTTCGTTCACTTTCTAGAAATGATTACTATAAGATCATTGTCTCGAAACACTAGCCGAATAGACAAGGAAGGTGAACGATATGCTCAAAAAAAATTTTCTTACAAAAAATTTATTAAAATGGGTGCCAAATAATGAGCAAAGGCTGTATGAAGAAAAACTTACTGATGTTATGAAACGTTTAAAGATTCAAAATTACAATTTCAATTGGGAACGTACTAGCTGCTTTGTTGAATTTCATTACAATGAGAGTTTTTACAGATTTGAACACACTATTGAAAAAGCTAAGAAAAATGGAATTATTTTATATAATGGACTGGATTGTTTGAGGGAGTTGACTCTGTCATTGGAAGATCTATGCGGTATCATTGATAGAGGAATGAATGACTTAGAAACATGGATATCTGGCATGAAACAGTCACCTTCGGAAACAAAGATGTCTGGATTCCAAGAAGAATTTGAAATAAGATATAAGACATTGGGAAGACAAAATTATGCGGAATATAACACAGAGGAACTGAAGGAACTTTTCCCTTTTGGAACTGAACCATCACTAAAAGAATTTACACAAAATCAGATTGACCAACGATCACTACTTAATAAAGCTAGATTATGATAAAAGTTTAATGCAAACTTTTACAAACAACCGTCAACAGGAATGCAGATTAGTAAGCAAGATATAGGAATATAAACGTCAACATTATTTTATGTTTGTATTTCTGTATCTTTCCAATTTTATTGCCACAACAACATTACAACATCCACTTATTCCCGATACAATGGTATAGTACCGCTCCAAGTTAAAAGAGAGGAAACATCAAAAACGAGCTTACCAGCGCTTTATATGAGAGCATCGAGAATGCGATGGCGAAAGCATATAATGCGGATAATAATGATATAAAATTCAACTTATATGATATATTGTTGGATGTTAATCCCAAGTTATGAATTAAATTCATTTCATAACCATTGTTTTATCCAATTGATTATGAAAGTTTTCACTTAAACTAACAGGGGCGTTAGCTGTAGATCAGGGCTGTCTTTATACCAGCTCTTTTTTTTATGGAACTATCTGGGCAGTTTAGTTGAAGTAGTGCTAAAATAAAGGAAAAATTAGTTAAAAATAAAAGGAGTGAAGGTTTTGATTAAATATAAATGCCTCCATCATGTAAGTCTTACTGTGACAGATTTGGTAAGAGCAAAAGAATTCTATGGTAAAACTTTATGTTTAAAAGAAATACAGCGTCCTGATTTTGATTTTCCAGGTGCCTGGTATGAAATAGAGGGTCATCAACTTCACTTGATAGTCGATCCCTCTTCACAGACAATTCGTAAGGATAAAAGCATATCCAGCAGAGAAGGTCACTTTGCCCTTAGAGTCGAGAACTACTATGATACTCTTAATTGGTTAAAACAGAATGAAGTTGAAATCCATGAAAAACCATACGGAAAAAGTGGATTCGCACAAATTTTCTGTGCCGACCCAGATGGTAATTTGATTGAACTAAATGTTAATCAAAAAGATCTATAAGTAGGCAAAGATAAAGGCTGCCATTACTGGCTCTTTTCTTATTGAAGAAACTGGTCAGATTTCTTTAATAACAAAAATCCATAAAAAAACTATACCTCCAATTGTTAACAATTGGGGTACAGTTCAGTATCGCGTTTCTAATTTGCCGACTGTTTTTTATGGATGAAGCAGGGCACTCATTATAAAGTAATCACCACTTTACCTTGAGCGTGACCTTCTTGGAAATAGTTGAATGCTTCCGTTATTTCACTTAACTTAAAGCGTTTATCTATGATTGGTTTTACTTTTCCAATATCCAGCAACTCTTTTAGATCATTTAAGTCTTTTTGATTTGCTCTTTGTAATAGGCTACTTATTTTCTTGCTTCCAGTCATTGAACTAAAGGGTCCAAGAAATAATGTTTGATATAGTTGAGACTCGGAACCTCCTACGTGTACAAATCGCCCATTTTGTTTTAGTACGCGTTTATAAGTTGAAATGGAATTAGAACCATTCACGCCGAGAACTAAATCATAACGTTCTTGATGTTGATTGAAATCCTCTTTTGTATAATCAATGATATGGTCAGCTCCTATCGAACGTAATATTTCTACGTTTCGTGTACTGCATACACCTGTTACTTCAGCTCCGAATGATTTAGCAATTTGCACGGCAAAGGTACCAACGCCTCCAGATGCCCCATAGATTAATACGTTATCCCCCTTTTTAATTTTCCCTTTATCACGCAGCCCTTGTAAGGCAGTCACACCTGCCATAGGAGTTGCAGCAGCTTCCTCAAAGGAGAAATTGACTGGCTTTAAGGCTAAAGCATTTTCGGGGACTGTTACATATTGAGAAAAACCGCCCCAGCCACATCCAGAGAGGTCACCAAATACTTGGTCACCAACTTTAAATAGCTTAACTTTTTCCCCAACAGCTTCAATTGTGCCAGCTATGTCGCCTCCTGGAATTGAGTATTTTGGTTTTGTTAGTCCAAAGGCAAAGCGGGCTAAGAAGGGCTTACCTTTCAAAAGAACTAAATTGCCAAAGTTTAAAGATGCTGAATGAACCTTAACTAATACTTGATTCTCGGTAGGGAAAGGTTTTTTTACCTCTTTTAATTCAAGATCATCAGGTGAACCATATTTATCACAAACTATCGCCTTCATAAAAACCGCCTCCAATTGTTCATTTCATTGATTAAATGTAATCAAAGCAAGGTGATAGAAGCCGTTTCATTCAAGAGCAATGATCTGCTCTTTTTTATGCAGCTAAGGGCAGGTTAGTTGAACAACAGGAGTGATATGTTCGTAAATGAAAAAGAAGAATATTTTAAAGTTGAGGCTAGAGATGCACTTTTTTGGGCAAAAGATGAGTGGCACGAAACTAAAACGGATGTTGGATTAATTGCTATTGTTATTGAAAGCGAGGAATTGACTCGTGCATCATTTATGCCGTTTAATAATATGTTATTCAACTAACGTGGGCGTTAGTTCTATAAGACAATCAAATCAACGGATCTTCGTTTTTTTCTTTTATATTAACATTAACCTTTAACAGAGCCTTAAGTTTAGAAAGTCAATTGATGGGAACGTTGGCGTGAAGACTCCTGCGGGAATAGCAGAACAGGTGAGACCCCGCAAGAGCGTAAGCGATGAGGAGGCTTACCGCCCGCGGAAAGCGGAGCGCCTGGAATGAAAATCAACAGCTCGATTTTAAATCTCACCCGAGTTTGTCTACAGTCTAAGCCAACCATGTCTGGTTGGCTCTTTTCATGCTTATGTGTTGTCTTATTTAGTTTTAGGTTCTGGTTTGAAAATAGACAGCAGGTAAATCACTAAACCGACAAAACCGATTCCTGCAATCGTGATAAATGATCCGCCAGTGTAGAAGCCGCTTCCGAAGTAGAAAATATCACGTAACCCTTCAGAGGCAAAGCGAATCGGAACCCAAGGCCGAATGAAGTTTACGAAGAAACCGGGCAGCATTTCTTGTGGGGTCATGAGTACACCCATACCTAGCAGCATGACAACCATAAATAACGTGATGGCTGGTTTACCAATCCATGCCGTAATCGCTGATACTAATAGGAAGAAACAGAATGCTGCAAACGATACGAAGAAGGCAACTAACAAGTAACTTGGCATATTAATACCGGCGATAGAAGCTAATGTCGCAACGGTAAAACCAGAGAATAGGGCGATAATTACACCGAATAGGATTTGACCACCCATTATGCGTAATGTTTGTTTACGGGTTAACTTTTCCTTCTTAAAGATGTTTGAGGTTACTAAAAATAGGATGAAACCACCGATTAATGCACCTACCCAAGCAGGTACGGCCATTAATGTTGGAGCACTGCCGTTTGCCGTAGAAGCTGTAATTTCATTAAATATTTTTTCTTCGGAAACGATGGGGTTAACGAGTACAGCTGCTTTTGCTGCATCAATTTGTTGACCATCCAATTGCGCGATGAAGTTCGTCGAATATTGATTGTTTAATTGCGTAACTAAACCGTTTAAAGCGGTTTTCGCAAAGTTAGCACCCGTCATGTTATATCCTTGGTTAATATAAATGTTTAACGTTGCGGACGTATTGTTCTTCATAGCATTTTGTAAACTCTCGTTATAGCCCACAGGAATGACTAGGGCTGCATAATACTTTTTATCGTCAAATAGAGTTTCAATGTTTTCTTCTTTTTCATTTGTAAAAGCTAACATAGGTTCTTCACCATCAGTGCCTTTACTCATTTGTTTAACGGCTGATTGGACAGCGTCTACATGTACGCCTTCATCATTAACGATCAGTGCAACGGGTAAATTTTTTACTTTCGGATTTCCTTGGGCGAATAGGTTTACCGAGAATAGAGCGATAATTAATATAACAGCGAGTGGAGCAGCCCATGCTAGTTTTTCTTTAAAAAGTCTCAATACAGTTCATCCTCTCTCAATGTTCAACATGTTGTTTAGAACCTGCATTTATCTTATAATTTTTAAGAGTGCAATAGCAATGAACAAAAGTGAACAGATTGTTCAATTTTCAACGGAGGTGATTTTTTTGAACATTTATGCAGAAAAAAACCGAAAAACCAAACAGCTCATTCAAACATCGTTTATGAGTATTTTAGAAAAAAAGACATTTGATTCGATTACAGTTGGCGACATTACGAAAACAGCACAAATTAATCGCGGGACCTTTTATTTACACTATACAGATAAGTTCGATTTGCTAGACCAAATAGAGCAGCAATTATTTGAGGATTTAGGCAATCATATTGACGAATTGCAATCTCACTATTCATCTACTCAGACGTTTGAAAAAGGGCAAGAGCAATTAGCAGCTACCTTATTTAGCTCGATTAAAATGCATTCTCCACTAATCAAGATCTTTTTAAGCAATCATGGCAGACCTGGATTTCACCTTCGATTTAGAGATGCCTTTTCAGAAAAAGTACATGTTAATTTAGTGAAAAATGAAAGCTTCAAGGCCACAGTTCCTATGGATTACTTTTTATCCTTTATCACATCTGCCTTCTTAGGATTAATCGAGCAATGGGTTCAGAATGGGTTAGATAAAACCCCCGAAGAAATGACTGCATTATATATTGATATTATTTCCTATATTCAAAAGAAATAGTAAGGCGCCTTAATAAAGTAAGAAGTTATAGTATCTTTAGAATGGTAGAAATGATAATATATGTAAAAAATGTTTTAGGGGAGGTGAGCGATGTGCAAATCGATCGTTTAACTAGTAAAGCTTACAATGTATGTGAGTGGATTGCGAAAATTGTCATCGTCAATCTAGTATGGCTCCTTTTTACAGTGGCTGGGCTTATTCTTTTTGGAATCATGCCCGCAACGGTCGCCTTGTTTACCGTAGTTAGAAAGTGGACTATGTCGGAAACGGATATTCCTATTTTTCAAACGTTTTTTCAAACGTATAAAAAGGAGTTCCTTCCAGCTAATTTGTATGGGTTCTTTTTAGTGGCAGCTGGTTTTTTCTTGTATTATGATCTAAAGCTTGTTTTGTCCATCGGGGGGATGTTTCTAGCTGTTTTGGGTGTTCCGTTATTGATTATTACCTGTAGTTATTTACTCATCCTTCTCTATTTCTTTCCTGTTTATGTTCATTTTGAATTAAGATTTCTACACTATTTTAAATATGCGTTTTTTATTGGGCTCCTAAATCTGCCCACTACCCTTTTAATCGTGACCGCGCTCTTATTTTTTTGTATGGTAATATCCTATCTTCCAGGGTTTATTCCGTTTTTTAGCATGAGTGTCATCTCCATCATCATCATGTTTGGAGCAGCGACTGCTTTTAAGCGAATCGCTAAAAAGCAAAGTAAGTATCAAGTACAAAGTTAAGTTGGCTTGGAAGGAGGTGAGTGACGATGAAGGTGAAAATCAAAGATATTGCGAATGCTTGTGGCGTGTCAGCGGGAACAGTGGATCGAGCACTGAATAATCGATTAGGAATTAGCGAAGAGACTAAAAAAAAGATCCTCAAAGTGGCCGAAGAAATGAATTACCAACCGGATTATACAGCGAGAGGTCTAGTAATGGGAAAAACAAATACGATTGGGGTTGTCTTGTTTGATTTATATAACCAATCGTTTGCCCAATTATTAAATGCCATTGAGGTCAAAGCTAGAAAACTAGGGTATTTTGTTTATATCACTCTATCAGATAAAAATAAGAAAGATGAAATTGACTGTATTGAACACTTAGTGAATCGAAAAGTGGATGGTATTATCTTGTTAACGGTGAATAAGGGAGAGCAATTTGAGTCTTACTTAAGTACGCTGACAATCCCGATCATTACCATTTTGAATTTTGTTTCTGATAAGTGGGAATTCATCGGGGTTCGCGAACGTCAAGCCATGAGGGAAGCTACGGAATATATCGTTCGTCAAAATCATTATCAAACATTCATTTATATTAGTCCGCCGCTTACTTATTTGGGGCAAACAAATATTTATACGCAAGAAGAGAGGCTTGCTGGATTTTTAGAAGGGCTAAAGAATAATAAGATAACGACTAAACCGTATATTGTAAAAAATCGAGACTATCTTAACGAGTTGGAAGAGATCATTTTTAGTCATGAAAAAGCCGCTATTATCTGTTCAACTGATCTCTATGCATTAGAAGTAATGAATTTTCTAAAAAAACAAGGGGTAAGAATTCCAGAGGATGTTGGCGTAATGGGTTTTGATGATATCGAAATGCTAAAATATGTTTCCCCTCGATTAACAACGGTGAAATATCCCATTAATGAACTGGGCACGAAGGCTATAGAAAGCATCATTAACAGAATTGAACATCGTGAATTTATCCCAACGCCTTTGCTAGATTATGAGATGATTAAAGGTGATTCAATTTGATTACTACTGACTAAAAAAAGTAGTTAGAAAATTCCAAATAATGGTTGACCCGTGTTTAGTAAGAATGTTAGTATAAACTCATGATTTGTAAGGGGCAGGATCGTCTTCGAATATAGTTCGTGTTAACAAAATGTAAGCGCTTAAATCGTGTACGAACACGGTACGGAGGCACGCAGGTCGTTAGGCGAAAGAAGGGTCAAAATGAAGACATAGTGGCTTTTTCGTGTACGAACACGGAACGATGGAAGGATGTTGAAACATCCTACAAACGCATGCGTTAGAAATGGAGGAGAGTGAGTGATGAAAAAGCAAGGAGTTAATCCATACCTGCCATCATGGGAATACATACCAGACGGAGAGCCGTATGTCTTTCATGATCGAGTCTATGTATACGGCTCCCACGATCGCTTTAATGGGCAAGCGTATTGTTTAAATGATTATGTATGCTGGTCAGCACCCGTAGATGACATGGGCGATTGGCGATACGAAGGGGTCATTTATAAAAAGACAGCTGATCCACTCAATGAAGCTGGAAATATGTGTTTATATGCACCTGACGTCACAGTTGGACCAGATGGACGGTATTATTTGTATTATGTGCTGGACAAAGTCGCTGTTGTTTCAGTGGCTGTCTGTGATACGCCGGCAGGAAAGTATGAATTTTATGGGTATGTCCACTATGCAGATGGAGTTCGACTAGGCGAAAAAGAGGGGGACGAACCTCAGTTTGACCCTGGTGTATTGACAGAAGGTGATCAAACCTACTTATATACTGGCTTTTGTGGGAAAGGTGATCAATCAAGAAGCGGGGCGATGGCAACGGTTCTCGGACCGGACATGCTGACGATTGTGGAAGCACCGGTGTTTGTGGCACCGAGTGAACCCTATAGTGCGGGGAGTAGTTTTGAGGGACATGCCTTCTTTGAGGCTCCGTCAATCAGGAAAAAAGGCGATACGTATTATTTTGTCTACTCTTCTATCGTTATGCATGAACTATGTTATGCCACGAGCAAACATCCTACGAAGGATTTTGTCTATGGAGGCGTTATTGTCAGCAATAACGACTTGCATATCGAAACGTATAAACCAGCAGAAAAGCCGATGTTTTACGGCGGGAATAATCATGGAAGTATCGTGGAGATCAACGATGACTGGTACATTTTTTATCATAGACATACGAATGGTTCGAATTTCAGTCGACAAGGCTGTGTAGAAAAAATTGAGCTTCTAGATGATGGTACCATTCCACAGGTAGAGATGACCTCTTGTGGTTCGAATGACGGACCACTTACTGGACGCGGAGAATACCCTGCGTATATTGCCTGTAATCTTTTCTGTCGCGATGAAGCCATGTACACAGGTGATTTATGGATGGATACCCAATTTCCGAAAATAACGCAAGATGGAAAAGATGGGGATGAAGAAACAGGGTACATTGCTAATATGACAGACTCTGCAACAGCTGGATTTAAATATTTTGATTGTCAGGGAATCCAAAGTATCAGTATCAAGGTGAGAGGTTACTGTAACGGTACATTTGACGTGAAAACATCATGGAATGGTCCGGTACTTGCGAGCATCCCAGTGAATTATACGAGTGTCTGGACCGAGTATGCATCTGATATAGAAATCCCTGATGGGGTACAATCACTCTATTTTACGTATGCAGGAAAAGGCAGAGCCAATCTAGCTTCGTTTACACTGGAATAAAAATATCAGAATTATCAGACTTGTGAAAGTACAAGGCAGATTGCGAGTTTAGTATAGCAGCCGTTATTGAAATTATAGAACAAGGGAGAGAAACTGTATGAAAAAACTTGTAACGCTATTGTTTGCTAGTTTATGTCTATTTCTTATCACAGCTTGTTCAAGTGAAAGCAGTAATAAAGAAGATGGGGGTAAGAATTCTGGTGAAATCACGATTATGGGATGGGGTGGCGGAGAAGAATTACAAGCTCGGAAGGATGCGACAAAAGTATTTAAAAAAATGTATCCTGACGTAAAAGTGAAAGAAATATGGCTTCCGGCAGATAGTGTGGACCAGAAGCTTGATGCAGCACTAGCGGCAGGGAATGCTGCGGATGTGATTATGATGTCTCCTGACTGGAAAGGGCTTCGGTCAAAATGGCTGGAAGATTTAACTCCCTATTTAGAAAAGGATAAGATCGATGTGGCAGATTTCACCCCAGGGGCGGACGATGGGTATGTAACGCCTGATGGCAACCGGGAAGGGATGCCGACCACGCAATCCACGTTTTTAATGGCATACAATAAAAGCATTTTCGACAAAGCCGGAGTTCCTTATCCAACCGAGGACTGGACCTGGGATGATTTCGCTGATATCGCTGAAAAGGTATCTTCAGGATCTGGAGGCGACAGAACCTATGGGATGGTTTCCCATTGGGTTCAAAATCGTTTTGCTACCTACTACTATGGCGGAGGTCCCTATAACAGTGATTGGACGAAGCAGACTATAGATGATCCAAAAACGATCAAATCATTGGAGCTAATTGAAAAGCTAGTGAGCAAAAAAGTACTGCCTGATGATGCTGCTTCGAATAGTATTCCTACGGACGCGATGTTTGTCTCTCAAAAAGCAGCGATGTATCCACTAGGATTATTTGAAGCCGGTGATATAGCCAAAAAGGTAGGCAAGAACTTTGAATGGGGAGTTGTGTTACCTCCTAAAGATCCGAATGGGAAAAGTGTCAATATCAAATTCCAAACGGGTTTTGCTATGAATAAAGATTCAAAGAATAAGGAGCTTGCTTGGGAATATATCAAGACAATCTCAATGGATAAAGAGGTAAATGATATTTATGCGAAAGTTGGGATCCCTGCCTTAAAAGAATCGGCTGAGACTACTTTTGCAGAAATGAAGATTCCCAATACCGATATCAAACAGACTGACTATATGTCCGGACTTGAAGATGCCGTGCAGGCTCCTTGGGGCGGTGCATTAAATAAAGCGACAGACGTATTTGAACAATTGATGGAGGAAATAACCACGGAGAAAAGTTCAGCAAAAGAGGCTGTTGAAAAATATGCACCAAAAATACAAAAAGCGCTTGATGAAGTTCATCAAAAATAACGAGTTGTAAAGGTGAGGAAAGGTTACATTCCTCACCTGCCTTTTTTAATCCATACAATAAGAGGTGATGGTATGAAAAAGAATTATAGTAGTTTGGAAAAAAGGGAATCTAGGCAATTTTTTATGTACATATCACCATGGATAATAGGCTTTTTGATTTTCACCTTGTACCCAGTCGTATATTCAATCATCTTGGTCTTTACCAATGCGGATATGACAGGCAGCGGTGAATTTGTCGGCTTAGAAAATTTTAAAAAGGCGTTTAGTCAAGATCCGCTTTTCTATAAATCGATGCTGAATACACTCTATTTTGTTGCCGTTTCAGTTCCATTAAGTTTAATCCTTTCGATTATAATTGCCATTCTGCTTAATCAAAAAAATATCAAAGGAATGGCCATTTTCCGAACCGCTTTTTATGTGCCGTTTATCACGGCAGGGGTTGCGGTGACGTTATTATGGGGATGGATTTTTAACGCGCAATACGGTCTCATAAATTACGCTCTTTCGTTTTTCGGAATAGAAGGAATCAATTGGTTAAGCGATGAGAAATGGGCGATGCCGGCGATCATCATTATGACGTCCTGGTCAATCGGGAACACCATTATCATCACACTTGCGGGATTACAGGACATCCCACAACAATTATATGAAAGTGCAGAGATGGATGGGGCCAATCGATTGGTAAAGTTTACTAGTATTACCCTTCCGATGTTAACACCGACATTATTTTTTAATTTAGTCATCGGCGTCATCAATGGGTTTCAAATCTTTACGCAGCCCTATGTATTGACTGAAGGCGGTCCTAACTATGCTACATACACCATCATGATGCATATCTACAACCATGCATTCAAATATGGTGAAATGGGCTATGCGTCAACCATGGCATGGATTTTATTCTCGATCATTATGATTTTAACGCTCATTGTAAACCGTACTTCTAAGCATTGGGTGTATTATGATAATTAACTTTTGGAGGTGGAAACATGCAGGGACAGGTGAACATACAAAACCCAACCATTAAATACAAAGCCAAAAAAGGAAAAATGGAAATAGCTACTAGAATCATTAATTATGTACTATTAGTCGTGTTAGCGGCAGTATTCGCTTTTCCATTTTTGTGGATGGTAGCAACCGCTCTTAAATTGCCGACAGAGGTCTATACAATTCCTCCAAAGTTGATACCGAAAACCATCACCTGGGATAATTTTATAGAAGGCTGGCAATATGCTGATTTTACCAGGTATACGTGGAATACAGTGGTCGTAACTACTTTAGCTGTTCTAGGTACCGTCATGTCTGCAGCGGTTGTTGCGTATGGGTTTGCTAGATTCAGATCTCGATATAGTGGATTGCTCTTTGCCATCGTACTTGGAACCATGATGCTCCCTAACCAAGTCCTTTTAATTCCTACCTATATTTTGTTCTCTAAAATTGGGTGGCTGGATACACTAGCACCGCTGATTGTGCCGTCATTTTTTGGCGGGGGAGCGTTCAACATTTTTCTCCTAAGACAATTCTTTAAAACGATACCTAAAGAGTTAGACGAAGCTGCGTTAATTGACGGCGCGAATACATTCCAAATCTTCTATAAGATATTGGTACCAGCCATCGCACCAGCCTTAATAACCGTCGCCGTTTTATCGGTCGCTTTTCACTGGAATGACTTTATGAGTCCGTTGATTTACCTAAACAGCGACGAAAACTTCACCCTCGCGATTGGGTTACAATTCTTCCAAAATTCATATGGCTCCTCTCAAGTTCAAATGCTAATGGCCGTATCATTAATCACAGTCATTCCCTTACTCATCCTGTTCTTTATTGGACAAAAGTACTTTGTGCAAGGGATTACCATGTCAGGGCTTAAAGGATGATACGGTCACAGCTAATAGATAGGATAGTGAAAGGCATTGGACTAGGTTCCGATGCCTTGTTTTTGTTTCATAAAAGATATTTGTTATGAAATTCACTGTTAGAAGAATGAATTAAAGGTTATTACCTCACTAAATACCCAATCACTAAATTCAATTACATTGGTGTTAAGTGTGTTTGAACCGTATTCGGGCAAGGTAGTTTTTGTATCTGGTAACGTGTCCTTTCCAACTAGCTGTCAGCAATTTATTTGTTTTGTGTTTTCTTTTGTGAATAATTTCTAATTAAACACTGGGAAATAGGTGGGATTTATTGGTATTATACGTTTAACGGATAAAAGGAGGTACTGCATGCAAATATGGGATGAGTATGAAATAAATCGAGATAAAACTTCTCCACGAACCTAAGCCTTATAGTACTGAGAATCGGGTTCAGTCAAAAGTGATTCAAAACTACGATTTCACCGATTCCTTCTTAGCTTCCACAACGTTTTGCGAAGAGAAAGAAAACAATCTTAGGGATGAACATGAAAGGGGTTACGCTTATGATGGTGGCTGCACAACTACTAATTATATGTGGGTTAATCATAGCTGGGTTTACACCCCTAGTTTTATACTTATGCAAGGGTAAGACATATAAAGTGAAAATGATTCTTTGGGGGATAACAACCATGATTATATTTGCTCCAATACTATCATGGTCTTTAGCTATTTCTATTGCGGTAATTGTAAAAGATGGATTTGCGGCGGTAGCGTTGATCGCTTTATTTTTTCCTACTATCTTTATAACTGGTCTTGTTATTTTGCTTGTTGGTCTATTTAAAAAGAAGAAACCACAACAACTTGCCTAATCTAAAGAGGAAAGTAAAATCAGTATTTAATGATAAAACAATTTACTTTCTATCATTCTATTCATTACAAACTTTATAGTAGAGATGGGTAAAGCGGAACATAAAAGAATGGGGAAGATAATTTGGATAAAAAGTATAGTATGTTATCAATCACTTTAACTGTAATTGGTTTGTTGCTAATGATTCAAATTTTAAATCCATTTCTGCCATATATGACAACTATTGACTGCTTTTTTTATGGCAGTGCTATTTATGGAGTCGGATTGTTTTTTGCGTGTGTAGCATTCTTTAAAGAGGAGAATGGATTGTTAATGTATCTATCATTTGGTTCAATTCTGTTAGCTATATGTATTATTACAATCGTAATGAATCCCAATCTTCTACCTTATAACCTATAAGAATAGGTAGAGAATTAAGCTGTCTCTCCTTAGTTCAATGTAATCTGAGTATAATTCAATAGCGATTTAATTTAGGCTATTTTCGTAAGGTGTGTTGCTAGTCAGACAAAAGGGTTTAATTCCACTTTTATGGTATTATTTAATAAAAATTCCACTGTCTAGGTAAAGAAGATGGGTGTTGAAAAGTGGAATAAATAGGATCGCTCAAATAAATAGTTAGGATGAGTATAGTGAAGGATAAAAAGGAACGATTAAAAGAATTGCTAGACAAGCAAAAACAAAAAGGAATCGAAGAAGATGAAAAAAGAGACTACGAAATTATCTTAGAGGAAGTTAATTCTTTATTCCCGAATACTGATTCTGGGGAGGAAGTAGAAATTTTATCAAAAGAAGAGTCAAAAAAAATCATAGATGAATTATTTAGGGAATTTCCATTTTGTTATAATGGAATCGAATGGACACATATGTTTTACAAAACTATCTTTTCTAACTTTATTGACTATGAAAGTGCATTAGCAGAACTAGTAATGAAAAATCATAAAGTAAATAATGAAATATGTTATATTATTGACCTTAACTTTCAACATGTCATTAAAACAAACCTAATTAAAATAATTCACAGAGTTGAAGAAGTTAGAAATTGGGAGAGATATATTTATTCCCCTCAATTAAAATTGGTTATTGAATTCCCCTCCAATGATATAGCAGTAGGATGGAAGAAATAATGTCTACAACCAACGTAAGAATGTGAAGATTGCTGAATTTATAGCGTAAAAAGCTTTTCATCATGCTATTTGGCAAGACAACACTTGCAATCCGCAAAAAAAAGGAGAGATTTTTATATCAATAAAACAAAATAGAATTTTAATTTTTGGTGCAGGTGTGATAGGAAGTGCATACGTAATCAAATTCATTGAAGCAGGGGCTGATGTTTTGCACGTTCTAATAGATTTAAAACATTAAAAGAAAATGGCCTGCAGTATCATGTGAAAGGGGAGGCTAAATCTATTAAAGTAAATGTCATTGATACGCTTGAAGATGATGATGTCTATGATTTAATTTTCGTTACAGTTCGATACAATCAGTCTGAATCAGCGTTAGTAGCACTAAAAGACAATCAAAGTAAAAATATTGTTACAATGATTAGTAAATCAAATGGATTTTATTCATGGGTAGATATTGTTGGAGATAAACTTTTACCAGCTTTTCCGGGTGCTGGCGGGCAGATTAAAAATGGAATTTTGTATGCTCGATTTCCACCAAAGATTCTAGCGGCTACAGTGTTTGGAGAAATTAGTGGTGTAGTGACAGAACGTGTAGAAAACATAGCAAACTTATTAAATACAGTCAAACTTCCCTATACAATGAATAAGAATATGAAAGCGTATCTAATTACACATTCAGTATCGGACATTGCCATGCTTAGCGTTTTATATGCTGAAAATAAACTAATTGATGCAAAAACAGTTAGAACCAGAAAAATGGCACACCAAATAACAGTCACTTTAAAAACGTATTTAAGCGCAATACAAGAAGCTGATGTTGTGATTAATCCATCTGCATTTAAAATGCTGCTAAAATGTCCGGATATCATTTTGGATTTTTTCTTTATGATATGGCTGCGTACTAAAATGGTGAAGGATATGATGCTTTCGGATTATGGGAGTAATGCAAACAATGAAATAGTGCAACTGAGGAATGATTTATTGAAGTTTTTAAGTGAAAATGATATCGCACCACAAGAAAAAAACAGATAAAAGGTATGCAAATAAATTAACGGGTTAGCGATTAAATAAGATTCAGGATAAACTCAGAAAAACAGATTAGATGAAATTTAAGAATTTCTTAAGAATTATCCTTACAATTACTTAAGATTTCTCATTTATACTTGAAACATTCTTTAAAACGAAAGGTCGATTACATGATGAAGAAAATCTTAACTATCCCGTACTAACTATTTTACTTTTTTACCTACTATTATTAACCTATACAGTGTTCATAGGTAGAGATAGCATCAGAAGTGTAAATTTAATACCGTTTCATTCCATAAAAAATTTTATCATAGTTGATAACGGAATTGGTGGGACAAGAATTATTGATATGAATATTTGGGGAAACATTTTAATGTTCATTCCAGCAGGCATCTATTTGATTCTCCAAAAACACAACAAAATCTATCAATAAAAATCTAATTTACATTTTCTTAGTTATCTTATTTATTGAAGTTGTTCAATATTTCTTTACTGTAGGAGCAACAGATATTGATGATGTTATTTTAAATGTTGCAGGAGGATTCATTGGGTTAATGATTTATAAAATGTCTGAGAAAATCTTCAAAAACGAAAGGAAGATTAAAAAAGCAATATCTATACTATCTTAATTGTTGGGTTGCCGATAATCATCTTAGTTACTATACTATTTATTGCAAATTAGGGGTTATGAAGACGATTACACTTATATAGTAATTTATGACTGCTAATGTATATCT